>JAHFQV010000023.1 GCA_023259175.1 Oxalobacteraceae bacterium | reverse complement strand
ACGACCTTGCAAATTAGTCCGCTCAATGGCGCACCACTGGGTTATAGAACGATCGATGTCACTGGCGACGGAAAAGTGGACAGTTCGGATGAAATGGTGAGTGGACGTCAGACGAATTCGACATTTGGGACGGCAGTGATTCGTTTGGGTAATCGCTCTGTCAAAATCTTTCAGGCTGATTCCAAGACAGCGGAGATTCGTGATGCCAAATTGGGGTTGTCGCAAGGGGTTCCGACAGCTCGCTTATGGCGTCAAATTTTGATTAAGTAATAATGTCCCACCATACTTATTTTTTGGTGTAATTAATTGAGGTTGATCATGTCTCAAACTGTCTTTGAACGACGAAATAACGCAGGCGGGTATTCCTTGATGGAAGTGATGATTGCCGTTGTGATCGTCGCTTTACTCGCTGCGATGGTATATCCAACTTATCTTAAAAATTCAAGGAGTGCGAAACGAGCGGATGCACGTGCTCTGCTTTTGGAGGACGCGCAGTATATGGAGCGCGTATTTACTGAAAGCAATAGCTACATGCCGTTGAATGCGAGCGGAGTTGCAACCACACCAACGCTTCCAACGATAATCGCGCCGAAGAATACTTCGGGCACGACAACAAACTACGACATTTCTTTTGCGGCCAGTAGTGTGACCGCTACGGGTTTTACCCTACAGGCGGTTCCCAAAAACGCGATGTCATCTGATCCTTGCAAAACCTTAACTTATAACAACCTAGGTCAAAAAGGTACTTCTGGGACTTTGGACGACGGCATGACGACTCAAACTTGTTGGTCTAAATAGTTGCATTTTGCGCACAAAAACTGATCAATTATTTGCCCAGTTTTTGTGCGCTTCGGCTGTTATTTTCACCGCTTCTTAACCTCCTGAATCGCCTCAACAAACTCCGAAACGTCTTCAAAACTTTTGTACACCGACGCGAATCGGATGTAGGCTATTTTGTCTAGACGTTTTAATTCGCGCATGACGAGTTCGCCTACGTGGCCTGAGACCACTTCTCTTTCGCCGCTGGCTAATAATTTTTCTTCGATTCTTCTAATGGCTGTGTCAACTGCTTCAGCGGAGACTGGGCGTTTTCTGAGTGCTAGCATTAGGCTTGCGCGTAATTTTCCTGATTCATATTCCGAGCGACTGCCGTTTTTCTTGACGATCACGGGCATCGTCAATTCGATGCGCTCATAGGTCGTGAAACGTTTATCGCAGCTTGCGCAGCGACGACGACGACGTATGCTATCGCCTTCTTCTGAGATACGGGTATCTAGGACTTGGGTGTCGGAATGATGGCAGAACGGGCATTTCATGCATTGAGCTCGCTTTCTGTTGTGCGGGATAGAAAAAAGCCACTCGCTTGAGTGGCTTTTTTTTGATGCTTACGCTTCGTAGACGGGGAAGGCGGAGGTCAGTTTTTTGACTTCTGCTTTCACACGTTCTATGGTTGCCGCATCGTTAGGATTATCCAAAACATCGCATAGTAAATGACCGACTTTGATGGATTCTTCTTCTTTGAAACCACGGGTCGTCATCGCTGGGCTACCTAAACGAATACCAGAAGTAACGAATGGTTTTTCTGGGTCGTTCGGGATGGAATTCTTGTTGCAAGTGATGTGTGCAGAACCCAAAATCGCTTCAGCAGCTTTTCCGGTGATGTTCTTGGAACGCAAATCGACTAACATGACATGCGATTCAGTACGGCCAGAAATGATGCGCAGGCCACGGCTGATGAGCGTTTTCGCCAAGGCATCGGCATTTTTGAGAACCTGTTCTTGGTAGGCTTTGAAGTCTGGATTGAGCGCTTCTTTGAAGGCAACTGCTTTGCCCGCAATGACGTGCATTAAGGGGCCGCCTTGCAAGCCTGGGAAGATAGACGAATTGATGATTTTTTCGTGTTCAGCTTTCATCAGGATGATGCCGCCACGAGGGCCACGCAGGGATTTGTGCGTCGTGGAGGTGACGAAATCAGCGTGTGGAACGGGGTTGGGATAGACACCTGCGGCGATTAAGCCAGCGTAGTGAGCCATGTCCACCATGAAGTAAGCGCCGACTTCTTTTGCGATTTTTGAGAAGCGTTCAAAGTCAATTCTGAGGGCGTAGGCAGATGCGCCGGCAATGATGAGTTTAGGCCGAGTTTCGCGCGCTAGGCGCTCCATGGCTTCGTAGTCGATTTCTTCTTTTTCGTTCAAGCCATAGGACACCACATTAAACCATTTGCCGGACATATTGAGTGGCATACCGTGGGTCAAATGACCACCTTCGGCGAGTGACATTCCCATGATGGTGTCGCCCGGTTTTAAGACCGCAAAGAAAACACCTTGATTCGCTTGGGAGCCGGAATTAGCTTGCACATTGGCGGCTTCCGCGCCGAAAATTTTCTTTAAGCGATCAATCGCCAATTGTTCAACGACATCGACGTTTTCGCAGCCACCGTAGTAGCGCTTTCCTGGATAGCCTTCAGCGTACTTATTGGTCAGTTGCGAGCCTTGGGCTTGCATGACAGCCGGTGAGGTATAGTTTTCCGATGCGATGAGCTCAATATGCTCTTCTTGGCGATGGTTTTCGTTTTGAATTGCGACCAGAATTTCCGGGTCAATTTCAGCGAGAGTATGATTCTTGGCGAACATGGGGGTCCTGTTGAAAAACGTGAAGTTGAAAAAAATTTGATTGGGTTTGATCCGTAAAAATGCAAGGGCAAAGCCGCAATCACTTTTACCATAGACTAACCCAGGCGCACGGCCAGAATCACTTTGAAGCTGAGTATGATTCTGCAGATCTCACGCTTCACGATGGAACTCCATCTTTTGCATACGCGATTTGGATAAAAACGCGCTACATTTTCGCCAGTTGCGTGAGACAAAAATGGTGGGCAAATTTTACGTGAAGCAGGCTTTTTGGGCAAGTGCTGCAATGCAATACATCAATTCAGACAAATCTGTTTTTGCCTTGTGAATGGGATGATAAGCGGATGATAAGCGGCTTGGCTGTTAAAAAATCCTAGTTAAAACAGAAGTGACTTAGAAATCTAAAGCGCTCTCGCTCGTGTTTGTTTCGAACGAGACTGGTGTCATGGTTTTTCTATGTCATTCCAGTAGAGCGCCGATATAGAGAGTGCTTAGCTTGGTCGTAGGGCATTCGGCGAAAAAAAGATAGAATGGCGCTTTTGGGTTTGCTGGGCTGCTGTGCTGCGGTATTCATGTCTTGCGGTGTAGATTAGGTATTTGAGGAGAGAAATGATGCTGGTTTTGATAACTGGGGCGAGTTCAGGTTTTGGCGCGGCGATGGCGCGCAAATTTGTGCGCGAGGGGCATCGTGTGATTGCCGCCGCGCGGCGTATGGATAAATTACGCGTTTTGCAAGACGAATTAGGTGATGCTTTGTTGGTTTTGGCCTTAGATGTCTGTGATCCACGCTCCATCGCCGCGATGCTTGACGCGCTGCCGCCAGAATGGGCCGATATCGATGTTTTGGTGAATAACGCAGGATTGGCTTTGGGCATACAGCCTGCTCAGCAAGCCAATTTGGAAGATTGGGAGACCATGATAGAAACCAATAACAAGGGTTTGGTCAGAATGACGCGCGCCTTGCTTCCTGCGATGGTCGCCAAACGGCGTGGCTTGATCATTAATATCGGCTCGATTGCAGGGTCGACTCCTTACCCCGGAGGTAATGTTTATGGCGCGACCAAAGCCTTTGTCGAGCAATTTACCCTTAATTTGCGTGCGGATTTAATTGGCACAGGGGTCAGAGCCAGCAATATTGCACCGGGCTTGTGTAGTGGCACTGAGTTTTCCAATGTGCGTTTTAAAGGGGACGATGCGGCGGCGGCCAAAGTCTATCAAGGCGCAAGTGCTTTGACGGCTGAGGATATTGCTGAAACCACCTATTGGATCGCGACTCAACCGCCTCACATCAATATCAATAGCATAGAAATGATGCCGACCTGTCAGGGGTTTTCGCCCTTAGCAATTGTGCGTGAAGCGCAATCGCATGAGTAGGGTGACGTTTGATCGATCGGCAGACAAGGCGCTAGGATTTGTCTTTAGTTGGCCAATACGAGTCTATTTTGAAGATACCGATGCGGCTGGCATCGTGTTCTACGCAAATTACCTCAAATTTTTTGAGCGTGCTAGGACAGAATGGTTGCGCACCATGGACTTTGATTCGTCCTCAGGGGCGGAGAAATTTGGTGGCTTCTTTGTCGTCAAATCGAGCAATGTCGAGTATCATGCACCGGCGAGCTTAGACGATGAACTCGCCTCACTACTTGCGGTCAAAAAACTAGGGCGTGCCTCTTTGGTGCTTGAGCAGACGATTATGCGTGGCGATCAGCGATTAACCAGTGCGCAGATCACGCTTTGCTTTGTTGACCGCACCCACTGGCGAGTGATGCCGCTTGAGCCAACTTTAGCGGCTCGTATCGTCGCCGCGAGTTCGATGAGCGCGACTTAGCTTCATCGCCCCATTCGAGATGCGTAAGGCCTAGCGTTACACTTTACACGACACTTCATTTTCTTAGAATTTTTATGACAGTCACTCAAGATTTATCCTTTCTTTCTTTGATCACCGGCGCATCTTTGTTGGTGCAAATCGTGATGGCGGGCTTGTTGCTCGTGTCTATGACGAGTTGGAATTATATTTTCAGCAAACTGTTTGCCATCAAAAAAGCGCGTGCGCAAACGGATGCCTTCGAGAAAGGGTTTTGGGCTGGTGGAAACCTGCTTGACCTCTATCAAAATGCTTTAAACAAGCGACGTGGAAGTCGCGATAAATCCGGTGCCTTAGAGCGTATTTTTGAAGCTGGAATGAACGAATACCATAAAGTAAAAGCCGCGAATAAAGCGAGTTTGGACGCGGGTGCGATGCTCGACGGCGCTCGAAGGGCGATGCGTGCTTCTTATCAACGTGAAATGGATATTTTAGAGTCGCATCTTTCCTTCTTGGCTTCGGTGGGTTCGGTGTCTCCCTACATCGGTTTATTCGGTACGGTATGGGGCATCATGAATGCCTTCCGTGGTTTGGCAAATGTGCAGCAAGCGACTTTGGCAGCGGTGGCGCCCGGTATCGCCGAAGCTTTAGTGGCGACCGCAATCGGTTTATTTGCCGCGATTCCTGCGGTCCTGGCCTACAACCGTTTTTCCCATGACATTGATCGCTTAGCGATCCGTTTCGAGAGCTTCATCGAAGAGTTTACCAATATTTTGCAAAGGCAATCGCGTTAAGCTAACGGCAGGAAAATGAGTTCACTTCGTGGCGAACGTAAACGCAAATTTAAAGCTGAAATCAATGTCGTTCCCTATATCGACGTGATGTTGGTTTTGCTGGTTATTTTTATGGTGGCAGCGCCCATGACGAATCCTAGCGTCATCAACCTGCCGACCGCCGGGCAATCGACCCAAGCGCCGCCCGATTTTATCGAAATCGCCTTGAGCCCAAATGCTTCTGCCACGATTAGTATTAATCGACACGGAACGAGTAAAGGTATCGCACAACAAATATCAAAAGAAACCGCAGCGAATCGTCGCGATCTGATGGAAAAACTGCGCGAATATCACCGCACGCAACCGGATTTGTCGGTCTTAGTGTCTGCCGATAAAGACATTAAATACGACGAGGTCATACAAGTGATTTCAGAAGCTAAAAAACTTGGAATTCACCGAGTTGGACTTGCGACCAAATGATGCGAAAGCGCAGATTGAATGCTGGATTTTTTAGGGGTGACGCTGCTTTTATTCTTCGTCACTGCGCCAGCGGCATTTTGTTGTGCATGTTTGCTAGTGTAGGGGCGCAAAGTGCCCCGCCCTTAAACGTTAATAAGCCAGATGAGCAGGTGGCAAGCTCAAATCAAAATTTAAGCCGTTTTCGTCTCGAAAAATTTGATGCGGAATTGATGGCACTGTTGGAAGAGCATATTGCCGTGTTTTCTAGGCAGGCTGAAGCGCAAATTCAAACGCCGGGACTTTTGCGTAAGCTGCAAAACGATATCGAGCAAATTTTAGCGACTGAAGGCTATTTTTCACCGCAAATCAAATTCGACGTGCTTGATCGTGATGGCGCTGATAGTGGTAATGCCAATGAGGGCGGGCAAAATCTAATACAGGTCAGTGTTAGCCCGAACCAACGCAGTAGCATCAAGGAAGTACAGATTCATTTTACGGGCGCACTGGAAGACGCGGCAAATGCGGGTAAGGACTCTGCCATTCAACGCCGTGAAAATCTCATCAAGGCATGGACTTTGTCATTGGAAAAGCCGTTTCGGCAAGATGACTGGAGTAAGGCGAAAACCCATTTGATGGAAAGCCTTAAGAGTGAACTTTACATGGGGGCGACATGGGTCGATAGCCGTGCTGAAGTGGATGCCGAAAATCACAGCGTTAGCTTAATCTTGAATCTTGATAGCGGTGCTGAATTTTATTTTGGTGATTTGCAGGTGACAGGCTTGGAACGCTATCCACTCTGGTTAATTGATCGCTTTGATCCACCTAAAAAAGGACAGGCTTATACCAGTCGTAAACTCTTGGAATTTCAAAGTGCATTGCAAAATTCGGCCTATTTTTCTACGGTTGGATTTAATGTTGAGCCCGACAGCAGCAAAGCGCAAGCCTTGCCGATTGAGGTTTCCCTCAATGAGCGACAGGCGCGGGATTTGGGATTGAGTTTGGGTGAAAGCTCGAACACAGGCTTACATGCTGAAGTTACTTATCGTGACCGAAATTTCGCCAATCAAGTATGGGACTTACAAAGCGCCTTACGTATAGAACAAAAGCGCCAGCTCGCTTATGCGCAAATTTATCTACCACCGAGCGACCATCACCAGCTCGATTCCTTTGGTGTGCTTTGGGACCAATCAAAAATAGAAGGCGTTACCCAAGCACGTTATGCTTTCGGTGTCTTGCGCACGACGACGCGTGGGCATGTAGAACAGCGTTTGGGGGGCAATTTTATGCAGGAAAGCGTGACGGAAAATCGCGACGTGACGACCCAAGTGCACAGAAAAAGTCATGCAACGGTATTGAGTACGGGTTGGACCTGGCGGGATGTAGATGATTTACTCGCACCGCGAAGTGGACATCGTTTGCAGCTCGATTTTTCAGGGGCGCATCATTCTTTACTCAGTAATCAGAGTTTTATCCGGGCTTACACCAAATATCAACAATGGTTTCCTATCGCCAAACGCGATTCTTTGCAACTTCGATTCGAAGCGGGCAGAGTGTTTTCTTCAAAAATCGACGGCATTCCTGAAGACTACTTATTTCGCATTGGTGGTAGCAATAGCGTGCGCGGCTATGCCTATCAAAGTATTGGTATTCGCGCCGGAGCGGCGGTCCTCGGCGGGCCTGTGATGGGTACCGCCAGCGCGGAATATTTACATTGGTCCAGCGAGAGTATAGGCGCGGCTGTTTTTTATGATGTGGGTGCGGTCGCACCGAGTTTGCATTCAATACAGACTCAGCGCGGCTATGGTGCCGGCTTGCGTTGGAAAACACCGGCGGGGCCAGTTGCGCTTGATCTTGCTTATGGAAGGCAGACCAAGCGTTTTCGTTTGGATTTTTCCATTGCCTTTGCCTTTTGAATTCCTAGCTTCGTTATGACAGTCGCCATCACCCCGCCACCAGAAAAAGCCAGTGTAAAAGGGCGCGGCCTTAAACGCGGTTTGATCTTGATTGCTGCTGTGCTTGGATTGATCATAGGCCTGGTTTTTTTAAGTGTCTGGACGCAAACGGGAAGTCGCTTAGTCTTGATGTTGGTGACAGAAGTCTCGCCGGGTAGGCTTCAACTTAACGGTGTTGAAGGCCGCTTAGCCGATCATTTACGTATCAAAAATTTAGATTACGAAAGCAAAAAATTAGTCGTTCATGCACAGGATGTGCAATTGGACTGGTCAATTTCTTCCCTATTTTCAAGTGCGCTACAAATCGATGTGCTGAAGGCCGCCGCCTTGCAGATTCATGTCACCCAAGACGATACGCCCGCCCAATTGCCAGTTCATTTGCAAGCCCCCTTTGCGTTTAATGTAAAGCAGTTGATGATCACTCAAGCGAGCTTGTTTATAGTGGAGAAGGCAGCGAAGGCGAGTCCACCCCTGCGCTTTGAAAAGCTGCATGGAAGTGTAGTGGCGAGTTCCGATCAATATCAAGCGACGTTGGCGTTCGCTTCGGAATGGGGACAGTTGTCGGGCCACGCAAAGCTCGCCAGTCAGCGCCCATTTGCACTGGACGCGAATGTCGATTATCAAAATCGAGCGCAAGAAGAGCTACCTGCTTTGCATCTAGTTGGACATGCACGCGGCACCCTCGATCATTTCCAATTTTCCGTGAAAAGCGCAGAAGAAATCCTAACAAATAATGTGCCCGTGACGGACGCAAAATCGAACTCTGCGCAAACGAAAGAAATGCGTATTTTGAGTTCGGCTCAAGCGCAATTGGCACTTGAGGTGCACCTGTTTTCAGCCCATGTGCTGCAAAAGCTAGAGACGCATATGCGCCAGTTTGATCCGCATTTGTTGGCGGCAAACGCACCACATGCCTTACTCGATTTGGATTTGAAACTGCAACAAGAAGAGCGTGATCGCTTATTGCATTTGTCGGGTGTGCTGCAAATGCGCAATGCGAAGGCCGCATCCTTGGATCAGAATGGTCTACCACTGAGCCAACTAAGTGCGCAGCTTGTGTGGCGCAATCAGAAGCTCGATTTGACTGATTTTTCGGCGGAGCTTGGGGCGCAATCGAGCAAGAAAAATGGCCAGGAAAGCGCGCTAGGAAAAATCGGTGGAAAAATGAGTGCCGATTTTAGCAAAGATCAATTTCCTCAAGTTGAAGCGCATTTCGATGTGCGGCATCTTAATCTTGCGACGATTGATAGCCGGGTACGCCATACCGATGTTGAGGGGCAAGTTCAGATTCAAAATCAAGGCAAGAGTCGCATCGAATTTCAAGCTAAATTACAAGACTCGCGTACCCGTCTGCTGACGCGCGCCCATATCGATTTGCAGACCGTGGGCGGTGGTGCCCGTTTGTTCTTAGATCAATTTGAATTGAGTGCTGATCAATCGACTTTAACGGGTCAAGCCCAGGTCGAATTAAATGACACGCATCGCTTCAAACTGAACGGAAAATTGACTCACTTTAACCCAGCACAATGGTTTGCCCTGCCGGTGGGACGTGTGGATGCGGAATTGTCGATAGAAGGACAAAGCGATCCGGCATGGCAACTGCAAGTGAATGTGACTAGCCTCAGTGGTGTTTGGCAGGGGCGAAATTTGGAAGGACAATTGCACTCCCAGTGGAAGGAAGCTCGTAGTTTGAAATTTGAACAAACTGCGCTTCACCTAGGTGACAATCATTTAGAAATGCAAGGACAACTGGGTGACGGCGAGGATATCCTTAAGCTACATTTTAAAGGAAATGATTTAACCGCATTGACCGCGCAGACCGGTTTTCCCGTGAATGGTAGCGCAGAAATAGATGCGTCTTTAAAGGGAAAACTTTCTGCCTTCGAGAGTGATCTTCATCTCGCGGCTGAGAATTTAGTGTTCTCAAATGGGCGGCGGCTTGCACATGCGCAAGGGCAGATTACGCTAGGCGCGGGTAGTCAGGGTGTGTTAGCGCTAAAACTCAAGCTCGCGCAATTGCAGTCGGACTTGACGCCAGCCGCAACTACATCAATTTCGACTGCGAGCGAGGGAAATACCGCGAAGCTGCGAACTTATTTTGAGAGCGCGCAGATTGAAGTCGGCGGCACCCGTGATGCGCATCAAATTCACAGTGAAATTCAATTCGATCGCCAGCACCAATTAAGCCTAGATGCGGTCGGTGGAATCCTGGGTGCAGCTTGGCAAGATTTGGGCTGGAAAGGTCGGGTTACGCAATTAAATTTGCATGGATTTTTGGCGCAAGATCGTCAAACCAGTGCCAATGCAAAAGTGGAGCCTGACCTTCGTTTGGAAAGCCCATTTGAATTGAACATTCATCGTCAAGCGGTCGTGATGGGCGCGGCGGTATTGCAAGGACGACTCGGTAAGCTCAGTCTAAAACAGCTAGAATGGACACCGCAAAATTTGAGTTCGCAAGGGCAATTTGATGACTTGCAAGCGCTTGCTTTGCTATCACTGTGGAAGCCACAGCCGACGTTGGTTGGGGATTTGCGTTTGGGTTTGACTTGGGATTTTCAATTCAAGGAGCACCTACGTGCAGCCTTGAACTTGCAAAGAC
This sequence comes from Oxalobacteraceae bacterium, assembly GCA_023259175.1. Taxonomy (GTDB): domain Bacteria; phylum Pseudomonadota; class Gammaproteobacteria; order Burkholderiales; family Burkholderiaceae_D; genus Undibacterium. Next base: position 35,446 of record JAHFQV010000023.1, on the reverse strand, counting down.
AGGGCGGCGATATCGGGGTACGTGATGTCGATGGTACGGGAAAAACGATGCCACTGGGGATCGAAACTTTGCACTTACAGTTAACTTCGCAAGCGCAAACTGGCAAACCAAACGCCGAGCGTGTTGCGGTTGATTTGAATGCCAGTGGTCAGCGATTAGGGACTTGGCAAGCCCATCTGCAAAGTGAGATTCGGAAAGGCCAAGATCGTTGGATACTCGATGCCCAGACTCCGATTCAGGGTGAGATGCAAGTACATCTACCTGAATTACAATGGCTGGCCAGTCAAATAAGCCCAGAATTCACGATGAAGGGAAGTGTGGATGTGAATGCGCAGTTGGGCGGCCAGCTTTTTAAGCCCAAGTACAAGGCGCAGATTGAAGGCCATCGCTTGGAATTGGCATTCGCATCTGAGGGGCTATTATTCCCTAACGGCGAACTGAAAGCCGCCTTGACTGAGGATACGCTCTCACTGCAAAAATTAGTGTTTACTCAGACCATCACCCGACCTGTTGAACATGAACGCTTTAAAGATTTAAGCTGGAGCCAATCACAAACACAAACGCAAGCACAATCACAATCACAATCACAAGGACAATTTTCCGCCAGTGGTGATGTGAATTGGCGTGCCCAATCCGGCGGTATTACGGCTCAATGGACGCAATTTCCCTTGTTGCAGCGACGTGATCGTTGGCTTGTCATGAGTGGACAGGCCAAAATCGCGCAGCAGGATAAAGCTTGGGCTTTGACAGGGAATTTGCGTGCAGACGCAGGGTTTTTTCGATTGCCAAAACTGCCGCCGCCTAGCCTTTCTGATGACGTGGTGATCGCTAGCGCGAAGACAAGCGAATCGGATGAAGAGCAAAGTGTCGACAAGGTGGGTTTGAAAACGCGGCTGGATTTAACGGTCGATATGGGCTCACGTTTTATTTTTGTTGGGCGAGGTTTGAATACCGCTTTATCCGGTAGTCTGCGGCTTAAAAGTAGTGATGGCAAAAGCGTGATTGCCAATGGCAGAATCGCCACCGATGGCGGGGTGTACGAAGGCTATGGGCAGCAGCTGAGCATTGAACGCGGGATTTTAGATTTTCATGGTGCTGCGAATAATCCTAGTTTGAATATTCGTGCGCTCCGTAAAGGCTTGCAAGTGGAGGCGGGCGTAGACATCATCGGAAGCGTAGCGAATCCACAGGTGCGCTTGGTGTCGGAGCCGAATGTGCCGGATAATGAGAAAATTTCTTGGCTCGTGTTTGGTCGCGAGTCAGAACAAAATGGTAGTACCGATATTTCCGCATTGTTGTCGGCGGCGGGGGCGATTTTAGGGGGAGATGGGAGTCGCGAGTCTTCTGCTACCTGGGTGCGCGGACTTGGCTTCGATAGCTTGACGGTTGGCCCGCCCGAACACGGTTTGTTTTCTAAGTTACCCAGTCAAACCGTGGCGGGTGCTATTTCGGTAGGCGCATCGGCCAACGAAAATGTAGTGACAGGCCGGCTACATGTCAAACCGGGCTTGGTACTGTCGGTGGAGCGCGGCGTATCGGACGCAAGTAATGCCTTGAGTTTGAGTTGGCAGTGGAGTCGGCGACTGCGTTTGGTTGGACGTAAAGGTAATGATAATGCACTCGATGTGCGCTATAGTTTCTCGTTTAATTGAGGTAAAAGTGGTGTACTAACAATGGTGTACTAATAATGTCTGATGTAATGCGAATGAATGCGAATGAAGATGCGTTTTCTTGGGCCTCAATTAGCTTGGCAGGCTTGGTGCATCTCGTTTTGCTCGGGTTTTTATGGTTTGGCGTGCAATGGCAAAATCGAGAATCGACTGCAGTTGAGGCCGAGGTCTGGGACATGACGGTGCGGCAGGCGGCGCAGGCTGAACCAATCGAACCGAAAGTGATCGTGCAAGAAGCGGAGCCAGTGAAAGTACAGCGCAAAGAGGAAGAGCCCGATATCGCTTTAGAGCAAGAAAAAAAACGTAAGCTACTCGAAGCAAAAGCGCTCAAAGAAGAACGTGAACTCGTGAAGAAAAAAGAATTAGAGAAACTCGCCGAAGAAAAAATAAAGAAAGAAAAAATATTGAAGGACGAGGCAGACAAGAAAAAACTGGCCAAGGAAAATGCGATTAAAGAAAAATTATTCGCAGATGATCTGAAGCGTCTCAACGGTCAGGCAGTGAAAGCGAATGCTAGTATTTTGGGGGATGCCCTTAAATCGACAGGCAATAATCGCGGTGACGCAACGTATGCAAATCTGATACGCGAAAAAATTAAGTCGAATAACAAAACCTACGTGAGCTCAGATAATTCCTCGAATAATCCGACAGTCGAATTTCAAATTAATCTTTTTCCCGATGGCACCCTGAGGGGGCCTGTGAAACTGCTGAGTTCGTCGGGCATTCCCGCTTTTGACCAAGCGATTGCGTCGGCGATCGAAAATTCAGTCCCCTTTCCGAAAGAAAAATCGACCGGGGTAGCGCCGCCCAGTTTTAATTATAAGCATAGAATGAAGGATTAAATCTCCATGAAGAATCGTTTTTTTCTGAAAATTGTTTTTGGTTTTCTTTTCAGTGTGATGGCACAGGCTAGCGTTTATGCGCAGCTCAAAATTGAAGGTTCGGGTGTAGGGTCGGGGCAACTCCCTATCCTCATCGCCAGTTTTTCCGATGAAGATTTATCGCCGCAATTGGTTTCGTCGATTGTTCGTGATGACCTCAATCGTAGTGGCTATTTTAAATTAATCGAAGTGGGCGGCGCAGTGTCCGATAGCACAGTCATCGACTATCCCGTATGGAAGGCAAAAGGGGCTGACGTTTTGGTGGTCGGTAGCGTTCACAAAAAAGCCGATGCTCGTTTTGAAGTGCGTTACAAATTATATGATCTGTTCAAAGGGAGTTTGCTCTCGGGTTTTGCGATGGACACGCCACCACAGAGAATGCGTTTAACGGGACATAAAATCGCCGACGATATTTTTGAGAAATTATTGGGCGTGCCCGGTGTTTTTTCCACTCGTATCGCTTACGTGACCAAAGCAGGTAGCGAATTTCGTTTGGAAATTGCCGATGCCGATGGTGAAGGCGTGCAAGTGGCACTGACCTCCAAAGAGCCGATCTTGTCGCCCACTTGGTCACCCGATGGCACTAAGATCGCCTATGTTTCGATGGAGCTGAAAAAGCCGATTATCTACATTCAAAATTTAATGACGGGACAACGCAGTACGGTAGCGAGCTTTAAGGGAAATAATTCGGCACCTTCATGGTCACCTGATGGCTCGCAGCTTTTGATTTCTTTGTCACGCGATGCGATTTCGCAAGTGTATTTGATCAATGCTGATGGCACGGGCTTACGTCGTTTGACCCAGACCAATGGGATCGAAACTGAAGCGCGTTTTTCGCCTGACGGGCAAAGCATTTATTTTGTCAGTGATCGTAGTGGCGGCCCGCAAATTTATCGCATGAATGCCAATGGCGAAGAAGTGAAGCGTGTTACCTTCAAAGGAAATTACAATATTTCGCCGCGCATTTCACCCGATGGTAATATGCTGGTTTTTATCTCCCGTCGTGAAGGTGGTGATCAAGTTTATTCACTTGATTTAGTGAACGGACAAGAACTTAAGCTGTCCGATACCACGCGGGACGAGTATCCAAGTTTTGCCCCTAATGGTCGCTACGTACTCTACGCGACCCAGCAAGGCAGGCGCGGTACGCTAGGCGTGGTTTCCACCGACGGCAAATTGAAGCAAAAGCTTAGCCTGCAGGCAGGCGAAATTCGCGAGCCGACTTGGGGACCTTTGATGAAATAGTGGTTTTCCCTCTATTTCGGTTATAATTTGCCATTGCATTGCAGTTTTAGACTTATTTAGACATATTTACAGGAGAAAGACATGCGTTTTACATCAGTTTCAAAAACATTGGCCTTAATGTTGACTAGTTTTGCTTTGCTAACTGCTTGCACTACACCGGTTAAGTTGGAAGATCCAGTGAAGGTCGAAGAAAAGCCTATCGTTAAGGAAACGCCTAAGGCCGATCCATACAAAGTAGAGACAGTAAAAGCGCCAGAAGTTGATCCTTTGACCGTTGGTGCATTGGCGAAACGCAGTGTTTATTTCGACTACGATAGCTATGTCATCAAAGACGAATTCAAATCCTTGATCGAAGCCCACGCTAAATATTTGGTCACGAACAAAGCGCGTAAAATTTTAGTGCAAGGTAATACCGATGAACGCGGTGGCCGTGAGTACAATATCGCTTTGGGTCAAAAACGTGCAGAAGCCGTGCGTAAAGCTTTGGCTGTGTACAACGTTTCTGAGACTCAAGTAGAAGCAGTTTCCTTGGGTAAGGAAAAGCCAAAAGCGATGGGCAGTGACGAAGCTTCTTGGGCTGAAAATCGTCGTTCCGACATCGTTTATCAATAAAATTTAGTACTTCAAGCTAGTAAAAAAGGGGCTTTGCAGTGTTATGCTGCAGAGTCTTTTTTTTTAGAAAATTTCGACAAAATTTCGACAAAATTTGCCGATTTGCTGATCCGCTGATTTTTTTATTCGCTCAAAGAGGGCAAGCCCATGAAATATCTTACATTCATTAATCAAGCAAAGCGGGCAATTCTGCTGTGTGCTTTGCTGCCCACTTTTGCCAGCGCTGGTTTATTTGACGATGATGAAGCACGCAAAGCGATACTTGATTTGCGTACCAAAGTGGCTGCCTTGAGCGCAAAACTAGACGCCAAATTGGAGGAAAAAGCAGACAAAATGAACGTTTTGGAATTGAATAACCAAAACGAGCAATTGCGTAGCGAGATTGCGGGTCTACGTGGACAAATCGAAGTGCTGGTGAATGATTTGGCGAACGCGCAAAAACGGCAGCAAGACTTTTATGTCGATTTAGACCGCCGTTTGCGCGCTTTGGAGCCGCAAAAAGTAAGTATCAATGGGCAGGAGGTCGTCGTCGATCAAATTGAACAGCGCGCTTTTGACGGGGCATTGGCGATGTATAAGGCTGGGCAATTTCCCAACGCGGCGACCGCATTTGCCGCCTTTTCTTTGAATTATCCTAGCTCGATCTTCAATAGCCAAGCACAATATTGGCTAAGCAATGCCTACTATGCGCAGAGGGACTGGAAAAATGCCTTGCTGAGTTTGCAGGCCTTATTGAAAAATTTCCCCGACCATCCCAAGGCGGCTGATGCGATGCTCAATATGGCGAACTGCCAATTGGAGTTGAAAGACAAAAAGGAAAGCCGTAAGATTTTGGAAGCTATCATCGCGCAATTTCCAGGTAGCGATGCAGCGCAGGCAGCCAAAAACAGGCTCTCACTCACAAAATAATCTGGGGTCATAATTGACAGGAAGGCTGAGGCATTCTATAATCTCGTTCTTTCGGGTCGTTAGCTCAGCTGGTAGAGCAGCGGACTTTTAATCCGTTGGTCGCAGGTTCGAATCCCGCACGGCCTACCACGAATATAGTCGTTATGACGGATTAATGAGGACTTAGGTGAAAATCTAAGTCCTTTTTATTTGTAACAGGTAAGGATGTTAGCCTAGTGTTTGCAAGGCGAGCGTCGAAAAGTTTTGGGTCGTTAGCTCAGCTGGTAGAGCAGCGGACTTTTAATCCGTTGGTCGCAGGTTCGAATCCCGCACGGCCTACCAAAATTAGCAGTACAGAACAGGGTTACTCGCTTAGGCGCGTAGCCCTTTTTTGCGTCCCTAATTTGCGTCCCTTTGTGCGAAAATGGGTGTCAAGATGAATGTAACAATTAAAAATGTGAGACGGAAATGGCATTGAAGCAAAAGTCGGTATCGCCTACCCATGAAAAACACGAAATCCGACCTGGACAATCGATAGCGCTGCTTAAGGAATTGCATATTCTTACGCGTGACGGCAAGCTCAATCAAGACAGTCGTCGTAAGCTTAAGCAGGTCTATCATCTCTATCAATTTATCGAGCCTTTGCTGCAGCAGGTTTTATCCGAAAAGGGCGCGATCAATTTGGTCGATCATGGGGCGGGGAAATCGTATTTGGGTTTTATTTTGTACGATTTGTTTTTTAAGTCTTTGGGGGTGGAAAATACTTCTCGGATTTACGGAATTGAAACGCGTGATGAGCTGGTTGCTAAATCGCGTGAATTAGCGCAAAGCTTGGATTTTGTCGGTATGGAATTTTTAAATCTCAGCGTCGCGCAGTCCACGCAATCGAGTGCACTTCCAGCGCAGATTGATGTTGTTACGGCCTTGCATGCTTGTAATACGGCGACCGACGATGCGATCGATTTTGCGCTCAAAAAGCGTGCGAAATGGATGGTTTTGGTGCCTTGTTGTCAGGCTGAAGTGGCGGCTGAACTTAAGAAAAATAAGAGTGCGGCGGTACGTCAAAATCCACTTTCTGAGCTGTGGCGACATCCAATACATACCCGCGAATTTGGCAGCCAAATCACTAATGTGCTGCGCTGTTTGCAACTGGAATCCCATGGCTATCAAGTGCGTGTCACGGAACTCGTTGGCTGGGAGCACTCGATGAAAAACGAGTTAATCATTGCCGAGTGGACCGGTACGCAAAATCTTAAATCAGCCCAGCGATTGACGGAATTAATCGACAGCGTGGGCTTAAATGGTTTGCGGCAGCGCTTTTTCGCTCCCGCTTGAGCAGCCAGTTCGCAGGCTCATTTATTTTTTCCGCACGACCACGCAGCCGATTGAATAGCCCGCGCCAAAAGAACAAATCACACCGATCGCATTTTTCGCTAAATCATCTTGATGTTGGTGAAAGGCGATGATGGAGCCTGCTGATGAAGTGTTGGCGTAGCGGTCTAAAATGGTCGGGGACTCTTCCGGTGTGGCATCGCGGCCTAGGATGAGGCGGGCGATTAAGAGATTCATGTTGAGGTTGGCTTGATGCAGCCAGAAGCGTTGAATTTCTTCGATCTTTAGCTTGGCACTGTGCACTGTGTTGCTGATCATTTCCGCCGCCATGGGGCAGACTTCTTTGAATACTTTGCGACCTTGCTGCCGGAACAGTTTGTCGGCTTGGCCTATGCCAGTTTCGTCGCCTCGATTGAGGAAACCAAAGTTGTTTCGTATATTGTTGGAAAACTGGGTTTTGAGTTTCATTGCCAGAATTTCGAATTGATGGGCCGATGTCGCATGCTCAGCAAGTTCCACAATCACTGCGGTGCAGGCGTCGCCAAAGATGAAATGACTGTCACGGTCGCGCCAGTTAAGATGACCGCTGGTGATTTCAGGATTGACCACTAATACGGCGCGTGCCTGTCCGCTTTGTAGTGCGCCTACGGCTGCTTGGATGCCGAAGGTGGCCGAAGAGCAGGCGACGTTCATGTCGTAAGCGTAGCCTGTAATACCCAGTGCATTTTGAATTTCAACGGCCATTGCCGGATAGGCGCGTTGCATATTGCTGGCGGCGCAGATGACGGCATCGATGTCGGCGGCAGTTTTGCCTGCGCGTTGCAGGGCTTGTTTGGCTGCGGCGACGGCCATTTCACACATGATGGAGGGTTCGTCGTCGCTACGTTCTGGGAGCGAAGGGCACATACGATTGATGTCGAGTACGCCTTCTTTATTCATGACATAGCGCGATTTGATACCAGAGGCTTTCTCGACGAAGCCGACACTGGAAGCTTCGAGTGCGCTGATTTCACCTTGGTCGATAGCGACCGCATTTTCGGTGTTGTAACGTGCAGCGTAGGCGTTGTAGCTGGCGATCAGTTCTTCGTTAGAAATCGATTCGGTAGGCGTGTATAGACCGGTGCCGCTAATGACGATGGATTGCATCTGTTTGCCTTTGTTGTTGACGTTTGGCCGCGGATAGCGGTCAGAGAATTAGGGGGTAAATGGCTGATTTTACACAAGTATTTTAGACCCGAACCAAGTTGTTTAAAACTTAGAGGGTTTGTTCAAACTGCCATGTAACGACCGGGGCGGTGATTCAGCAAAATCGCAAGATTCAGGACGATGGCACCCACGATCGAAAGCAGCATTGCCATTGGCGAAACGATGAGGAAAGAGGCGAGCAAGATTGCGATGTCCATGAACATCTGTAATTTTCCAGTGGGGAGACCATGTTTGTCTTGCAGATAGAGCGCGAGGATGTTGATGCCCCCTAAGCTGGCGTGATGGCGGAATAAGACGATGAAACCGACACCCATCAAAGAGCCGCCTATCAGCGCAGCATACAGCGGTGCAATCGTTCCTAGTTGTAGCATCTGGGTGTGAATATTTGCCAACAGCGAAACAAGGGCGACGGCGCAAAAGGTTTTGACAGTAAAGCGCCAACCCATGTGTTTCCACGCAAACCAATAGAAAGGTAGATTGATAAAAAAGAAGATGATGCCGAATGAAATACCTGTCGCGTAATGAATCAAAAATGCAAGCCCCGCCGTGCCGCCAGTGAATAGTCCAGCGTGCTTAAACAGAGCAACGCCAAGCGACACCAAAAGCGTCCCCGTCAGAATGGCGAGGATGTCTTCCAATAGATTATGTTTGATGGGAGTGGCTAAATGCGGCATTGCGATGCAGAACTCGTGGTCGTTGATGCTCTGTATTGTAGAGCTCCTTCTTTGACCGCGTTGCGTCAGGCGGAGAAACTTGTTGGCTTCTTGATGCGCGTCAATTGCCCAAAGAGCGCGCGGCATCAGTAAAGCGCAATCGAATTAGTCGGGCGATGGCATAAATAAAAAAACTTAAAGACCGCTTAACGCAGAGGCACAGAGGCACAGAGGAAAATCGAGAGGAGTGTTTCCAGTATCATTGTAAGTTCATGAAGTTCTCATGGACTTCTCTGCGTCTCGTAAAGATATGTCTTTTCCTCTGTGTTGTGCGCGCTACCTTGTATGTCCTATTGTGGAGTGAAGTCTTTGCCGCGCTTATTTCAAGGCCTTGATTTGCTTTTGAATATCGGTCTTGGTTTCCTGTGCTAATTCGGGTAATGCGGCGAGTGCTTTTTCGTAAAAGGCCAAGGCCTTGGTTTTGTCGGTCAGCGCTTGCCAAGCTTTTCCTAGGCGATAGTAGGTGCCGGAAGCGACTTCTAAGCTCAGTGATTTTTCTAGATGTGGGATGGCTTCTTTGGCTTTGCCCTGCTCAAGAATACTTTTACCTAAACCGAAATAGGCAGCGGCCGAGTCGGGGAAGCGTTGTGACATTTCGGTGTAGATTTTTTCGGCATCGGCAAGACGATTATTGTTGATATAAGTGCGACCTAGGTTAGACAAGAGCTTGCGTTGCTGCCGCGCTAGCACAGGGTTGGCATCGGTGTTGACAGCCAAGGTGGCGCTGGCGGCCCGTTCAAAATTTTTCTCATATAAATCGAAATTGGCCTGTAGCAGTGCCCCTGCGCTGGGGTTGATTTTGATGGTCTCCACGATCAGGTCGTGGGCCTTTGAAGTGCTGCCGCCGACGAAGCCTGGTGCTTGCAAATAAAACTGAGGTAAGGAGCCGCGTGCACTGAAGTTTTTTGGATCAAGTTCAACTGCAGTACGGAAGGAATCTTTAATCTTGCTCACATAGCTGATCGCGGACATGACACCGCCTAGTTGGGCTTTGGTGCCAAGGACATTGCCTAAGGATTCGTGACATTCTGAATTTTTCGGGTGGGCGCTGATACAGAGCTCGGCGGCTTTGACAGCTTCATCGAGACGACTTTCCTTCCCTTCGTTGAGAATGAGATCAACCTTGGCAATCAGGGCATCGCTGTTTTGCGGATCGATGGCGAGCTTGCTGGCGATAGCATGATCTGCTTCTGAGTATTTTTTGGCTTTGAGTAGTGCATCGTATTCATGCGCATTGGCGACTGGTAGTAGGCCGAATATGAGGAGCGTTGCTAGGAGGGAAGTGGGCATGGTGTGCTTGAGTTTCATTTTTGATTCCTTTAAAAACGGGCGGTGCAGGTATTGCACCGTTTTTTTAACCAAGATTGGGGTCCCCTCCCAAAAGTGCGAAGTGTCGCTTTTGCAATAACGGATGTCAAGTCAAAACCGATGACACAATTTTTCACAATTGAAAATTTTTTTGCATTCGCTATTTTCGTCAGGGTTTTTCCTAAGCCTATGGGCGCATAAATTTTCGAATTGAGAGCTTTACTTCGAAGTCGGCGAAACATAGAAAAAAGGGTGGATGACATCCAACAAAAACGGGAGAAAGCCTAGACAAAAAAGAATTTTTCCATCATGGTGTGTGTTCGAGATCGGATTCAGGTACATTTTCTTAATCTGTTGAGCGAGGCGTAATGACTGAGGGTATCAATCGAGGACTAGCGCATACCGAGATGGCGGCATCGGGTGATCGTTCGATCATGCCGCAATCTCGTCATGCATCTAGTTTTTGGATTGCCTTATCGATGCTAATCGTTTTCCCAATTGCATTCGCCATCTACGTTCACACCGAGAAACAACTTATTCAAGTAAGCGAACAGCGATTTCGCGCTCATTCTTTGGCGGTGGAATTAAAGCAAAGTCTTGATGATACGTGGCGTATGGCGCGTACTTACATCAGCACAGGCGACCCTGTGTATAAGCGCTATTATCAAGAAATTTTAGATATTCGAGATGGCAAGTTGGCGCGCCCTCTGGACTACGACACGATTTATTGGGATCTCGTATTGTCCGACCGAAAATCTACGCTTGCTTCGACAGGGCAAACCAGCTCTTTACTGGAAATGCTGGGCCAAACAAACGTGACTGCGGATGAATTCGCGCAAATTAATTTGGCGCTGCAAAGAGCGCGAACTTTAGAGCATATCGAACGTGAAGCGATTCGCCTTTATGATTCGAATCTCGCCAATAAGGCCGAGCTTGCGCAAGCCGCTCATGCCAGCTTGAATGATGGCGCATATCAAAAGGTAAAAGCCCAGGTCATGTTGCCGATTGCAGAATTCCATAGGATGATGGAGACACGCATCGCCGATGATGTGAAGCGCAGCGCTTCAATTGCAATTCATTTGCGGATATTTTTTATTGGTTTGAGCGCTGTTTTGCTATTTGTTTTATGGCGCGCTTATCTCAATTTGCGTTTTACTTTAGGCGCAGCCGTGCCGCAAATACGGCTGCTATTGAATCGCTTGGGACGCGGTGATTTTTCTGAATCGATTGTGGTGCCAGGAGGTGCTGAGCATAGCGTGCTCGGCTTGCTCAGCCTTGCTCAACAAGCCTTGGCGCGTATCGACACACAAAGGCGCGATGCAGAGATTCGCAATCAAAGGTTGACGCAGTTTTACACCGTCTTGAGTCAATGTAATAAGGCCATTGTGCGCAGTCGTACCGAAGAGGAATTGTTCCAGCAAATTTGTCGCGATACGGTGCAGTACGCGGGTATCAAAATGGCGTGGGTCAGTGTTTTGGACTTGGAAGCCCATCATATCAAGGCCATTGCCGCCGAAGGTGAAGGAACCCAAGCGGTGACGACGTCGGTGTTCTCAATGCAGGATATTGCTAATTTTGAGAACGAGAGCTTTTACGCTGCGATTCGTGATGGTCGACCGTATTGGTGTCAAGACATGATGGACGAAACCATTGCAACTACTTGGCATGATTTGGGTTCGCGATTTGGCTGGCAAGCAGCCGCTTCAATTCCCTTGTTTCGCAGTGGTGCGATTTACGGTAGTTTTAATCTTTATGCTGGGACAGCTTACGCATTTGATGAGGAAATTCAAACCCTATTAGTCGAGCTGGCGATGGATTTAAGTTTCGCCTTAAATCGCTTTGAATTGGAAGCGAGTCGGCAGCGGTCACGGCAACTTGATGCAGTGCGTAGTTTTATGCTAGAACGCATTAATAGCGCGACCCCGATAGACCTGTTTTTTGACGACGTGGCACAGTATATCGAATCGATTATCCCGAAAAGTATGTGTAGTATTTTACTGATGGATAAAGAAGGGCAGCATGTGCGCATTGCCTCTGCGCGTAGCTTGCCTCCGGAATTTCACGAGGTGGTTGAAGGCATGGAAGTGGCTGAAGGTGTGGGCGCGTGTGTGCATGCCATGTTTACTGGACAGCGCACGATTATCGACGACACGATGACGCATCCGAATTGGGCGAAACTGCGGCCACTGGCCGAACAACTCAAAGTAAAAGCCTGCTGGTCGCAACCGATACGTTCTTCGAGTAATCCTATTTTGGGTGCTGTCGCGGTGTATTTTGAGTCGTCTACCAAAGTGGAGCACGCGTATTTAGTTCTATTAGAAATGGTGGCCCATTTCCTTGCCATTGCGATTGAAAAACATCAGGCTCAGGATAATTTGAATAAACTTTCGCAGGCGGTGGAGCAAAGTCCAAATTCCATTATCATCACCGATGCCGATGCCCATATCGAATACGTGAATGCCGCTTTCATGACTAAGACGGGCCGTAGTATGCAAGAAGTCTTGGGGCAAAGGCCGAGTATTATGCAGTCGGGGAAGACGCCCTTGTTGACCTACGAAGAAATGTGGGAGGCGCTGCGGCACGGCGATCATTGGGAAGGTGAGGTCATCAATCGACATGTTGATGGAACCGAATACACCGAGCTGGCGCATATTTCACCAGTGCGTGACGTCAATGGCGAAATCACGCATTTTCTCTCGGTGCAAGAAGATATTACTGATAAGCGTATCACCGAGGAACGTATTCAATATCTCGCCCATTACGATGTCTTAACAGGTTTGCCCAATCGCGCGCTGTTGGACGAAAGAGCGCGTTTTTCGATTACCTCAGCCAAACGCGGTAACGCTTCTTTGGGAATGATCTTTTTGGATTTGGATCACTTTAAAAACATCAATGATTCTTTGGGACATAGTACGGGTGATGCATTGTTAGTCGAGCTTGCAAAACGCCTGCGTGAAACTTTGCGTGAGGGTGACACCATTTCTCGTTTGGGTGGGGATGAGTTTATTTTCCTGCTACCTAATGTCGATGAGATGGGCGCTGAGAAAGTCGCCGAGAAATTACTCTACGCCGTTAATCAGCCATTTCAATTCGGTCGCTATGATTTAAACGTATCGGCATCGATGGGTATCGCCGTTTTTCCAGACGATGGTGAAGACCTGGAATCATTGTTGAAAAATGCCGACACCGCGATGTATAGAGCCAAGAAAGATGGGCGGAATCGTTTCCGCTTTTTCACACAAGAAATGCAAGCGCGTTCGGGTCGTCATCTTGAATTGGTCAATGCCCTGCGCCATGCTTTAGAACGCAATGAATTCCGCATTTTGTATCAGCCGCAGATTAATTTGTTGACGGGCGAAGTGATAGGAACGGAAGCCTTATTGCGCTGGATTCATCCGGAATTGGGGTCCGTGTCGGCAGCTGAATTTATTCCAGTGGCAGAGGAAACAGGTTTGATTTTACAGATCGGTGAATGGGTATTGCAAAATGCGGTGCAGCAAACGCGGCTATGGCATGACATGGGTTGGACTAATCTGGGTATAGCGGTCAATTTGTCGGTCATCCAATTTCGCCATTCTGATTTACCCGGCACGGTTTCGCAGATTTTGCAGGAAGCAGGCTTGGCACCGCAGTTTTTGGATTTGGAATTAACCGAAGGTGTTGCGATGGTTGATCCGCCGGGCGCGATTGCGATCATGAAGGATCTTAATGATCGAGGCATACGTATTTCCATTGATGATTTTGGGACGGGTTATTCTTCGCTTAGCTATCTTAAAAAATTCAGAGTCTCTAAGCTTAAAATCGATCAGTCTTTCGTGCGCGATATCAATAGCGATCCGGAAGACCGAGCGATCGTCAGCGCCGTCATCAGTATGGCGCATAGCCTAGGTTTGTCGACGATAGCCGAAGGGGTTGAGAACAGCGCGCAATTGCAATTTTTGCGCGACAAGGCCTGTGACGAAGTCCAAGGATTTTATTTTTCCAAAGCCTTAAGTCCGGATGAATTTTGCGTGTTTATGCAAACGCCGGTCAATACCCAGGTTGCACAGGGTCATGCACAAAATCATCCACCCAGCCATCTACACGCGGTGCCGATGGACAACGATCTAATCGCCAAAACAGATTCCAATATCGCGACCAGTTTGTAAGGTGTCGCCATCTAAGGGAACGGCCTTCATACGACCTGCGACTTCGGCAAGCTCAACATAATTAACATTGGGGAAGGCCAGCGCAACCATGATGCCCGAGTAGCCTTGATCTAAAGCACGCACGGCGGCAGCACCAAAGCGCATGGCTGAGAGCCGATCAAATGCGGTTGGGCTACCGCCTCGGAGTAGATGCCCTAAAACCACGGTACGCGCTTCCTTGCCTGTTAAATTTTGCAGTTGCGCTGCCAGTTGTTCACCGATGCCGCCTAAGCGTTCTACGCCTCCAAGTTGGGCCGCTTGCTCAAGTACCGCTTGCTCCGATTTTTCAGTTGCGCCTTCAGCCACCATCACGAGCGTATAGTGTCGTCCCGCGGCGCTACGCGCCTGAATTTTGTTCACAATACTGCTTAAGTCATAGGGAATTTCGGGAATTAAAACGACGTGGGCATTGCTGGCGATACCTGCATGTAGCGCGATCCAGCCTGCATAACGTCCCATTACTTCCACCACCATGATGCGCTGATGGCTATTGGCGGTGCTGTGCAAACGATCCACGCATTCGGTGGCAAACGAGACTGCGGTATCAAAGCCGAAGGTGGTGTAAGTTTTGTCTAAGTCGTTGTCGATGGTTTTCGGCACACCGACGACGCGCAGTCCCTGACTTACACCTTTTTCGTGCAAAGCATGGGCGATGGTCAAGGTGCCATCACCACCTACACAGATCAAGGCATCAATATTCAGCGAGCGCAGATGCCGAATTAAATCATCCGTACGATCAATTTCTTGTAGACTTCCATCAGGCATGGTCGTGACAAAGCGCTGCGGGTTGCCATGATTGGTGGTGCCTAATATTGTGCCACCTAGATGTGCGATTCCCTTTACCGATTCTTTGGTGAGTGGAAATACGCCATCGAGGGGATAGCGTTCGGGACATAAGATGCCGTTAAAGCCTTCGCGTATGCCAAAGCATTCCCAGCCACGACTTAAGGCCGATAACACGACAGAGCGAATGACTGCATTGAGTCCCGGTGCATCGCCGCCACCGGTGGAAATCGCAATGCGACGAATACCAGATGGGGCGTTTGTCATAGCACTAGATTCCATTGAGAGGTATTTTTAAATAACGAATGCCATTTTCTTCGGCATCGGGTAATTCACCCGCGCGAATATTCACTTGTACCGAAGGAAGAATTAAGACGGGCATATCCAAAGTCGCGTCGCGCTTTTTACGCATGGCGACGAAGCTTTCTTCATCAATGCCATCGCGTACATGGATATTGTTTTGCTTTTGATCTTCCACGGTACATTGATAGTTAACTGCGCGCTGATTCGGTGGATAGTCGTGACACATGAATAAACGGGTTTGCTTGGGTAAGCTAAGAATTTTTTGGATAGACCGATACAGCATATGCGCATCGCCGCCCGGGAAATCGCAACGCGCCGTCCCCACATCGGGCATGAAGAGCGTATCGCCTACAAACACCGCATCACCGATTTGATAGGCCATATCTGCTGGCGTATGACCGGGCACATAGAGCGCCTTTGCGCGTAAAGCCCCGATCGAAAATTCTTCATCTTCAGTGAATAAATAATCAAACTGTGAACCATCGACAGGGAAAGTGGATTCAAGATGGAATAATTTCTTAAAGACGTTCTGCACTTGATCAATGTGCGCACCTATCGCTATTTTTCCACCCACCTTCGATTGTAGATAATGGGCCGAGGAGAGATGGTCGGCATGCGCGTGGGTTTCTAGAATCCATTCCAAATGTAACTGATGTTGCGCCAAAAATTGTAGGAGTTGATCGGCCAGTACGGTTTGGGTACGCCCCGATTTGTGATCGTATTCGAGCACAGGGTCGATAATGGCCGCATGGCCACCGACTTGATCGTAAATTAAATGGGTGGCGGTGCAGGTTTGGGTATCAAAAAAACTTTGGATTTGACTGTTCATAGGGTAAGGTGAATGCTGAGCGGGATGCAAATAGGGTGGGAAATCTAGGTTTAGGAATTACAGCGTCCAATCGCCGTTTCTAGGGTAATCCTAGAAACCGCAATTGACCGCTTATTTTCGTCAATAAGTACATGATTTTATGAAAGTTTTACTTGTTTTTTGCTGTTCACCATTTGGGTGAATACGCTACGAACATGATTGCACACTTTTTCGGCTCTCTGGCGTTGTCGTTCCTTCCCCGACTAAAGCATTCGAGGACAGGCTCTATCAACGTGGAGGTTGCGTCGTCGTCACTTCTAGCCAGAGAACCGAAAAAATGCACACTCATGTCCGTCCAATCGCCGTTTCTAGGATAATAGCAAAACCCAAGTTGAACGCAAGCTGGGCGTATTTTTTGAGTGTCACATCATTTTTATAAAGGCGATATTTTTGATTACTATACTCGCGATTGTGATAGGTATTGTCGTTGGTTGCATCATGGGACTGACCGGCGCTGGGGGCGGTATTCTTGCTGTACCCGCGCTTGTTTACTCGCAGGGTTGGAGCATGCAAGAGGCGATGCCTGTCGCGCTCTTGGCGGTGAGTTTGAGTGCGCTGATAGGGACGATAGAAGGTTTTAGTAAAAAATTGGTGCGTTATAAAGCCGCGCTTTTGATGGCGGCTGCGGGCGCACCTTTGACCTTGTTGGGTGTGCAAATTGCAGGTCATTTATCGCAAATGTGGTTGATGTTGATTTTTTCCCTGATGCTGTTTTGGGTCGCCGGAAAACTGGTCTGGCGTTTACGTGCGCAAGAGTTTGATGTGCCAACGCGCGATACGCTAGCGCATATTAACGCCCACACGGGAAAATTTGATTGGTCGTTTAAGGCGGCTACAGTGATCGCCAGTATTGGCGCGGCGGCGGGTTTTGTAACCGGTTTATTGGGTGTAGGCGGCGGTTTTATTATCGTGCCTTTATTGCGTGCTTTTACGAATGTGACGATGCATGGAGCCGTGGCGACTTCCTTGATGGTGATTAGTTTGGTGGGCAGTTTTGGTGTCGTTTCTTCGGTGTCGCATGGGGCGGTGTTGCCGCCTATGTTTACTGCATTATTTGCCGCTGCCAGCGTCGCGGGTATGCTACTTGGGCGACAACTGGCCAAAAAATTCTCAGCAAAAAAAGTACACATTATTTTTACAGTGCTCCTTTTCGCTGTAGCAATGAGCTTACTTTTCAAAGCATTGGCGTAAACGCCTTGCTGCATCCCGTATCATGTTTTCTGTGCTTGCCCAATCGACACAAGCATCGGTGACCGAACAACCATAGCGTAATTGCTGTAAATCGGCGGGAATGCTTTGATTTCCTGCTTCGATATTGGATTCTATCATCACGCCGACTAAGGCCTGATTGCCGTTGAGAATTTGATTGACGACATCGTTCATGACGAGACTTTGTAATTCGGGTTTTTTGTAGCTATTGGCATGCGAACAATCGACAATAATATTGCAGGGTAATTTGGCTTTCTTTAAAGCCTGTTCCGCCATTGCGACCGATACCGTGTCGTAGTTAGGACGACCATCTCCACCACGCAAAACCACATGACCATATTGATTGCCACGGGTTCTGACAATCGAAACCCGACCTTGGTCATTTAAGCCGAGGAAAGAATGGGGATGTGAGGCCGATAAAATCGCATTGATTGCGATGCCAATATCACCGTCCGTACCATTTTTAAATCCCACCGGTGTTGATAAACCCGATGCCATTTCGCGATGGGTTTGTGATTCGGTCGTACGCGCACCAATCGCCGTCCATGCGATCAGGTCACCTAAATATTGCGGTGAAATTGGATCTAACGCTTCGGTTGCGGTCGGCAGGCCCAGCTCACATATGTTCAGCAAAAATTCGCGTGCTTTTTCCATGCCGAGGTTGACTTGGAAAGAATCGTCCATCAAGGGATCGTTGATATAGCCTTTCCATCCTGTGGTGGTACGTGGCTTTTCGAAATACACCCGCATCACCAGTAGCAGGCTGTCTTTGACTTCGGCTTGTAAGGCTTTGAGTCGGCGCGCGTAATCAAGTCCTGCCACCGGGTCATGGATGGAACAGGGGCCGACTACGACGATCAAGCGCTTGTCTTTCCGATCGAGGATATCTCTGAGTGCACGCCGACCCGCGTCAACTACATCCGCCGCATGCTCCGATAGCGGCAAACGTGCATGTAATTCTTGCGGAGTCGGCATTGCATCAAAGGCGCTGACGTTGATATTTTCGAGGTCTTGACTATTCATTTTGCATGGGCTGGTGGGAAAAAGATGAACCCCAATTGTAGCCCAAATGCCATCGTGATTAGCTGCATTCTGGTAAAAATGCTTGTCCCCGATTTTCTATTTCCGCGCCGCTCGATAAAAAACGAATGAGTCTAGTCTTGCGATACATCCTCGCTTGTTTTTGAAATAGATTGGACTTGTAATTTCAGTTGTCCGTGTCGTGTTTCACATATTCCGCTATACCGACTGTGGTCCGGCGTAATCCAGGTCGCTTGAGCACCGGCTTTGAGTGACTGACAAGCTTGGTGTACGGTATCGGGAATGATGAGTTTAGGTGGTAGTGGTGGTGTGGGTGGTGCCGGTGGTGGCGTAAATGAAGGAGGTGTAGGTGGCGCTGGCAGCATCGGTGCTCCGGGTACGGGGGGATTGGGTGGTGTTGGTGGCATCGGCGCTTCTGGTGACGCTGGTGGCGCAGGAGGTGTAGGCGGCGTGGGGCAGTCCTCATCGCAATGAATAATATGAATGTTGAACTTGGCTTTCTTTGTTTTGTCGGGTGTGCTAGTGCTTCCCTTGGCGTGGTTTTGTGCGATGCTGAGCGCACTTGCACCGATGCCTGCCAACAAAATGACGATGAGTAGTGGTTTCATAGTTTCTCCTAATAGCGTAGTGATCGTGGCCGGGTAGATCTTGTCCCGGTACTGCGAAGTGTGCGCGTCGATTGTGGAGAAATAATGGGGAAGCTTATTTTGATGAAGTTAACAATCAAATCGGTAACCAAAGCCATAAATTGAGGTAATGGGTTTGTAGTCGGCCAGTATCGCCGAAATTTTCTTGCGTAGATTTTTGATGTGACTGTCGATGGCGCGATCCGTGACATCCAGATGATCTTGATTGAGATTGTCGAGGAGCTGTTGGCGGGAGAGGATTTTTCCTGAATGTTGTAAGAGGCTGCACAGAATAAAAAATTCACTGCGCGTCAAATCCAGGGCTTGCCCCTGAAGATAAATGCACTGAGCTTCAGCCTTAATCTCAAAGCTCGGCAGGCATTTTTCCTTGGCTGTCCATGTTTGGCTACGGCGCAAAATGGTTTTGATGCGTGCGACTAATTCGCGTGGGCTAAACGGTTTGCATAAATAATCATCCGCGCCGCTTTCTAAACCGATTAAGCGATCGACTTCTTCCACTTTCGCGGTGACGATGATGATTGGTACTTGTGAGCGTTGGCGTATCTGTTGGCATAGACTGAGGCCATCTAAACCTGGCAACATGAGATCGAGTACGATCAAGCTGGGCATGGTATCGCTCAGATAGGCGAGTGCGGCTAAGCCGTCACCCAAAACATGGGCTGTCAATTGCGCGTTGCGCACATAGTCTGCCATCAGCTGCGCCAGATCGGCTTCATCTTCGACGATGAGTATGTGGGTATTCATAGTGCTAGCCTCATGTTGGCGCTTTAGGTTTCGCAATCGGAAATTGTAAGTGTACTGCGAGACCACCCAGTTTCGCATGACCGAAGCTCATGCGTGCATCGTGCATTTGCAAAATACGCAGGCAGAGCGCCAGCCCCAAGCCGCTACCGCCATGTGCATCGCGACCGCCAGATCGAGAACGCGAAGCATCTACCCGATAAAAACGTTCGCCCAAGCGTGGGAGTGCGGCAGCCTCAACCCCCGGTGCGGAATCTTCTAGCACTAGGTGTATGTGCTGGTGCTGCTGCTGTATTTGTATCGATAACCGACCACCCGCATCGGTATAGCGCACACAGTTTTCCAATAAGTTGTGAAAGACTTGCGCGAGACGTTCACGATCAGCCTCGATTTGTGGCAGCGATGGCGCATAGTCGCGCTTGAGTTTTAAGTCAGCTAGGTTTATTTTTTCTGAAAATTGCGCGAGGCATTCGTCAAATAATTGCTCAACTGAGAGCACTTGTTTTTCGCAATGCAAACGGCCCGCATCGGCCAGACTTAGGGCGTATAAATCATCGATGATTTTGTTGAGAAACATGATTTGCTTGTGCATCAGCGCCAGATTTTCCGGACTGCAATCGCGTATGCCGTCCTGCATGGCTTCTACTTGTGCGCGCAAGACCGACATCGGGGTGCGCAATTCGTGCGAGGTATCTGCGACCCATTGGCGACGAAGGGTTTCTGCTTGATCGAGCTGTTTGGCAAGCTGGTTAAATCGCTCTGATAATTCGCCTAGCTCATCGCTACGCTGGGTCTGTAAGCGTATGCCATATTGCCCGTCGGTGAGTCTTTGCGCGGCTTGTAAAAGCGCAAGTATGGGTTTGCGAAATTGCCAGGCCAACAAGCTGGCGACGAGTGCGCTTAAAACTAGGCTAACGATGATGATGAGCAGTAGGATGCGTTTTTGTTCTGCCCAGAATGCGGCAGCGAGTGCGTCGTTAGGATGCGCACTTTGTTTGACTCTCAGGTAGGCGATGACTTGTTTTTGAGATTGGGTTGAACTTTGCGTTGAACTTTGCGTTGGATCGTAGATAGCACGCTGTTGAAAGCCTAGGCCATCTAAACTTCGGCCCGCTAAATAACGCCCATTTTGATCGACAAGACTGATACGCGCCAAGAGTGGTTCCGGCACCGTGTTCGGCGGCGCATCCAAGGTGCTTGGTTCATCGTCGGAGACGTCGGGAGCCTCGGTCGGCAGTGTTGGTGCGGGCAGGGCAGGTAAGTGCGGTGGCGCGGGTGGTGCAGGTGCGGCGGGTGGCGCTGGGGGTGCCTGTGGCTTTTGGGGCGGCGGTGGTGAAATCAGTTCTTGCTGAAATTGCTCGAGTTTGCGTTGTTGCTGAGCTTGTACTTCGTGTTGTAGCCACAAGGCTTTTTCACTCGCATCACCGCTAATAAAATTCCAGTTCTGGTGTTGATGATATTGGGTTTGTAAGGAATGGCTGAGATCATCGAGTCGGTCTAGCTCGATCTTGGTCGCATAGTCGTAGAAATTGTGACTGAAGCGATCGCGCATGACCATCACGACCACCGCCGCTACGCTTAAGATGGCCAGTAGTACGGCAAGAAAAAGGCGCAGCGCGATGGGAAACTTGATGCGCATAGGAAGCTCGTTTTAGTAGCCGAGTGCGCGTCCGTCGGGATTACGCGGGTCGGCGTAGGCTTCGAACCCATGCTCCTTAATTTTGATGGTTTGGGTGCGCCCCATCGAACGATTTAAGCTAATTTGATGGCCTTTTTTTCGTAGTAAATCAAGGGTATCTGGGCTAAATCCCTGTTCCACTCGGATCACATCGGGTTCCCATTGATGATGCATGCGGGGTGTAATGGTCGCCTCCGCCACATTCATTTGATGGTCGATGACGTTCAAAATAATTTGTAAAGTAGTGGTGATAATGCGGCTGCCGCCAGGGCTGCCTGTCACCAGAAAAGGTTTGCCATCTTTCAGCACCATGGTCGGGGTCATCGAGCTTAAAGGGCGCTTGTTTGCACCCACAGCATTCGCCTCGCCACCGATCAATCCGAACGCATTCGGTACGCCTGGTTTAACCGAAAAATCATCCATTTCATTATTGAGTGTGATGCCCGTTCCTTCCGCGACGATGCCACTGCCAAATAATAAATTGAGTGTGTAAGTCGTCGCCACCACATTGCCATATTGATCGGCCACCGAGTAATGGGTGGTTTGATCGCTTTCGTAGGGCAGCGGTTTTCCAGCGCGTATCTGACTAGAGGGAGTGGCTTTGTCGAGATTGATTTTTTGGTCGAGTTCGGCAGCGTAGGCGCGTGATGTCAGTCCGGTGACTGGGATTTTTGTGAAATCAGGATCACCTAAATATTCGGCACGATCTGCATACGCGAGTTTCATAACTTCGGCCATGAGATGAATGTTTTGCGCACCATTGACACCTTGCGCACGGATGGGAAATGGCTCCAGCATGTTGAGCATTTGTACGATATGAACGCCGCCTGAACTCGGCGGTGGCATTGACACGATTTGATAGCCACGATAGTTGCCTTTGACGGGCTCGCGCTCAACTGCACGATAGTTTTTCAAATCTTCTAGGCGCATGATGCCCTGATGTTTTTGCATTTCAGCGATCAGTTTTTGCGCGATTTCGCCTTCATAAAAAGCCTGTGACCCGTGTTCTGCTATGAGTTGAAGAGAGTGAGCTAAATCTTCTTGTAGCAAAATGTCGCCAGCGCGCAAAGGATGACTATCCTTAAAAAAAATCGCACGACTCGAGGGCCATCTTTCCAATTGAGGGCGACTGACTTCGAGCATCGCAGCTAAATGGGGGGATACGGGAAAGCCTTGCTGCGCGATTTTAATTGAGGGCGCGATTAAGTCTTTTAGTTTCATGCTGCCGTATTTTTTCAGTGCCAGTTCTAGACCGGCCACGGTGCCGGGCACGCCTACCGCTAAATGGCTAGAAGTCGACGCGCCGTTTATGATCGTACCATTCTTGTCTAGGAATAGGTCGCGATGGGCTTGGCTGGGGGCTAGCTCGCGAAAATCTAAAGCGATGTCCTTGCCGCTTTTGGCATCGTGAATTAACATGAAACCACCACCGCCAATATTACCCGCGTTCGGTAGTACGACTGCCAAGGCAAAGCCCATTGCAACGCCCGCATCGATTGCATTTCCTCCGTGTTTTAAAACATCTAAACCGATCTGACTTGCCAGCGCATGCTCGCTTGAGACGATGCCATGTTCGGCATAAACCGGGCTGATAATATTGTAACTGGTGTCATATACAATCGCAGGCGCGGCGCTTTGCGCATGTGCGAAGTGCAAAGCATTCGCGCTAAAAAATGTGAGCGATAGCGCGATTGCGAATTGAATTTTTTTACTGCTGAATAGAGCTGAGTGCATGGTCGTAATCCTCGGTGCGAAGCGCGTATGTGTGGCAAGTCTACCAAAGAAACTATGAATGACCGAATTTTTCTAATTTGCATGGGCATGAAAAAAGCCGCCTTAGGAACACCCAAGACGGCTTTTTTGAATCGGACTCTGTTCGGCCTATGCTAAGTAGGCCAAAACGACGCGATTATTTTGCTTCAGCTTCTGCAGAAGTTGCACCAGCTGGTTTCATTGCGTAAGCAACGGTTGCGTCATCACCGTGAACGATGGCGCTCACGCCTTTTGGCAATTTCAATGCGGAGACGTGGATAGATTGACCCGCTTCCAAATTGGACAAATCAACTTCGATGAATTCCGGCAAATCAGCAGGCAAACATTCAACGTCGAGTTCAACAGCAACGTGGCTGATGACTGCAGCAGCTAATTTTACAGCTGGAGAAACGTCGGCATTCACGAAATGCAAAGGCACTTTAACGTGGATTTTTTTGCTAGCGTCAACACGTTGGAAATCAGCGTGCAAAACTAATTGTTTGTATGCGTGCATTTGGAAATCACGCAACAAAACTTTTTCAACTTTTCCGTCGATATCCATATCCAAAATGGATGAATGGAAAACTTCTTTTTTCAAAGCATGGAACAAAGCATTGTGATCCAAAGCGATGCTCATTGGGGCCTCAGTACCACCGTAGATAATGCCAGGTGTTTGGCCAGCATTGCGCAGGCGGCGGCTCGCTCCGGTCCCCTGTTCATTGCGTGCAAATGCGATTACTTTCATTTTAATACTCCAAAGTGTGTAGCCAACAGCTAGACTGCGACTACGTTAAACTCTCCCGCGACCAGGAGAGTGAAAAAACAATCCGCGCCTAACTGTGCAGATTGCAGAAAAACGATTTATTCCGAAAACAGCGAAATGACTGATTCACCCTTGGTCACGCGGCGGAAAGTCTCGGCCAGCAAACTATCGCAGGATAACTGACGTATTTTTGCGCAGGCACGTGCGGCATCGGACAAAGGAATGGTGTCCGTGACGACTAATTCGTCTAGCGGTGAATTATTAATGCGTTCGATAGCAGGGCCCGATAAAACTGGGTGCGTGCAATAAGCCAAAACTTTTTTTGCGCCGCGTTCTTTTAAAACTTCGGCCGCTTTGGTTAAAGTACCGGCGGTGTCCACCATGTCGTCCATGATGACGCAGTTGCGACCTTCAACTTCACCGATGATATTCATCACTTCCGAGACATTGGCTTTCGGGCGACGTTTATCAATAATCGCTAAATCGCAACCCAAGCGCTTAGCCAGCGCACGGGCGCGTACCACACCACCTACGTCAGGGGAAACGACGAGTAAGTCGTCATAATTTTTACTCACTAGATCACCCAGAAGTATGGGGGAAGCATAGATGTTATCGACCGGAATATCAAAGAAACCTTGGATTTGATCGGCGTGTAAATCCATAATCATAATCCGTTCAACACCGGCTTCTTCCAGCATATTGGCGACGACTTTAGCTGAAATGGCGACCCGCGCAGAACGTGGACGGCGATCTTGGCGGGCATAACCAAAATAGGGAATGGCGGCGGTGATGCGGCCAGCCGAAGCACGTTTGAGTGCATCGACCATCAGCATAATTTCCATCAAATTATCGTTGGTCGGTGCGCAAGTCGATTGCAATACGAAGACATCTTTGCCGCGAACGTTTTCATTGATTTCCACCATGACTTCGCCATCGGAAAATTTAGATACGTCGGCTTTGCCGAGTCGGATGCCGAGTTGCTTGGCAACACCCGCTGCGAGCGCAGGGTTGGCGTTGCCAGTAAAAAGCATCATATTGTCGAGAGCGTGTGCCATGCCGTCACCTGTACTTGGTCGAGATTTCCACTGCTTACAGCTCAACTGCCATGTCGTTATTGCGCTGGCTGAGCGTAAATGGGAAACCCCAGTTCAATCAATAAAAAATCTTACCGCAAAAACCGAAAAGCCGCCGCATTGATTTGGTATGCGGCGGCTTGGAATATTTTTTTGTTGTGCTGATATGTCATTGCCAAGTGTCCGTAGCGAGTTTCAAAAAATCGTTTTTAAAACCTAGGCTAAAAATGAATGGCAGGGGAAGAAGGATTCGAACCTTCGCATGCCGGAATCAAAATCCGGTGCCTTAACCAGCTTGGCGATTCCCCTACACAAAACGACACACTTACAATCTTACTTTCAGTCATTCCAACTAAATTCTGCTGATTCTACTCAATTCTATTCTTCATCTGACCACTTCAGCAATGGGTGCTGTTCCAGCGCTTGCGTTTTCCAGGCTGACCATGTGTTCGGCACTTGTTTTAAAACTTCGTTCGCACTATTTTCGTCGTCGAAAGCGCAAAACACACAAGAGCCAGACCCGGTCATTCTTGCCTCCCCAAATTGCCCTAGCCAATGAATGGCTGTTTGGATTTGCGGGTACCAAGCGCAAGCAACGGCTTGCAGATCGTTTTTCCATTCCAGATTATTTGCATTACTTGCGTTATGCGCATCAGGAAAGTCCGTTATTCTGACGGGTTTCGTATCGCGTGTCAACTCCTGCGCCGAAAAAATTCTGGGCGTAGGAACATGTACATCAGGCCAAATTAGAATAAACCATTTCGATGGTGTTGCAAGGGCTTGCATTCGTTCACCGATGCCTTCGACAAAGGCATTTTGGCCAAATATAAAAAATGGCACATCGGCGCCCAAACCTAGGCCTAATTGCATCAGTTCGCTGCGACTTAAACCGCAGTTCCAAAGGCGATTGAGCGCCAATAAAGTGGTCGCCGCATCGGATGAGCCGCCACCTAATCCGGCACCGGTCGGTAGGCGTTTGTGTAAATGGACGCGGACACCATAGTTGCAATTGCAATGGGCTTGCAACAGCGCTGCGGCACGTACCACTAAATCCTGATCCTCAGGAACATCGGCCAGCGTATGACTACGATGAATCCGACCATCGTCGTTGCGATAAAAATCGATGGTATCGCCCAAGGTAATGAGTTGAAAAGCCGACTGCAATAAATGGTAGCCATCCGCTCTGCGACCTATGACGTGTAGAAATAGGTTTAGCTTGGCCGGTGCAGGGCAATTCAAGAGTTGTTCGTGTTCGCTCATTTCTTTTACCTGTGTGATTGCCTTCGCTCTATTCTGCATTGAGGACGATGCGAATTTTCAAAAGCCCCATGTCGGTCGTTACCCGCTCTAGGTCGAGTCGCTTTGGGATGCTCGTTTTGCCGCGCATTTGCCAAGCGATGATACGTACTCGCCATTCCTGCCAACGTAGTTCGAGTTTTTCGGTTCGGGGCAAAGCATGCGCTTGCTGGTTTTCATCAAGATCAAATCCTTGCATCCACCAACTGAGTCGCTGTACTGGCAAAGACCAAGCCAAATTTTCGCTCATTAAGGCTTCAATGTTGGCGGCGTAGCGGGTTTCTTCTTTGGCCCGTATCAATTGTGCTCCGCTCTCATTTTGGCGAATTTCAGCGATTGTTTGGCCTAGTGGCGAGAGCAGTCTGATATTGAGTTCTGTATTATTTTGTTGCCATTCAAAGCTGCCACTGAGATTTTTATCTTGCTCGTCCTGTTGGTATTGGACGGAAATGCGGCCACTGGCGTCGAATTGCGCTTGTACTTCAGGGGATATTGAGTGCGGTTTATGCTCGACAGTCGCAACTTCTGTGACCGTTGTCGGCAGTGTTTCTGACTCAAGAAGGCCGAGTTTTCCTGAGCTGGCGCATGCTGCAAGGCTGAGTAGTACTAATGGCGCTGCTATCTTTCGTAGGGATGTTGCAAATGTCATCGACCGCTTTCGCCTATTTAAGAAGGATATTTAAGTGTTTTAGTGTTTTGTCTAAAAGCTCGTTTTTCGCGTCCTTAGTCTGCACTTCGCGCAATAAATTCAAGGCTTCTTCTTTTCTGTTTTGCACCCACAATACTTCGGCGAGATGGACACTGACATCGGGGTCTTTGTGGATGGCGATTGATTTTCGTAGTAGGACTTCAGCTTCATTGAGATTTCCAAGTCGATACTGCGCCCAGGCGACACTGTCTAAAATGAAGGGATCCTCGGGACTCAATTCCATCGCTTTTTCTAGGAGCTCAAGCGCATCTTTGAGTCGAATATTACGTTCCACAAATGAAAATCCCAAAGCATTGTAAGCGTCGGCATTGAAGGGAACGAGGGCAATGACGCTACGTAATGCGCTTTCCATTTCCTCGTAATGGCCTAAGGCTTCTGCCTGCATGCCATATTCGTAGATCAGGTCGTCGCTCTTGGTAAACACTTCCGCGCCAGATTTGAGGACTTCATAAGATTCCTGCTGCTTTTGCGCATTGCGTAAAATCTTGGCCTCGGTTCTTAGTAGACTGACCTCATCACTCTCTTTATTCGGTCTTAAATCTCGTATAATTTTCATCGCCTTCTCAAGCTCGCCTAAGCGCGCAAAAAGTTCGGCCCTCTGAAGTTGCACGGGAAACCAGATACGATTTTTTCCGTTATCGAAATTAATTTGGGAAAGCCAGCGTTCGGCTTGCGCGAGGTTAGTACGTGTTTGCTCAAGTTGGGCGAGGTTGAAGAAAATGGTCGATGCATTGTCGTCGGCACTCCGCTCTTTGAGAAAGCGCAAAAAATACGCCTCTGCTTGATCGGGATTGTTAAGCGACATATTGATGACGCCGAGCAGCGATAAAGTGCGCATGCTCGCGCCACCGTTTTTTTCCTGATCGCGTAAGACTTCTTCAAAAACCAAACGCGCCGGGTGGTAGCGTTTATGTTCAAAAAGCATATTGGCGTAGGTGAGGCGGACGGTTCTCGCTTCAGGATTTTTTTCTAAGAATTCGGCAATGACCGCAAACGCAGCTTCTTGATCTAAGGCTTGCGCTAAAGCTAAAATGGCGCTTTCAGAACTTGGCTCCATCGCGAGCGCACTTTTTGCTTCTGCAATACTTAATGCAGTATCCTTGTTTGAAAAGGCTGCGCGCGACATCACGATATGTGTGTCTACGGATTTGTCATAGGGCTTGATGAGTTTTTCAAGGACATTAAAAGCGGCTGCCTGATCGCTCGCTTGCGATAAAACGCTTTGCGCTTCGTAAAAAACAAGCGGTACTTGGATGTCGTCGCAGTTATTGAGTTTGGCGCGAAAATATTTTTGAATTTCGTTTAAATCATTCTTCAAAGTTAAAAGATGAAGGTGAAATTGTTCTGCATCGACTGATGTTGGGCTGAGGCGTTTCCAAGTTTTTACTGCAGCTAACGCTTCGTTAATACGTTGTGCCGCCATCGCTATTTCTGCGGCGCGCCGTGCTAATCGCCAGTCCTTAGTTTGGCGCGCCAACTCGACTAGGGTCACAAAAGCGTTTTGCCATTGGCCGCGCTGTACCGCGATGTCGGCTATTAAGACTTGAAATAGTACTTCTTTGGTGAGTGGAAAAGTGGCCAACTTTTCTTCGTCAAATACGGTTTCGACGTTTTTGGACTTATCTTTTAAAGGCTTGATGAAAGGAATTGTATCGCTGGCGACGGGGATTTCCGTCACTTCAGGCGGAGGCGTTTGAGTTTGCGCGAACGCCGCGTTGAGCGTACACAAAAAAACTAAGCAAAGCGTTTTTTTCATCTGAGTTTGAATTGGTCTACGCGGTATTTAAACATAAGTCCTGCAGAACTCAAACGCTTAAATTTCTCACTTACAACGGATGCATTGGCGTACAGGCGGGCATTTTACGCTGAAATGAGCCACAAACGTGTTGTTATCAATCATAATCCCTCAATTGCTTTCCCATTTAATTTTGTTGTGCTACCTCCAATTTTGTTAATGCTTTGAATTTATGCCTGAATTACCTGAAGTTGAAGTCACTCGTTTAGGAATCGCGCCGCATGTGGAAGCGCAAATTCTGGAGAATATTATTTTTCGCCGAGCCGATTTGCGTTGGCCCATGCCTAGGCACTTGTCCCTTGACCTACGGCGACAGGTTTTGCTGAGTACGGCTAGGCGCGGCAAATATTTAATACTGCAATTTGAAAAAGGCAGTATCTTGATTCATCTCGGGATGTCGGGGCATTTGCAAATACTTGGAAAAAACCTAGCTGCGCAAAAGCACGACCATGTCGATTTTGTTTTTACCCATTGCGTTTTAAGATTGACCGACCCGCGCCGATTTGGCGCAGTCTTGTGGCACCCGGCGGACGACGGTGAGATTGAAAACCACCCGATGTTACGCAACTTGGGTGTGGAACCACTGCGGGAAGGATACAGCGCTGAACACTTAGCTAAACTGATTTATGAGAAAACACGGCAACGTAGTACGTCGATTAAGCAAATACTCTTAGCTGGAGAAATTGTGGTTGGAGTAGGCAATATTTACGCCTCTGAGTGTCTATTTCAAGCCAAGATTAATCCTAAGACTGGCGCGAATCGGATAGGATTGGAACGTTATCGCGCTTTGGCACGCGCCATTCAAAGTATTTTGGCAGAAGCGATCAAACGTGGCGGCAGCACCCTGAAAGATTTTCTGGGTGCCGATGGTAAAGCAGGTTATTTTCAGCAGTCGTATTTTGTTTATGATAGAGCAGGGCAGGCTTGTTATGTTTGTCAAGGCACAATAAGACACATTAAACAGGGGCAAAGGGCGAGCTTTTATTGTGTGAATTGTCAAAAATAGGACAGAATGTAGGCAGAGCGTGGGCGGCATGAAAATTGAAGTAGTCGTAAAAAACCAATGGGGAAGCTATGAGTAATTTGGTGCAAAATTTCCAGGAATACAGTACCTGGCGCAGCGATGTAACGCGCGCCATCGAACGCTATCGTGCGTGGATCGCTGGAACCGATTTTGCAGATGCCAATTTAGACCAACGCATTTTGCGCTTAAAAGAACGCTTGGTTGACGATAAATTGACGATTGCCTTCGTGGCTGAATTTTCCCGCGGCAAATCAGAATTGATCAATGCCATTTTCTTTGCCGATTATGGGCAAAGAATTCTGCCTTCTTCTGCAGGACGCACGACCATGTGTCCGACCGAATTACTTTACGACGAAACCATCCCTCCTTGCATACGACTACTCCCGATTGAAACCCGCGCCGAAGCTTTAAGTACGGTTGAATATAAAGGCCAGCACCACATCTGGACAGTATTGCCATTAGATCCGCATTCAGGTGATGGCATGCTAGAGGCGTTTAAGCAGGTAAGCTTGACTAAAAAAGTGAGCAAGGAAGTCGCTAAATCATATGGATTGTTTGATGAAAGTGATCCTGATGCGGCGCTTGAAGTTGATGAGGAAGGCTTGGTTGAAATTTCCCAATGGCGCCACGCGATTGTGAATTTCCCGCATCCCTTACTCAAACAAGGATTGATTATCGTCGATACGCCAGGACTCAACGCCATTGGTACTGAGCCTGAGTTGACCTTGAATCTGATACCGAATGCGCATGCGGTTTTGTTTATTTTGGCGGCTGATACCGGTGTGACTAAGAGCGATGTGGATGTTTGGCGCAATCATATCGGTAGTGGACCTGGTCGCATGGTTGTGCTCAATAAAATTGATAGTATGTGGGACGAGCTGCGTTCGCTTGAAGAAGTTGAATCGCAAATTCAACATCAAATTACTTCGGTCGCGCACACTTTAAGTTTGGAAGAGAAACAGGTGTTTCCGATTTCAGCGCAAAAGGGCTTGGTCGCTAAAATTAATAAAGATGCGCCGCTGTTGGCCAAGAGTCGTTTGCCAAAATTAGAATATGCGCTTTCTAACGAATTGATCCCCTCTAAGAAAAATATTATTCGCGCTCAGTTGGCCTCTGATTTGCAAGAAATTAGTGATGGTCAATTGGCGATAATTTTGGCACGCGGACGTGGTGTCAGCGAGCAGTTACACGAACTCAAAAGTTTGCGCGGAAAAAATCATAATGTGGTTGAACATATGATGAAACGCGTTACGATGGAGAAGCAAGAATTCGATGCAAGTTTGATGAAAATGCAGGGGACCCGCTCAGTCTTTACGCGTCTTTCGACCGAGGTCTATACGACTTTGGGTATGGATATTCTTAAGGAGGAAATCAATACGGCGCGTGAGGATATGGAAAACAGTAAATTTTCTATGGGTTTGAAAGAAGCAATACGCGAATTTTTTTCGCAAATCAAACTTAATCTGGGCGCTTCTAATCGCAAGATCACTGAAATTTCTGAAATGATGTCCATCATGTACAGAAAATTTTCCACCGAACATGGCTTGGCACTTTCCTCACCGATGCCGTTTTCGCTCGACAAGTACATGCAAGAAGTGATCGCGATTGAATCTGTATTTCAGCGACAGTTCGGCACCTTGACTTTGATGACGACCGAGAAAAAAGTATTAATTCAAAAGTTTTTTGATTCAATATCAGCACGGGTGCGGCAGAGCTTTTCGCAGGCCAATCGCGATGTCGAAGCTTGGCAAAAAGTCGTCATGGCACCCATAGAAGCACAAATCCGCGAACACAAAAATCAGCTCAAAAATCGCATGCAGTCGATACAGCGGATACATGTCGCCACCGATAGTTTGGAAGAAAAAATTTCAAGTTTCGAAATCCTCTATCTCGACGTTGAACGACAAAAGAAAATGCTCGAGGATTTGCGCAATCAAATACAAACGGCATTGGCGCGCGAATAATTGTAAGTGTCAAAATTTGATTTCATCACAAAGAAAAATCTCAAATTGAAAATTTTAAAACACCTCGCTTTCAATTCCACGCTCGCTTTTTGCGGGCTTTATTCTTCCATCAGTAATGCCCAAGACCTATGGCAACGCGTCGACAGCCCAGTGAGCGTGGAAATGCGTGGCCTGTCTGTCATAAATCAAAAAGTGGCGTGGGCCAGTGGTATGAAGGGAACCGTGATACGCACTATCGACGGCGAGCACTGGCAAGATGTCTCCGTCGCAGCATCTGACCCACAGGCAGCGACGCTGGATTTTCGCGATATACAGGGGTTTGATGCGATGAGCGCAATCGCCATGAGCGCCGGCCCCGGCAAAGCGTCGACACTGTATAAAACGACGGATGGTGGCGTGCATTGGGAACGTCTTAGTGTCAACTCGGATGAAACCGGTTTTTGGGATGCGATTGATTTTTGGGATGCTCGTCATGGTGCTGTATTGGGCGACCCTGTTGACGGACAATTTAAGATCATGTTGACCGAAGACGGTGGAAAATCTTGGGCCGCAGCAAAGCTAAAACCCTCGTCCGATGGAAAAAGTGGTTTGGAGGCGCAGGCCAATGAAGGTGCATTCGCGGCGAGTGGCACTTGCCTCATCGTGCAAGGAAAAAAAGTGATCCGCTTTGTCAGTGGTAGTGCCGAACATAGTCGGGCTTTTTATTCCAATGACCGTGGACAAACATGGGCTTCCTCGGTAACGCCAGTGACCGCGGGCGCGCCGCCTAAGGGCTTGTTTTCAATCGCTTTTGCGGACGCGAAACATGGTCTGGCAGTGGGGGGCGATTATCAGCAAGCCAAAGGTGAAGGCTTAAACGCGGTGCGTACTGACGATGGTGGCAAAACTTGGACGAGCGCCGCTGCTTTGCCTAAGGGCTTTCTCTCAGTGGTGGTCAATATTCCTGGACAAGGCAAAATGTATGTGGCGGGTGGTCTTGCAGGTTTGGGGCTAACCCGAGATCAAGGCAAAACTTGGCAGGTGATGAGTGAAATTCCAGTTAATAGCGTGGCGTTTGCCGACACCAAAATCGCTTGGGCGGTTGGACCTAAGGGTTTATTACTGCGTTACCTTGGTCCTGATTTACGTAAGTTGAAATGAACATGTCCTGGGTTAAGGTATAGATGAAGCGTGTCCTTCCTGCCGCTTCATTGAGCGAAGAAAATGCGAAGAAACAGGCATCGTATAGAGACCCAAGCTTTTCTCGCGATGTGATCGCGTGGCAGGCGCAATTTGGTCGACATAGCTTACCGTGGCAACAAAGTCGTGATGCCTATCGTGTATGGTTATCAGAAATTATGCTGCAACAGACTCAGGTTGCGGCGGTCATTCCTTACTATCAGCGCTTTCTGCAAAAATTTCCCCAGCTAATTGATTTGGCAAGCGCAAGTTCCGAAGAGGTCATGGCCTTATGGAGCGGATTGGGTTATTACACCCGCGCCCGCAATTTGCATCAATGCGCCAAACAAATCGTTTTGCAATACAAAGGTGTTTTTCCCAGCGATCCGGAATTACTTCAAGCACTGCCTGGGATAGGCCGCTCGACCGCCGCCGCGATTGCTGCGTTTTCATATGGAACGCGGGCGGCAATTTTAGATGGCAATGTCAAACGGGTTTTTGCGCGCGTATTTGGGGTGGAAGGCTATCCTGGTAGCAAAGTGATCGAAGACGATTTATGGTTGCGCGCCTCGGCCTTAATCCCCGAACAGGGCATAGAAGCCTATACCCAAGGATTGATGGATTTGGGCGCGACGCTGTGCACCCGTAGTCGTCCCAATTGCCTGCAATGCCCTTTGCGGCAACGCTGTAATGCTTTTCAAACCGAACGTACAACGCTTTTGCCCACGCCCAAGCCTAAGATGAAAATCAATCAAAAATATGCGCTCATGCTTTTGATGACGCATGCAGGCGAGGTGTTGTTAGAACAGCGCCCCGCGCATGGAATCTGGGGTGGTTTGCTTTCGCTACCCGAAGTCAACGGTATGCGAGAGGAACCGTATTTGCCCGATGGGAATTGGCACGACGCGCCTGAAATAAACCTGCAAGCGCAAAACTGGGGCGAAATCGCGCAGCTGCGCACATTGCCCCCGACCAAACACAGCTTCACCCATTTCACACTTCATATTCAAGCACTTCACATTGACCTAAGTACCCGACACCCAACGATAGGACAATCCACATCCACCTGGCTGCCACTCAGTCAGGTGGCAGATGCGGCCTTACCTGCGCCGATAAAGTCTTTGCTATTGGGGTTTTCTGCTTCGGGAGAAGAGTCGCCCTAGCGTTCGCTCAAAAGACGTGCCCACCCGACTCAGCTTGAGCACCGAAACCAATCATACGAAGACGAAGCTAGGGTGGGCACAGCCTCACCGTGCCCACGCGTAAACGCCCAATGACGCAAGAAGGTATTTTACGGGTAAGAAATTCCATAAGCACCGCGTGAGCACAAAAACCGTGCCCACCCTACTCAGCTTGAGCACCGAAATCAATCATACGAAGACGAACGTAGGGTGGGCACAGTCTCACCGTGCCCACGCGTAAGCTGTTTTGAGCTGTATGGTTTGAGTCTGATGAGAAAGGATGGCGTTACCTACCCCTTTTTTTTCTGTTCGATGCTTAGACGATGAGTATTGAGTTACTTCGATCTGCACTTTTTGTCGGTCTGGTTAAACCTAATTTTTGCACAGTACATCCAATTTCAATCAAGCCTCATGCGGGTTTCGAGAAAGTTGAAACAAATTGCATTTTTTTAAGCGGTCGGGTATCTTTGATTTTGTGAAATTAAATCACGTTTAGCACTTAAAGGCGCTACTCCATCATCTTGACAATGCGTAATCGTTCGATTACATTGTAGGTATGCATACGATTAAACTCCTACCGGAATTTTCAATTTGGCTCGATGGTATTAAAGATCGTGTGACTATACAACGTCTCAATGCGCGATTGCGTAAGGCGATGCTTGGTAATTTGGGTGACATCAAAGCTGTTGGTGATGGTGTTTTTGAAATGCGTGAGCATTTCGGACCTGGTTGGCGCATGTATTATGTTCAGCGCGGTGCTATTTTGATCGTCATGCTTGGTGGTGGTGACAAATCCACGCAGTCGGCTGATATTGCAAAAGCGCTAAAGCGTGCGGCAGAGCTTGAGGATTAAATATGACTAAGAAAATTCGTATCGCTGACCTACCTGAATTTGATCCAGCGGAATATATACAAACTGAAGAGGATGTTGCTGCGTACTTGACCGCAATCATCGAAGAGAATGACCCTGCGTTACTGGCTGCAGCCTTGGGGGATATTGCGCGTGCACGAGGCATGAGCGAAATTGCCAGTGCATCGGGAATTACGCGAGAAGCGCTATATAAGGCGTTGCGACCAAATGCCCAGCCACGCTTTGATACCATAAGTCGAGTGTGTACAGCGTTAGGTGTTCGATTAGTAGCACAGGCTATTCATGCGTAATTTTCGTGCGGCGAATCAGCAATGCAATCACAGTGCCATAACTTTGCATTCGAGAGCGACTGCGCAAAGACGCGCAGCCCCTCAATTTAGACGTTAAATCGATGAGTCGAAGAAAAGATCGTCACTTGAAACGAGCGCCACGCGAAGACTTAGTGGTTGCATGTATTCGTGAAGTCGCTGATTTGCCCTTCGTCGCTCAAATTGAAGATCACTTTGCGGGAATGTGGAACGAACTAGGGATTCAAATTAAGGTCAACC
>JAHFQV010000110.1 GCA_023259175.1 Oxalobacteraceae bacterium | reverse complement strand
CTTGCACCTAACGATTACACGTGTAATAATTAAAAAATTACAGGTGTAATCGTTAGAGTCCAATATGAAAAAAATAGCCATCAGCGAAGCGGAGTCTTTGATCATGCAGTGTCTTTGGGAGAGTAGCCCTCAATCTGCCGAGGCGCTGGTTGCCATTCTGACGCAGCAACAGAATTGGCAAGAAGCGACGGTAAAGACGCTCATTAATCGTCTCTTAAAAAAAGAGGCTATACGTGCGGAAAAAGACGGGAGGCGTTACCTCTACACGCCACGACTTAAGCGTGAACAATGGATTGCTGCGGAAAGTAAGCAATTTTTGAGTCGCCTGTTTGATGGCAAATTATCTCCACTCATTGCACATTTTCAGCAGCACAAAAAATTGAGCGCCGACGATATCGCGATTCTAAAAAAACTCATACAGGATCTCGACCATGATCAATGATGTGATGCGCTTTTTATGGACACAAACCCTTACCTTTAGTGTCTTGTGTTTCGTCGTTTTGGTGTTGCGTCCGGCGATACGCAAGGTGCTTGGTGTTCGTGCTGGTTATCAGTTATGGCTAGTTTTACCTTGTGCACTAGTGGCACAATTTCTTCCCGCCCCACCGCAAGAAATATTTCTCGCCACCATATTGAACACCGAGACAGTCTTTAAGCAAATTCAAGTCAACACGATCCACGATAGCTTTCCTCTCTCTTCTTTTTTAGTCGGCATTTGGTTGTTTGGATTGGTCGCGACTGCAGTTTTTTTCTTCCTTCAACATCATTTCTTTATCAGAAAACTGGGGCCACTCCTTCCCCGCAATGGCTATTTCGTAAGTGAAACGCAAATTACCGGCCCGGCCTTAGTCGGTCTCTGGCATCCCATCATCGTCATGCCTTTGCGTTTCGAGCGAGATTTCGACGACCGCGAAAGAATGTTAATGCTCACGCATGAGCAAACTCACCAACTTAGGCACGACCCATTTTTCAATTTATTATGCGCGATTTTATTAGGAATCTGGTGGTTTCATCCGCTTGCGCATTTCGCCGCATCACGTTTTCGCTACGACCAAGAATTAGCTTGTGACGCTGTCGTCCTCTCACGATTTCCGCAATTCAAACGCATTTATGCTGATGCGCTACTTAAAGTCTCCGGTCATTTTCAAGCCGGAATCATTCACTGCCATTTCCCCCACCAACCACTTAGAAAGAGAATCATGGAAATTTTCAAATCTGAAAACAGTCGATCGACGCGGGTTTTTGCTCAGCTGATTAGTGCAAGCTTGATAGCGCTAGCGAGCTATGCGACTTGGGCAAACAATCCTAAGTCGGATGCGACCACCAAAATCGAGACGGCGAGCAAAGCAGAAAACGCCAAATTCGCTTATTTACTCAATACAGAAATCGATTTTGGTGGCTCCACGTCCGCACCCCGTATCTTGCTTAGAGAGGGTCAATTGGCAAGCATTTATCTAGATGAAAAAGGCGCGCGCTGGGAAGTTGGTTTTCTTGTGACGAGCAAAACACCTGGTGCGGAAAGCGAAAAGCTCTCAATAAAAATCACCGCGAAGAAAAATCAAGAAGAAGCTGTCAATGCCACGCTCAACTTAGGCATGAATGAACAAGGTGGTGTGCGAATTTCCGATCCAGAAAAGCACCTACAGTTTAACCTGCGATTAAGCGCATCTAAGCAAACAACAAAGACGGGACAAGCGCCTAAAGTAGGTGGGGATCAAGCAGATTAGCGATTGCTCGGCAGCTCTCGGACATTGAACTCTGCCGACACTATCCAGGCATGCGGTTTTTCGGTTTACCTAATGCGCTCGGCATTAGGTAAACCGCTTATATTGATGCGAACTACAAAGTGAGGGCTGGCGAGATCATTCCCACTCTATCGTCGCGGGGGGTTTTCCGGAAATATCGTAAACCACTCGGTTAATTCCGCGCACTTCGTTGATGATGCGGTTTGACACTTTGCCCAATAACTCGTGTGGTAAATGCGCCCAGTGCGCCGTCATGAAGTCTTGCGTTTGTACTGCGCGCAATGCGACTACGTATTCATAGGTGCGTCCATCGCCCATTACGCCGACTGATTTGACCGGCAAGAATACCGCGAAGGCCTGACTGGTTGCGTCATACCATGTTTGCGGTTTTTCGGCTTGTGGGTCGACCAAGGTGTTGCGCAATTCTTCGATAAATATGGCGTCAGCACGCCGCAAGAGATCGGCAAACTCTTTTTTGACTTCACCCAAGATACGTACACCCAAACCCGGGCCGGGGAAAGGATGGCGATACACCATCCCATGCGGCAAACCTAAAGCGACACCCAGTTTGCGTACTTCATCTTTAAATAATTCGCGTAAAGGTTCGAGCAGTTTTAAATTTAGAGTTTCTGGCAAACCACCGACATTGTGATGGCTCTTAATGGTGTGTGAGGCTTTTTTACCTTTGCCTGCGCTCTCGATGACATCCGGATAAATGGTGCCTTGCGCCAGCCACTTCGCATTTTTTAGTTTGCCCGATTCTGCCTGAAAAACCTCTACAAATTCGCGGCCTATAATTTTGCGTTTGGCTTCTGGATCGGTCACGCCCGTCAAATGCCCCATGAATTGTTGAGTAGCATCGACATGGATCACTTTGACACCTAAATTTTGCGCGAACATGTCCATCACCATTTTGCCTTCATCAAGGCGTAATAAGCCATGATCGACAAAGACGCAGGTCAGTTGATCGCCGATTGCGCGATGAATTAATGCGGCAGCAACGCTGCTATCAACGCCACCGGAAAGCCCTAGTATCACCTCATCGTCACCGACTTGTGAGCGAATAGAAGCGACCGCCTCGGCGATGTAGTCAGGCATATTCCAATCGGATTTGCAGCCACAGATGTCATGCACAAATCGCGCGTAAATCGCTTCGCCTTGCGGCGTGTGCGTCACTTCAGGATGGAATTGTAAGGCGTAGAAGCGACGCTGCTCGTCCGCCATTCCGGCTATTGGACAATTATCGGTGGAAGCCATGAGCTTAAAACCAGCGGGGATTTCAGTCACTTTATCGCCATGGCTCATCCACACTTTAAGCATGCCGTGGCCGTCGGCCGTCAAAAAATCTTGAATGCCATTGAGCAGTTGTGTATGACCGCGTGCGCGCACTTCGGCATAGCCAAATTCACGCACTGTACCGTTTTCAACTTTGCCGCCAAGTTGTTCTGCCATCGTTTGCATGCCATAACAAATACCCAGCACCGGCACGCCCATTTCGAAAACGGCCATAGGCGCGCGCGGTGTATCGCCTTCAGTAACACTATTGGGACCGCCCGAGAGTATGATGCCTGCGGCACCATAATTACGAATGAATTCATCACTCACATCGTAGGGATAAACCTCTGAGAAAACACCTGCATCGCGAACGCGACGAGCGATAAGTTGGGTCACTTGTGAACCAAAATCGAGAATGAGAATTTTTGAATGCATAGGTCAGATAAAACTTTGAGTGTGTAAATAGGGATAGAAATAGGCAGTTTAGCTTGGTGAAGCGCCAGATTCTGGCGTAGCTTGAATGATTTTATTTTGCTCGTTCGCCCTCGCCTTAGCAGAGGCTTTTTCGGCATGGTTGATTAGGCTTTCGGCACTCACCTGCGGAAATAAACTACTAGAAGCAATGCCAATACAAACGGAAATCGCGATCGAAATCTCATCAAGACTTTCGGGGCGCACGACGATCGACAAACGGATACGTTCTGCCACCGCTGCAGAGACTAAATTCGAAGCACCTGGCAACACCACTAAAAAAGCATCTGCCTCAAATCGCCCCAAAGCATCGAAGGGGCGAATGCAGGAGCGCATACGGCTGACGACTTTAAGTAAGAATGCATCGGCAACCGTCACCCCATATTTTTCGCGAATTTCACGATATTGATCGACGCTAATTAATAACAAGGATGCTGGCTTTTCAGCTTTCTGACAGCGTTCAAGTTCGATGCTCAAGGAGCGGGTAATCGCGGCGCGATTCCACATGCCTAGCACAGGATCCAACAGCGCATCACGTTTTAGTTGGCGTATCTGTTTGAGCATTTCATTTTGCTGTTGACGCAACAGCCCCATGATCAACTCACGCTCAACCATCATCGCTAAATCGGCTAGTAGTAAACGCGATTCATCGTCGAACTCGCGTTCTGCATAGTCGATCAAATACAAACAAGCGACGATTTGATTGTTCGCATCTGCGACAGGATGACGTGCGCAAAAACGGATTTGTGGCGCACTGGTCACACTTGAATGTTGCGACCAAACGCCCTGGGATTTGAGTGGATCGAAAGCGTCGATTTCTTCGCAAAAACCAAGTACATCGCAAAAATTAGCTTCGCGCATGACGATCGATTGCTCGCTTCTACCAAAGCGCTCGGCGAGACCGCCAAAACTGAGCAAGCAGTTTGCCACTGAAAACAAGCGTATCCCCAGACGTTCGTAGCGCGCCACTTTGGATTGATACTTTTCAGTGTCAATACGTGAGCCGTTCGAACCATCCAAGAATAAGTCTAAGCGACTCATTTGCTCTAGTGCTGTGACCATTATCCGCTCCGGTTGGGCGCACGCAAGATGTTAAACAATCTTTTCAGCTCGCGTGTCGCAAATTAAATCTTATTCAGCGCGATAATTCGGTGCCTCTTTCGTAATTTGAACATCGTGCACATGTGATTCTCGCATGCCCGCAGAGGTAATTTCCACGAATTCAGCTTTTTCGTGCAAGTCTTGAATGGAAGCGCATCCACAATAGCCCATCGAAGAACGCACTCCACCTACCATTTGATAGAGAATCGCCAATACGCTTCCCTTGTAAGGCACTCGACCTTCGATTCCTTCGGGTACTAATTTATCGGCGTTGTTGGACGCATCCTGAAAGTAGCGATCCGCAGAACCATCCGCCATGGCGCCCAAGCTTCCCATACCACGGTAGGATTTATAGCTGCGTCCTTGAAACAAGATGACCTCGCCGGGCGCTTCTTCGGTACCGGCAAACATACTTCCCATCATCACAGTCGACGCACCTGCCGCCAAGGCTTTTGATACATCCCCTGAAAAACGGATACCGCCATCTGCGATACAAGGCACGCCCGTTCCGCGCAATGCGTCGGCTACGTTGGCTATCGCGGTAATTTGCGGAACGCCTACACCAGCAACGATACGAGTAGTACAAATAGAGCCGGGGCCAATACCGACCTTTACCGCGTCAGCGCCATGCTCAACCAAAGCCAAAGCCGCCGCGGCTGTCGCGATATTGCCACCGATAACTTCGATATGAGGATATTTAGTTTTGACCCATTTAACGCGATCTAAAACACCTTTGGAATGTCCATGCGCGGTATCGACAACGATGACATCAACCCCTGCTTTCGCCAATAAATCTATGCGTTCATCATTATCTGCACCGACACCTACTGCCGCGCCCACGCGCAATTTACCCTGGGAGTCTTTGCAAGCATTCGGGTGCTCTGTCGATTTTTGTATGTCTTTTACGGTAATCAAGCCACGCAATTCAAAAGTGTCGTCGACGACTAAAACACGCTCTAAGCGATGTTTATTCATCAAACGTTTCGCTTCGCTTAAGTCAGCGCCTTCTTTGACGAAGACTAATTTGTCGCGCGGTGTCATTTTGGTGCGCGCTTCGGCATCTAATTCCTGTTCGAAACGCAAATCACGATTGGTAATAATGCCAACCACAATCTTACCTTCGACCACTGGAAAACCACTGATGCCATGCAACTGTGAAAGCGCGATCACCTCACGTATCGTTGTGGAAGGGCCAATCGTAATCGGATCACGCAAAACACCTGACTCAAAACGTTTTACCATAGCCACTTCACGCGCTTGTTCTTTTGGCGTTAAGTTTTTATGAATGATGCCGATCCCCCCTTCTTGCGCCATTGCGATGGCAAGGCGACCTTCGGTCACGGTATCCATAGCGGCGGAAACGAGGGGGATGTTAAGTTTGATGTTGCGTGTCAAATTCGTCGCAAGAGACGTGTCTTTTGGGAGTATGTTTGAGTATGCTGGAATCAGCAACACATCATCGAAAGTGAGTGCTTTTTGAAGAAGACGCATAGTATTTCCTATAGGCGCAAAACGAAATTATACAGAAAACTTGCCGATCCGTCTCGTTCTGTGTAAAACTAAACGAGAATGCGCGAGAGCATCAATTCCACGCTGCATTAAGCTTAACATCTCAATCGTGCCATGTGCGGCGATCCGTGCTGCATCCTATGCAGAATTAACGCGCCTCACGTGGTCAAACAGCCAGCAAACCTGTGAGATTTGCCCCCGATAACTGATTTTCCTGCTGACCGAAGCCCAACCAACCTAGAGACCCTCATGAAAAAAAGACAGATATTTAAGCTATTGAGCGGCTTTACCCTACTGATGTTCATGCAGACTGTCTGCGCACAATATGCGTGGATTAA
Organism: Oxalobacteraceae bacterium; assembly: GCA_023259175.1. Classification (GTDB taxonomy): domain Bacteria; phylum Pseudomonadota; class Gammaproteobacteria; order Burkholderiales; family Burkholderiaceae_D; genus Undibacterium. The sequence continues at coordinate 4,854 of JAHFQV010000110.1, read as the reverse complement.
TGAACAGGGTGTAAAACAATTTTCGGATTTACCTCCGCCGAAAAATACCCCCAAGGATAAGATATTACGCGAACCGCATGGAAGAGTAATCAGACCCAGTGTTGAAAGCAGCAGCAATGAAAACAATACTGAAAAAAACGAAATCGATAAGATAGAGAAACCAAAGAGCATCGGAAGTCAAATCGAAGAATTAAATAAACGCAGGATCGCAAAAGAAGAAGCGATCAAAAAAGAAGCCGATGAAAAGCAGCAAAAAAATGATCACAAGAAAAATTGCGACCGCGCAAAAAATTACAAACAAACGATAGATGAAGGGTTTCAGATTATGTCACGCAGTGCTGAGGGTGAGCGGGTACCACTCGATGAAAAACAACGCGGCAAAGAGCTCCGTGAAGTGAAAAAATTCTTGGACGACTGCAAGAAATAAGGCGGTTACATTTTTCCGCCGCGATGCTCGCGCTTAGCACGATGACGACGAGCATCCATGGGGTCGGCGATCAAAGGCTCACACAATTCAATGCGATCATTGGGATGCAAAATTTGTTTGAGATGGACGCGCTTACCAAAGACCGCCAAGCCCAGGCTAGACGACGCACTCAAGTCTGGAAAATCGGCCATCGCCCGCTCAGTAGCTAGGCACGCCGCCAGCTTGAGCGCATCGGCGACGCTAGCGCCAACCGGCAGACTCATTTCAAGCTGCTGAACCTCGCCTAGTACGACCCAAAACACCGCAACTTGAATTCGCCCTTCTTGCCTTGCCCAAGCGCACCCAGTTTCCGTCTCAGCACCCACTTCTTACTCCGACTTGAGGTAAACTTGATCGGCGCGAAGACAAAACGCGTCGACAAAACTGTCACCGATTTTTCCGAATACGGGCCCGATTAGGTTTTCCAGCAGTTTGCTGGAAAATTCATAGCGCAATTCAAATTCTATTTTGCAGGCATCCGTCCTAAGCTCGGTAAAGGTCCAAACACCATAAAGATGTTTGAACGGACCACTCACCAGATGCATTTCCATTTTATGTGGTGCTTGATTCTTATTTTCAGTCGTCAAACTCTGTTTGATGCCGTGGTAGTTGATTGACAGCGTCGCAGTTAACGCATCTTCGCTACGACTGAGCAGCTTCACTGCATCGCACCAGGGAAGGAATTGGGGATAGTCTTCGACCTGCTCAACGAGCGCAAACATCTGCGCAGCACTATAAGGAACGAAGACACATTTTTGAACTACAGCCATTATCGTAAATAGTTTGGTATGATCACGAACTAAATTTTAACCTAGATTTCCCGCCAGAACTTAAGAACAAGGCAAAAGATGCCTGTCATCAAATCGAAGTTCAGTCCAAATTAGAAAATATATGAGTATCGCCGACAATAAAAAAGCCTTTCACGATTACTTCATCGAAGACCAGTATGAAGCAGGTATCGTCTTGCAAGGCTGGGAGGTAAAAGCAATTCGAGCCGGACGTGTCCAGCTCAAGGAAGCCTATGTCATCGTCAGGAACGCGGAAATTGTTTTGTTTGGCGCCCACATAGGCGCGCTTCCTACCGCATCGACACACATTCACCCCGACGCAGTTCGAACCAGAAAGCTCTTGCTACATGCCGAGGAGATTAAAAAATTAATCGGCAAAGTTGAACGTTCAGGTTACACCATGGTGCCGCTCAATATGCACTACAGCAATGGCCGCATCAAGTGCCAAATCGGTTTGGCGAAAGGGAAAAAACAACACGATAAACGCGAGACCGAAAAAGAAAGAGATTGGCAGCGTGAACAGCAAAAAATCATGAAACAGCATCGACGTTAAACCGAAAGGCTTGGGTCTCTCCATGACAGACCCAAGCCTTTTGAGAAAATCAAACAAAACCGATTTTCTGAACGCCTTATTTTCTCTCGTACACCGCCGCACCAGTCTCTCGTATCTGCTTACGCAAAGCGCGGCGCTCTTCTGGGGTCAGTTGATTAAAACGCCCCGCTCCGTTCGGTCTCTCAATTTTTGTTTGATTCTCGGCACCCGATTTATTGATCGCGCCCTCGCCTTGATTTGTGTTTTTTTCTGGCGCAGCCTGTCGCGCCTGTTGGCGCTCGGTTTGTCGTTGCGCTTGCCTTTCCGCCTGCCTTTGCGCGCGCATAGCCTCTTGATTACGCTGCTGAGTTTCCATGCGATGGCCTCCTCCCATGCGGGCATGTTGCGGCCCGGCGAGCACAGGCTGGGTCATCGCCAAAAAGCAGATAAGCACCCATCCCCAATTTCGCATTTTCATTAAAATCTTCACGCTTTCCCTCATTGGCTTACACAAATCTGCAAGTACTTCGAGCCCCGAATCTAGGGCGATTGCATGAATAAAAAAACCTAAAAACCGCTCAACACAGAGGCACAGAGACACGGAGGAAAATCAAGAGGAGTATTTTTGGTTTCATCATTGTAACTTTATGAAGTTCTCATGGGCTTCTCTGTGCCTCTGTGTTGAGTGGTTCTTTGTTTTGATACGGCTTCATGCAATCGCCCTGGCCCCGAATCATAGCCTATTTGAATGCAAGCACAAAATGGTTACACTCATCGATAATCCTTGACACAAGTAAAGTGTAGCCCCGATCGAGCACGACCAACAGGCTTATTGTGTAAGGTCTGTAACACTTTGTAAGACGAAACGAAAAATACTACTGTCGCAGACGCATTCCCAGTAACATAGTCGGCAATGTGATGTAATAAAAATTGAGCAAACCTAATGACCCAATTCAATTATGAATGATTCCAAAGCCAAAATTCTAGTCGTGGATGATGATATTCGTTTGCGCGAATTATTGCGACGCTATTTAAGCGAACAAGGCTACCAAGTAGTTGTCGCTGAAAGCGCGCAGGCCATGAACAAATTGTGGCTGCGCGAACGCTACGATTTGCTGGTGTTAGATTTGATGCTACCTGGTGAAGATGGTCTCTCCATCTGTCGCCGTTTGCGCGGTGCGGGCGACTTAACACCGATCATCATGCTCACTGCCAAGGGCGAAGAAGTTGATCGTATTATTGGGCTAGAGATGGGTGCTGACGACTATTTACCCAAGCCATTCAACCCACGTGAATTACTGGCGCGTATTGGCGCTGTCTTACGTCGTCGCGCCCCCGAGGAGGCACCTGGAGCCCCAGCAGAATCTGGACAAGTCTTCCAATTCGGCGAATTTACACTCGACCTTGGCACCCGTAATCTTAAAAAAAATGGCGAAAACATTAGCCTAACAACCGGCGAATTTTCTGTTCTCAAGGTTTTTGCGCGCCATGCTAGGCAACCGCTTTCTCGCGAAAAATTGATGGAAATGGCGCGCGGTCGTGAGTATGAGGTATTCGACCGCAGTTTAGACGTACAAATCTCACGTCTGCGCAAACTATTAGAAATAGACCCTAGCAACCCGCAATACATACAAACCGTATGGGGCCTCGGCTATGTTTTTATTCCAGACGGACAAAATACGTAATTGCAAAACTCAAATCCGATGCCATTGCATAAAAAAATCCTTCGTTTTAAGGCATTTTGGGGCAGCTTATTTTGGCGTACCTTCTTACTCCTAAGTTTGCTCGTGACGGCGAGCATGGCAACTTGGTTTTTAAGTTTTAAATTGGTCGAGCGAAAACCCCATGCGCAACAAGTATCGGCACAAATTATTTCCTTAGTCACCATCACACGTGCAGCACTAACCCATTCGGCGCCCGATAAACGTCGCGAACTCTTGATCGATTTGGCGCAAAATCAAGGTATCCGTGTGTATGCACTAGAAGATACGGATACCGTACTCCCCCCACAAGAGAGCAGCTTTTTCTTAACGATGAGCCACCTAGTCCGACAAAAGCTCGGCGAGGATACGCGCTTTGCACGTGAAATGAATGGCCAAGAAGATTTCTGGGTCAGTTTTGCAATTGACAATGATCCCTACTGGTTACGGTTGGATCAGGAACGCGTCAATACCGAAACCGGTCTACAGTTTTTAGGATGGATCTTTGCGAGTTTGGTATTTACCTTAATTGGCGCAGCTTTTATCTCGAAATTAATCAATGAGCCACTCTCACGCATTAGTGCAACAGCCCGTGAAATTGCACGCGGCAAAATCCCACAAACCTTGCCCGAATCGGGCCCGCGTGAAATACGGGAAACAAACATGAGTTTCAATCAAATGGTGTCCGATTTGGCGCGTATTGAATCAGATCGCGCCGTCATCTTGGCCGGGATTTCGCACGACCTCAGAACACCACTGACACGGATGCAATTGGAAATTGAAATGGCCCATTTAAGTGACGATGCGCGCGAAGGCATGCGCGCGGATTTATCCCAGATGGATGCGATTATCAATCAATTTCTAGACTACGCCAAACCTGTTGATTCCATCACACTGACTGAATTATCAATCAGCGATTTACTCACGCAAGTATGTGAGGAATATAAACGGCAACCCGACATTCATTTCAATTTAATGATAGCTGATACCACTCTAATCAGGGGAAATGAAACTGAACTCCGGCGACTTTTCTATAATTTAATTGAAAATGCGAGACGCTATGGACGCAATGAGGACGAAGAATTGCACTTAGACCTCGCCTGTCATCAGTCCATCGATGAAGTTCAAAATAGGATACACATTTCCGTGCGCGATCACGGCAACGGTGTACCCGAATCAGCGCTAGACAATCTCTTGCGCCCTTTTACCCGAGTCAACACCGCGCGCAGCCAAGCCAATGGATCAGGCTTGGGTTTAGCAATCGTAGAAAAAATCGTCAAGCGTCACCAAGGCCATATTGCGGTGCGCAATCATGATGAGGGCGGCCTACTAGTTTCGCTAAATTTTCCCGCGGCCGATGCCTGATCC
>JAHFQV010000208.1 GCA_023259175.1 Oxalobacteraceae bacterium | reverse complement strand
TTCTAGTCCGTCTAATGTCATATTCGCGGCAACTGGCGAAATTACGCCCCTTACGATCTTGCATATTTTTTCCTTCCCCATCTGAATTTACCGAATTCCCATCGGCGTTGAACCCTGTACTAGGATCGACTCGAAAGACGACCAATATCTCGTCCTTGTGAATTTCGACACGTTTGACCAAGCCGAGAATGATCGCGCGTTTCATTGCGAAATCGATTGTGTCTAAGCGGTCATGCACCGCAGATGCAAATTCTTCGAGCCGATTAATCACCAAGAACAATTCGCTTTGCCCCGCATTGTTACGTCGTGATTCCTGAATCTGTTGTTCGATTTGTTCTAGCCGCAGCTTTAATTGTCGGACCTTTGGATCGAAGTCTGCTTTGTCAATCACCCCATCGGTATAGCTATCGATGAGTCGCGATTTTCCCTTCTCTAGTTGGTGCCTTTGCTTCTCCAAAGAGGCGGTTGTATCTGAGATGGTCTTTTCTTTTTTCTCTAGGACATTGAGCCGACGTTCATATTCATTTTTTAAACGCTCTGGATGGGCTAGCAATTCAATCACCTGCTGCCATACTATATCATCGAGCCGATCCGTTCTTACTTGCGGATTGTCACAGATGCGTTCGCCTTCAAAACGGTACTTATCTGTTCCTATGCAGCGGTAATAGGCATAATGTCTTTGTTTCCCTTTGGCAGCTGCGCTACTGATTTTTTTGCCGTAGTAAGCGTAGCGACAGTGGCCACAGACGACCAATCCTTGAAACAGATAAACAGCGCCGTGGCTGCGTTGACGTGCAGTTTTTTGATTCTCGGCAAGCTGTTCGGCGACGGATTGAAACAGGGACTCACTGATGATCGCTGGCACGGGAATTTCAATCCAGCTACTGGCATCAGTACGTACAGTTGAACACCCATTTTTTGGCACGTCAGTACTGTGGCGGGGCGCTCGCACGCGAGGCAGGTGATTGACTGACTGTGTCTTGCCAAAGGCGGCTCGTCCCATATAGACTGGATTTTTTAATCTGAAGTTCCAACCAAAAAACAGCGAATTTCCCTATGAGGACCGCCTCAATTGAGGTTCCATGTTCTGTCTACATTTGTATGCCGTCGATCAGTTCCAAGGCACGTTTTTGTTTGTCGGTCGCAGTAGTGGTGATCTCGAAAGTTGAGTTGTGTTCGGTATTGCCTGGGGTGCTGCAGGTGTTTCTGGTGATCGTTGCCAGCTCTTCCATCAAGGTCTTAAAGCTGTGCGTAGGAGTGCCGTCGTCCAAGGTGCGGCTGTGGACTTTGTTGAGTGCCTTGGTTGAGCGTTTTGCTGTTGCTACGGGGTCGCGCATTTGTTTTGCTGCTTGATCCTCGTCCGCGAACATCAGTTCACGCCATGCTTCACGCATGTGCCATTCGACGTAGTAGGCCAGCATGCACAAAAAAATGTGAGCGCGTACGCGGTTTTCTAATCGATGGTGGATCGGCCTTACCTTCAAATCCATCGTTTTGAGCGAGCGAAATGCGCGCTCCACTTGGGCTAAAGATTTGTAGGTACGGACACAGGTTTCGCTGTCCATACGCTCGGCGTTGACCGAAGTGCGTATGATGTAAAGTCCGTCCAAAGCCGCCTCGGCTGCGATGTGTTCTGCGAGGCGAGTGAAGCGCAGGGAATTGTCTGTGATGGTCAATGCAAAGTGCTTTGCCATCTTGCGTTGATTAATGACCTTGCCGACCGCCAAGCCAATTTGATCTTTGCCAGCCAATTTGCCGTTGGTGGTGCGCACTTGGATTTTTTCTAGTTCAACTTCGGTCGCGAGTAACAAGGATTCTCGTGTGTAGGCGCGACGCTTGGCTAATTCAAGATTACGGCAGGCGACTAAGCGCTCACCGGGGAACTCGGGAGAAGTGATTTCCAGTAAATTTCGTTCATCAAACAAATCCAATTGCAAATGTTTTTGCTCGATCAAGCTGCGTATCGAGGCTGTTTTTAATGCAGTCACCCAGTCGACATCCGCGTCTTGCTGCATCTGTGCAATCGCCTTGTTGGAGATCATGCCGCGATCTCCCACCATCACCATGGCGCGTATGCCAAACTGATCGCGCAGCATTTTTACCTGCGGTAAAAACGTCGTGCTATCGGAGGTGTTGCCTTCGAATACGGAAAGCGCAACAGGACAGCCTCGGTCATCGGTCATCAAGCCGTAATTGACTTGCAGGGTGCCACGCTTTTCGTCGCGGCTATAACCAATTTTCGCCAAAGGGCAGTGCTCACCCTCCATGTAACTGGACGAAAGATCGTAGAGCACCAAACCATCTTCGTGCAAGTGGCGACTCGCCAATTTCTTTTGGATGCGATCTTGTCCAGCAAGAAGCCAATCCATCGCCTCATACAAATCATCTTCAGTCGCGTCAACGACACCAAAATCCTGCGCTAAAGTACTGTTATGCCAGAGGCGCGTGGTAGCCAATTTCGTGGCAGGAGCGATGATACGCGAGGCCACCATCGCCAACACCAATTCGCGTTCACGGCAAGGTTTGGAAGACAGTAAAGAAGCAAAACCTAAGCGGCGCATTGCCAGCGATACCGCTTGGACGTGACCGTGGGCACGGGATGCGCGAATCTCGAACGTCTCAGCAACGGGGCGCAACTCATCGCCACGCAGGATCGCGCGAATCGCCGAAATTTGCGTTGCAGACAAACTCGACAGATTGGCCAAAGTTCGCTTGCCCACTTTTTTACCGTCACGAAAGGATTCGCGCAATAAAACGGTGGGAGTGGAATCACGATTGGGGACGATGTGAATGTGCATGTCTACTACTGTAGCACATTCATATAATAAGTCAATGTTATTTACATGCCTACATTTTTGCGTTGCAAAAAAGCCTCACGCACGTTGTTTTCTCTAGTGAGTGCGACGATAAATGGGCGATATTTTTCGCGGAATTGGCGGGAACTTCAGACTAATTGAAAAAATATTGATCGTCGAACCGCCGATTTGCGCAGCGTCCGCGTCGAGCATCATGTTATGGCGTCGGAAGGCAGGAAGGATCAAAAGATAAGCTCGGCACTCTTTCAATAATTACCCAGTCGTGCCTTAGTCTAGCCAAATGCCACGAGCCACTTTGCGCATCAGAACACTTATAAACTGAATCAATATGTACGGTCGCATATCTTTGGTTGCCACGCAGTTCTATGCGCCATGGTGATTTAAAACCCTTAACAAAACTTGCTAGATCAATAAGCGTCATAACGCGAGTTACGTCAATATCCACGCCAGATTGGCAGAGGCTCAATTTCGCGGTGAAGCTGTTGATGGAACCCGCACCTCTCATATTTAATGACCGAGTCTTCGGTTTGCAAATAATCTTCGATACATTACGATCGACAGTTGGACCATCTGGAATAATGTCAACAGTGAGAGTCTGCGCTCTCG
>JAHFQV010000207.1 GCA_023259175.1 Oxalobacteraceae bacterium | reverse complement strand
CCAAACCAAGTTCATGTGCAGACGCGATAGCGTAAGCATCCACACCCGACGTATCGCCCGTTACAATCACAGTGTCCTTCGGCAGCCGACTTAACTCCCTTCGCACTGCGTCGATACTCGCCCACGTAGTCGATCCGGTGACCAGTACTCGCATATCAAATTGCCGCGCCCAATCTGGCTCTAATTTCTGCCAGGCTTTGCACGTTAAATTGCTCGCCATTTTCAAATACCGTGAGCAACTCACAGTTGTTCACCTCTTCCCAACTAGCTTGATCCTTCAAGTAGAAATTAGCTTGCGTATCCTTATACACCGCCACTAGACCCTTAGCCGAATTTTTAGTTCCATCCCCGGTTTTGGGTGCCTTAAAGATCGCTCGATTTTCCCCGGCAATTTTAGCGAAAGTGGCTTTCACCGCAAAACCATCCGTGTCCCTTGTCACATGTTGATAGGTGTAACTGCCTATGCCAAATACCACATTTGTCGAAGCGAAGCCCTTTGCTTTGAGGCCTTCACAAATCGCTTTTGCACGATCGTAGGTGATCGAATCGCCGTAGATTAGGCCGACGTGAGGATTTAAAAGCTTATATCCCTGTGAGCTCAATTCGCCGCCAAACACCTCCCATAAACATTCAATCGCGCCCTTGTATTCGGGTGAACCTTGCTCGGCTTGAGGATCACCGCAAATCATTTTGACAGGGCAACCGGTGTCGGGTCGAAAAACAACTTTGCCCTCACGCGCCAAGATTTGCGCTTTGAGCTTGACGGTAAAATCGGTCATCACCTGCCAGAAGTCCCATGAATCCGAAACGATACTGACAATTCCGGTCGGATAAATGTCTTGGATTAAGCGCCGGAAGGTTTCCAATTCATTGTCCATACCTCCAGCACACATCACAGAATGCTCGGTAGCAGCGACACTGCCCCCCACCAATTCTAGGTCACTATTTGCACCGTAATACTCTTCCAAAAAATCGATCGCAGGGATGGTGTCTGTTCCAGTGAAACTCAGTAAGTGTGCCGCACCACTCATCGCCGCCGCCTCCGCACCAAACATGCCTCGGAAGCTAAAATCATGTCCTTGCCAGTTTACAAAATCAATACTTCCATCCGTTTCGAGTGCGAATTTTACCAACAGTTTTTTGTACTCATGCGCGGTGGTCGCACTGGTACACATACCCCAAACATTGGTCGATAAAATCGTTTCCAAATAATTGGTCAACCAAAAGAAACGTTCATCCGTATTGAAGATGACTAGGCAAGGCACCTTGAGTGGATAAACTGAACCTTCCGGTAAGGCCATCATTTTGATCGGTAGATAGCCGAGGTCATGAAGCTCAGCGATATGCTGAGTGCCTACATTATTCGGACCTAAATAATTGTTGATGCGACGCGAAAACCGGCTTATTACCTCCGCTTTCGGTTGTTGAAAAAAATCTTCATTCCAACTTTTGATCAAGAAATTTTTAATAAAATATTGCAGCCCAAAGAAGACGACATGGTCTGTGTATTCGCGGCGTGTCGTCCTAGGCGTTAGGTTACTAAAGACAAGTTCGGTATCGTTTGGGTATTGACGACGATGATCAACTTTGTAGCCATCAATCGCGATAGTCGGATTTAGTTTCAATTTGTTTCTCCTTGTGCTGGGAAGTACTGCCAAATATCGTTGACTCTTAAAAATTCCGTTGTAGTTAAATCTCGCAAGCTGTTGGTCGTATACACCCTGTCAATGCCACTCTCAGCTAATCGATCCGTGTTCGCAGTTCCTTCATAATGTGAAACCGCCAGAAAAATTTTCTTACAGTTTTTTGATTTAAGTTTTTTTGCAAGCTCAATAAAGGTGCGCCCACCTGCGCAAATATCATCCACAATCACCGCTACTTTTCCGCTTAGATCTTCGCAAAAAACTTCGGTTCCAATGATCGCGCCATTTCGTACATCACGTAATTTGTCGGCTCTAACAATTTCAATCCCACCGAGCTGGCTAGACAATTCAAATATTTTTTTGTTCGAACCCGCATCAGGCGACACCAAAATAACATTCGCGTTATTCCCATCGGCTTTTTCTGCGCCGATTTCTGCGTTTATTTCGGCGATCACATTCTGAATGAACTGGTGATTCTTAGTGACCTGCACATGATTGAGCAAAGCCACGACCACCTCACTATGAGGATCAAAAATAGCTACCCGTCGAAAGTTCTGGTGATTGATTAAGTCCGCATACACTTTGACCGACAAAGCTTCGCCTTGATTGCAAACGCGGTCTTGCCGCGCACCAGGAAAATAGGGAATGGTCAAATCGATTTCTTGCACGCCCTGACGCCGCAAAGCATCGGTCAAGAGTAAAAGTTGAATGATGGATTCATCACCGCGATAGCGAAACATGATCTCAACCCGCCGACTACTTGGCGTTAATATTTGCAGATGATTTTCGCCACTACCGAATTGAAAATGCTTAAAGAGTTCACCTTCGTTTTTTGGGTTGGGTAGAAAATAGCGACTGTTGACTGTATCAAGGTTTTCCATAGGACGATCCATATTGACTTTAATCGGTTAAAGCTAAGGTCTGTTTTAAAAATTGAGCCGCTTTGCTTTTCGCGCTAAGCGGTCTTTTTCAACTTAAATTTATTATAGGTTACTTAGTTTAAGTTTGCAACTAAGTGTGCTATATTATTTCAAACGGCATTTAATTCGAAGAATTGGTAATGCGAAATACGGCTTTCCAACTATGTTCGAGCCACGGCAATATTCCAAATGAAGGGAAAAAAGTGACACATGTTATCTGCACTGTCGATATGGTTCTACTTACTCTGCATGAAGCTCGTCTGAAAGTAGCGCTATTAAAGCGCGACCGAGAACCATTTAAAGGTGTGGCCGCACTTCCAGGGGGTTTTGTACATATCAATGAGGATTTGGATGTGCGGGACGCTGCCATGCGCGTCCTTAAAGAGAAGACCGGTATCGACGCGCCCTATTTGGAACAACTCGCAACCTTCTCTGGGCCAGCTCGCGATCCACGAGGCTGGTCTCTATCAATCGCCCACTATGCTTTGGTTTCCTTTGAGGTGATTGATCGTGCTGCGCATCCCGACGTGAAATTGGTGAGCGTAGACCGCTCACACTCTCTACCCTTCGATCATCGTCTTATTTTAGAAACGGCTGTTTCTCGTTTGCGCAGTAAGAGCCAATACTCATCCTTGCCCTGCTATCTAACAGGTGAAACCTTCACCTTGCCGCAACTGCAAAAGGTATACGAGATATTGATGGGTGAGCCATTAAACAAGGTCAGTTTTCGACGAAAAATAACTGAAATGGATATGCTGGAAGCGATCGATGGGCAATTTGAATCTGCCGGTGCGCACAGGCCTGCACAACTATATCGCTTAAAGCCCTACTTCAAAAAACAGTTGCAGTTGCTCGAGAGAGGGCTGTG
>JAHFQV010000022.1:19654-45905 GCA_023259175.1 Oxalobacteraceae bacterium | reverse complement strand
AAAGTGTGCAATCAAGCCTGTAGCGCACTCACCGAAATGGTGATCACCATAAAGCGAACAATATGTCGACAAATCAAAAACTTAAAGACGATCTTGAGCGGTCAACTGCCGTTTCTAGGTTTAAATTCACATACAAATAACGTGCCTGCAATTGCAGCAAACTGGGGATATCTTTTTCTTGGGCTAAGCGAAGTTCTATCATGGCGTCGTGTTTGATCAAGCCCCCTCCAGCTTAGCAATCGCCACTTTCAAGGCATCAAAGCAACGTGGGTCGATCGCGCTATGCAAATTTTCGGCCATAATTTCTAAAGTTTTAGGGATCGGTGTTGCGCCACGATAGGGTCGCTCTGCGGTGATGGCATCGAAAATATCTGCGGTGGTAATGATGCGGGTTTCCAAGCAAATTTCTTCCGCCTTTAAACCCCGTGGATAGCCACCGCCGTCCAAGCGTTCATGATGTGCGCCTGCGACCAAGGCAAGTTCTGAAAACGCCGAAATGCGCGCCAGTATCGTTTCGGTAAAACCTGCATGCAGCTTCACTGCTTCCCACTCTGAGATATCGAGCTTACCGGCTTTATCGAGCACGCTATTGCTGACACCGAGTTTTCCCACATCATGCAATAGTGCGCCGCGCTTAAGCCAGCGCCGCCTTTCCAAACTCAAACCTAAAGTCTCCGCAATCAAATCGGTGTACAAGGCGACTCTGGCGCTGTGGCCGCTGGTATAAGGGCTTTTTGAATCGACTACCTGACCGAAAGCGGCGGCAATATCGTCTAAATAATCCTCGGTCAGCGGCACAGTATGACTCGAAGGTTCCAAGCGCAAGACAGCGGAACGCACATCAGCCGAGGCCAAAATTTTCCAAAACGTCGTTTGCTTTGAAACGCGCTCAAAAGTCTCGACCAATTGCGGATCAAACCAAGTCCCGGAACGTAAGCGCACCTCATCAATGGCTGCCTGTGGACCATCGGTCGTATGAAAAACATCGATCACTTGAGATAGCAAAGCGATGCGGGAAAAAAGTGGAATTGCCGCACCATTCAAGGCCTCCGGCTTGCCATGTCCGTTGTAGTGTTCGTCTAGGCTATAAATTCCTTTCGCGACCTCTTCGGAAAAACGCAACAAGCGCGCGATTTCCGCGCCGCGCTGACAACGGGTCGCAATCAACTCTTGGGAAATTTCTTCACCGTCCCGCAAAATCGTCAACACACTTCGAAAACGCTCGGCCAAACCGGCTTTAAGACCGGTATGCTTGAGCACAAATTGGATGACATGGGGCAGGCTATCACCGACGGATTTAAAGTCACGCTTAAACTGCAAATCATCGGTCAAATACAATTCGCAAATCCGCGCTGCGTTGCTGCTACAGCCCAAATCTTTCAGCAACAAAGTGTAATACAAGTCCCACAATTGATTCTCAGGCAGCTTCAATTCACGTCCTATGTGCATCCCTATCCAACAGCAACGCACACAATGTCCTTCTGGCTGCCCCTCGGTAATATCCAGCGCATGACTCAAAGCGCTAATGAGTTCGGACAACTGCAAGCCTTCACTTTTTACGGTGAATTGAGCCGATGGCACAGACGATGAAATTGGCGACATAGGACTTCCCCGAGAACAGGTGAAACCATGAATGGGTGATGTAGATGCTACACACAAAATTGTTTTAGCGAACTGCGATCAATATTACCTAAAAACGCGAACTATCGCAGCATTTCCATCTGTTCGATGGTCCCCGAAGGGAAGCGAGAATTACCTCAGCATCACCTAAAGTAGGGCGGGTGAAACCCGCGCCGCCAGTCCTTCGAACAGCCAAACCCAGCTTGCACCCACGCTACGCCACGCCAAATTCAATACCCATGTGATTTCTTGCCTAGCTACTTCCCAACGGCAAACAAAATCGCATTATTGATCGCATAAACCTTACCATCAGGACCGATAGCGGTGGGTGTGTAGGATTCGCCCAAACCACTGGTTAGGCGGATTTGCTCACTGACTTTATTACTCGTTAAATCCCAGCGATATAACACGCCATCTTCGCTATTGACGATCACCGATTTTGTAAAAGGGTCGATCGCTGCCGTGTTGATACACCATTCGGCAAAACCGCCGGGAGCATGCGGATCAGGTGACAAGCCCAGCATGGTGATGACCTCTTTCATGGTGTTGAGCGGCGAAATAAAATCTGGGGCTTCGGCATTGGGATCGAGAATTGCGATTCGATTTTTCGCATCGCCTGAACCGATGTCATCATAATTGTTGTACTTCACCATCAGCAGATAGGAGGATGTCCCCGTATAGGAAGCGACTAAATTCGCCGGCACGATCGAGGGCGTATCGTCCCAACCAAAGGAACCTGGCGTTTTACTCTGACTTAAATCAGCATTGAAATGTAGCAGCCAACCCCGTCCATTATGATTGCCAAACGTTTGTTCGATCACGCCGATATAGACATCACCATCCGGCCCCACTAGCGGCGCAGAGGTGCTGTCATCAGTCACTGCCGCATCGCCTTTTTCCAAAGGGTCAGTTAGCCGAGCTTTACTTTTCAAGGCCAAACTATTGCTATCTAAAGCGAGTAAATAGCCCGTTTGATCAACCCCTTTCACCAAATTATTATTGACCACGACATAGATTGTTTTTTGATCCTTGGACACAGCGATTGCGCTATTGGTCGCGGGCTTATCTAAGCTCGCCACGCCAGAGATTGATTTCACGCCCACCCATACGGCTTTACCATCGGCACTGATGCGGGCAATGCCACTCGTGAGTCCTGCAGGATTGCTGGCATCGGCATAAAAGCCAAAATAAATATTGTTTTGCGCGTCGGCCGTAATCGGCGTGTTAATGATGACCGCTTGATCCAAAGCCGCTTTGTTGGCGTTGTATACGCTTTCGCCGTAAAACACCGCTGTGCGTAGCACGCCATTCGTTGCGTCGGCATCTTCGTGGTAGAGTACTTTTCCACCCGCCCCTGGCGCATAGACTCGGTTACTCGCCGTTAAAGTCAGGTTATAACTGGGCAACCAACGATGGGCTGGCATGATGTAGTCGCTACGCTCTGACCACAACAATACCCCAGTCGCGCCTGAATGGGCTTCCATACGATAACTCCCGGTCGCACTGGTTTTAACGGGTACGAGTACGGTATTTCTCGCGGTGATCACCGGTGAGCCGTAGTGTGCCAACAAATAGCCTTGTTGCGTGTATTGCGGTGCGGTGTCAACGGCTGTTTGCCAAACGATGCTTTTATAAGCTTGCGTTGCGACTTCCGATAAAGCATCGTGCTGCGCGTTATGTCCATACGATAGCCACGGTGGCCCTACGACTTGTGATCCAGGATTGGTATTTCCTGTTGTGCCAGTGGGTGTGCCGCTCGAACTATCGCCGGAACCACCACAAGCCACGATCACTGCACCCGACAGCAGACTGATACAGAGTCCTAAGAACCCAGTCAGAACCGGTTTTTGAAGTATATTTTTTTTGAGCATTTGAAAAAACCTCGGCATAGGAAAAACAGGCTAAGATTGCATCAAGTCTTGAAAAAATACAAGTAGCTTAAGCGTACAGCATAGGGCGATTGCATGAATAAAAGAACCAAAAAACCACTCAACACAGAGACACAGAGGAAAAGCAAGAGGAGCGCATTTTGACGTGCTTTTTTGCATTAGCCATTGTAACTTTATGAAATTCTCATGAACTTCTCTGTGCCTCTGTGCCTCTGTGTTGAGTGGTTTTATGTTTTGATACGGCCTCACGGAATCGCCCTCGCGTACACCATCCCTAGGGAAGCGCGGATTTATTCACATAGTTTTTAAAATCATGTCGCTGCTACCCCATTTTTCTCATTTACAGTCACCGTTACAGTTGCGCTCTTGCCTCACTTTATTAGTACTGCTACCGTTGCTAAACGCGTGCAATAAAGATGTGCCTGTGGCGAAATCGCCCGCTTTGGCAAGCGCCGCGCTAGCCTCGGCACCACCAGCGCTGCAATTTCCGATTCTATTTGTCAGCCAGGTTCCACTAGAGGCGGACAAAGAAAGTCGCTTATCCGCCTTTGCCAATCACATGACGACACCACGCCAAGTACCACGCGGTGGCGACCTGATGATCATCTACCCCAATGGGCATCTACGCAATCTCACACGGGAAGCGCATTTAGGCACATCAGGCTGGCAAGGGGATGCGGCCATCGCGGTGCGCGAACCGACGGTGCATTGGTCGGGTAAAAAGGCCATATTGAGCCTATTGCTCGGTGCGCCTGAGCAGGGGCAGGGGCAGCGCGAGATCGAGCAATTGGGTGCAGCCCGATGGCAAATTGTTGAAGTCGAAGGACTAAGGGAAGATCAAACCCCTCGCTTCACAAGACTCGCCTATCAAGATGCCCGCTACAATAATCTCTCCCCGATTTACAGCAGCAACGACGACATTATTTTTACCTCAGATCGACCGCGCAATGGTGAAACTCAACTCTATCCACAGCTCGACGAATACGAGGCCACACCCAGCATTTCCGGGGTATGGGAAATGCAGGCTGCGACTGGCCGATTACGATTGCTCAGCCATACGCCCAGCGGGGCTTTTACGCCAATGATAGACAGCTATGGACGTGTGCTGTTTACACGCTGGGATCATCTGCAACAAGATCAACTGGCTGACCGTGATCGCGATGCCGCTCACAATCAGGTACAAATTCCCTTCAAGTCATTTAATTTTTCCAGTGAAGCCGCGAATGCAAAGGCCTTAGAAACACGCGATGAAATTTTTCCGGAATCGCGTGTCGCCAGTCAAAGCATATTCGGCGCAGTGAACGGCTACCGCAGCAATTTTTTTACGATTTGGCAGATCAATCAAGATGGCAGCAACGAAGAAACACTGAACCATTTAGGCTTGCATGAGCTGGCCTTTGGCGCGATGGCAACGAGCTTCGCGGACGATCCAAATTTAGCGACCCACAGTAGCGACCAATATCATGCCAATCAATTTGCAGTGCGCCGCGAAGGCGGCTTATTTCATCTACGCGAAGACCCCAACACAGCAGGACGCTATTACGCCATCAATGCCCGCGAACATGCTTCCTTTACCACCGACAGCATCGTGCAAATCGACGCGCCACCCAGCCACAATCCTGAGCAAATCCAAGTACACCCCGTCACCCTGGCTAGCAAAACGGATCACTTGCCGCAAGGGCGATTTCGCAATCCGCTACCACTCTCGGATGGTCGTCTCATCGCCAGTCACACCCATAATCGACTGCCACCTGCCAATGAACAAAGTTTGCAAGACTTGCGTCTACGTTTTTTGCAGCGCAATCAGCAGTCGGGATTGTTTGATTTGAGCACGCCACTTACGCCGGGCTTGCATCAAAAAATCAGTTGGTGGGATGGCGAAAAAATCCGTACTTTCGATGGCAATTTGTGGGAACTAGATCCCGTGGAAGTACGCCCACGCCCACGTCCCAGTGTAGCGCTGCCTAGTCTTGAAAAGCCGGAACGCGAAAGCTTCAAAGCCGCCGGTATCGACGAAATTCAATTACGCAAATGGCTGCGCAAAAACAAGCTTGCGCTCATGATCACCCGCGACCAAACCAGCCGCGATAGAGCCGATTTACAGCAGCCATTTAATCTACAAGTGGCAGGCGGTGTCAGCACATTGTCAAAAGATCTGCCCGATGCCAAACGCTACACCCTCGCGCATTTTCAAATTTTCCAAGCCACACAAGTTCGTGCATATCCAAATCGCCCTGGTCGCCGCAACATCGCACAAACCATCCCTGAATTAGCAAGGCTCAATTTCCAAAAACCAAGCGATTCGGCCCATGGTGTTGCCAGTAGTGTCGCAATCGCAAAGGATGGATCAACCGCCGCCTTCGTTCCCGCCGAACGCGCGCTTTCTTGGCAAACCACCGATGCACAAGGCAATGCCGTCGTGCGGGAAAGAAATTGGGTGAGCTTTCAAGCAGGTGAAATTCGTACTTGTGCGGCGTGTCATGGCATCAACCAAAGCAACCAAGCCGGATTTCCAGCGCCATCGCAAAAACCCAGTGCCCTCATCGAACTCCTTAAAAAATGGAAAAAATACGCCAAATAACACGCAATGCTCGCCAACGTCGCTCAAAATCACATAATTAGCCAAAGCGCCAAGCCCTCGATGAGTAAACCCGACCACTTGCCAACATATTGCAATGCAAAAACGCCGAAATGCTTGGTAAAAAGCCTTTATAATCAAAAGTTTTCCTCACTCAATCTCGTTATGAAGGTATTTCGTGGACTCCCCAATGCGGCCTCCCGCGCTCCTTGTGCGCTGGCGATAGGCAACTTTGATGGCGTACATCTCGGGCATCAGGTTTTGCTCTCGCACTTGCACAGTGCCGCTACACGCCTGCAACTCGATGCCGCTGTAATGAGCTTTGAGCCGCACCCACGCGCTTTCTTTGCACAACTCTCGGGCGATATCAGCCGAGCGCCGACCCGCATTGCCAACCTACGCGACAATCTCGCCGCCCTCACACAAGCCGGTGTTGATCGCGTCATCGTTGAGCATTTCAACGCGCATTTCGCGGCGCTCTCCCCCGAAGAATTTATCAAAACAATTTTGGTCGAAGGCTTGCACGTCAAGTGGCTGATGGTAGGTGACGATTTCCGCTTCGGTGCTAAACGTGCAGGTGACATTCATACCTTGATCGCAGCAGGCCAGCGTTATGGTTTCGAAGTACAAACTTTGGCGACCGTACTGCGCAATGGGGTACGCATTTCCTCGTCAGCAGTACGCGCCGCTTTGTCTGCTGGCGATTTGAGCGAAGCGAATAATTTACTCGGGCGTCCCTACCAAATTTCAGGACACGTCGTACACGGTCAAAAGCTAGGTCGCACTTTAGGTTTTCCTACGCTCAATTTGCGCATCGCCCATCATCGACCTGCGGTGCTGGGCATTTACGTGGTGCAGGTCCATGGCTTGACTGACACCGCACTGCCTGCTGTTGCCAGCCTGGGCGCACGCCCCACCGTGGACGACAGCGGTCGGATTTTGCTTGAAGTTCATTTACTCGATCAAAACCTCCATGCTTATGGAAAAATCGTCCAAGTCGAATTTTTAGAAAAACTCCGTGACGAAGAAAAATACACCGACCTCGATACGCTCACGCAAGCCATACAAAACGATGTCGATCAAGCCCGCAGGTATTTTCGCAACCGCGCCAGTTCCGCGACGGATCGAATTTGAAGCCAAGACATGCACTAAGCGTTTCAACCACCCTATTCCCATTCAAGTACTTTGTTAAAGAAACCTATGTCCAACAATAAGCCAAACAAAACCGCGAAAGAAGCGAGCAAATATCCGGTGAACATGACCGAAACGCCTTTCCCCATGCGCGGCGATCTCGCCAAACGCGAACCGCAGTGGGTCAAGAACTGGCAAGAGAAAAAAATCTATGAGCGCGTGCGCAAAGCGGCTAAAGGTCGTCCGAGCTTCATCTTGCATGATGGCCCACCCTACGCCAATGGCGACATTCATATCGGTCACGCCGTCAATAAAATTTTAAAAGACATGATCATCAAAGCACGCACGCTGGCGGGTTTTGATGCGCCCTATGTGCCGGGTTGGGATTGCCACGGGATGCCGATTGAAATTCAGATCGAAAAACTCTACGGCAAAAATTTACCTATCGCCGAAGTCCAAGAAAAAGCCCGTGCCTACGCCGAAGTGCAAATCGAAAGACAAAAGGCCGATTTCATCCGATTGGGTGTTTTGGGTGAGTGGGATAATCCTTACAAAACGATGGCGTTTGGCAATGAAGCCGATGAAATCCGCGCGCTTTCCCAATTATTCGAAAAAGGCTACGTGTATCGCGGCTTAAAACCAGTGAACTGGTGCTTTGATTGCGGCTCCGCTTTGGCCGAAGCTGAAGTCGAATACGAAAACAAACGCGACCCGTCTATCGACGTGGGTTTTCCATTTGCCGAGCACGATAAACTGGCGCAAGCTTTTGGTTTAGAACGGCTACCCTTGGAAAAGGGTTATTGCGTCATCTGGACCACGACACCGTGGACCATCCCATCGAATCAAGCTTTGAACATGCATCCTGAAATCACCTATGCCTTGGTCATGACTGAGCGCAAGGGCGAAGCCTGCATGATTTTAATGGCGAAAGATTTGGTCGAAGCGAGTATGACGAACTGGGGCTTGAACGGCGAAATCATCGCGACCTGCCTCGGTGCGGCGCTGTCTGAAATTAAATTCAAACACCCCTTAGCCGCGACACACGAAGGCTATGATCGCTTTTCGCCCGTGTATCTAGGCGACTACGTCAGCACCGAAACCGGAACTGGCGTGGTGCACTCGGCACCCGCTTACGGTATCGAAGATTTCCAATCTTGCCGTGCACATGGCATGAAAGACGAGGACATTTTAAATCCCGTTATGGGCGATGGCCGCTTCGCATCTTGGCTGCCCTTTTTTGCAGGCATGACGATCTGGGAAGCCTCCAAACCCATCTGCGACAAACTCACTGAAGCGGGCACTTTATTTTCTTTGAAAATGTTCGACCACAGCTACATGCACTGCTGGCGACATAAGTCGCCCATCATTTATCGCGCCACCTCGCAATGGTTCGCGAGCATGGATAAAACGCCCAAGGATGGCGGCGCAAGTTTGCGCGAGACCGCATTAAAAGCCATTGAACAAACCGCCTTTTTCCCAGCGTGGGGTCAAGCACGTTTGCACGGCATGATCGCCAATCGTCCCGACTGGACACTCTCCAGACAAAGGCAATGGGGCGTGCCTATGGCTTTTTTCCTACACAAAGAAACCGGACAATTACACCCACGTACCCCCGAACTTTTGGAAATCATCGCCAAGCGCGTAGCCGCAGAAGGTATCGAAGCCTGGCAAAAAATCAGCCCCGAAGAATTACTCGGTGACGAAGCATCCATGTACGAAAAAAACCGTGACACTTTAGACGTGTGGTTTGATTCCGGCGCAACCCATCTCACCGTTTTACGCGGCTCGCATCAAGCACAATCAAGCTACCCTGCCGATTTGTATTTAGAAGGCTCCGATCAGCATCGCGGCTGGTTTCATTCCTCTTTATTGACTGCCTCCATGCTAGACGGTCACGCGCCTTACAAAGCTTTGCTGACGCATGGCTTCGTTGTAGATGGCGAAGGTAAGAAGATGTCTAAGTCGTTGGGCAACACCTTGGCGCCGCAAAAAATATTTGACAGCTTAGGTGCAGACATTTTGCGTTTATGGGTCGCCTCTTCCGACTACTCTGGCGAAATCTCGATCTCGGATGAAATCCTCAAACGCGTCACAGAATCCTACCGCCGCATCCGCAATACCTTGCGCTTTTTATTGGCCAATACGTCCGATTTTGATTTCAATCAACACGCAGTTGATGTCAATGAATTGCTAGAAATCGATCAATATGCCATCGCCCATACCGCCGCCTTACAAAAGGAAATTTTGGCGCATTATGATGCCTTTGAGTTCCATCCTGTCATCAGCAAATTGCAGTCCTTCTGTTCGGAAGACTTGGGCGGTTTTTACCTCGACATTTTAAAAGACCGTTTGTACACCAGCGGCACCACCTCGTTTGCCCGTCGTTCGGCACAGACTGCGATCTGGCACATCACGCAAAGTCTTTTACGCTTGATCGCGCCTTGCCTGTCCTTCACGGCCGAGGAAGCATGGCAAAATTTCGCCAGCGCCGCAGCCTTTGCAGCAAGCGATGAAACTATCTTCACACAAACTTACTACGCACTACCCGCCATCGCCCATAGCGAAGCACTAGAAGCGAAATACGCGGCCTTGCGTTTAGTGCGGGCGGATGTGACCAAGCAATTAGAAGAAGTGCGTGTCTCGGGTGCCATCGGTTCTTCCCTACAAGCAGAAGTTTTAATCAAAGCCAGCGGCGAGAAATTCAATGTCTTGAGCAGTCTCGAAGATGATCTAAAATTTGCTTTGATCACATCTGCAGCCAGCGTTGAGCAAGTCGCGAGCGAAGCAGAAGAAACCGTCGTCGTCAACGCATCGAAATACCAAAAATGCGAACGCTGCTGGCATTACCGCGCTGACGTGGGTAGCAATGCAGAACACCCGACATTGTGTGGTCGTTGCGATCGCAATTTGTTTGGTGCAGGTGAACAACGCAAGTTTGCATAAGCTAGATTGCTTCGTGTGGTGGGTGCAACCCGCCACACGTTTAAAATAATGGGCGAGCATGCGACGACTTACACTCGTCCCATTTATAGAATAAGATAAACGGACAATAATTCTATGACCAGTAAAAAAAATAGAGCGTTCACCAGCCCCTCCAAATCTTCTGGCAACTCCTTGTTACCTTGGATGGGCATTGCCTTCATCGTCATTTTGCTAGATCAAATCAGTAAAATCACGATACTGCGATCGTTTGAACTTTACGAAATCAA
Source organism: Oxalobacteraceae bacterium (assembly GCA_023259175.1). GTDB lineage: Bacteria > Pseudomonadota > Gammaproteobacteria > Burkholderiales > Burkholderiaceae_D > Undibacterium. The sequence continues at coordinate 35,478 of JAHFQV010000022.1, read as the reverse complement.
GCCCGTCACCTCTTTTTTTAATCTGGCCTACCACATCAATAAAGGCGCATCATGGGGGTTGCTGGACACGGCATCCGGTTGGCAAAAATATCTCTTCATCGCCATCGGCATCGTCGCCTCCATTGTCATGATCTACCTCATTAAACAAAGCGCAAATCAAAGGCGTTTTTGCTGGGCTTTATCACTCATCATGGGTGGCGCACTGGGCAATGTCATCGACCGAATTTGGCATGGTCACGTCATCGATTTTTTAAGCGTACACTACCAAGACGTCTACACCTTTCCCACTTTCAATTTAGCCGACAGTGCGATTTGTTTAGGGGCCTTCCTATTTATTTTAGATGAGCTGCGAAGAGTTAAAAAATAGCTGAAAAACTGCAAACCGGATCGAGACAGCGCCTCAGAGTTAACGGGTTTTAAGGATTTCAAAACCATGAAAGATAAAATCATGATTTCTCGACTTGCGAATAAAAAAATTCTACTCGGATTAACTGGCGGCATCGCCTGCTACAAGGTTGCCGACCTCTGCCGCAGTTTGCGAAAACTAGGCGCAGAAGTGCAAGTAGTCATGACGCAAAGCGCGACGCAATTTATCACGCCAGTCACCATGCAAGCACTATCGGGCAACCCCGTCTATACCGACCAATGGGATACGCGTTTTGCTAACAATATGCCGCACATCGATTTAACCCGCGATGTCGATGCAATCTTAATCGCGCCCTGCAGCACCAATTTCATGTACAAATTGGCGCATGGTGCTTGCGATGATTTACTCTCCACGCTCTGCATCGCCCGCCCTAACCATGTGCCGCTGATGATCGCGCCCGCAATGAATGTAGAAATGTGGACAAACCCCGCCACACAACGCAATCTGGCGCAAATCAAGCAAGACGGCCTCCACATTTTTGGCCCGGCAGCGGGTGAACAAGCCTGCGGCGAAGTGGGCATGGGACGCATGCTAGAACCCAGCGATATTTTGGCAGAACTCGAAGCGGCTTTTCAGAAAAAGACTTTGGCAGGCAAACAGGTTTTAATCACCGCCGGCCCCACTTTTGAACCCATAGACCCCGTCCGTGGCATCACCAATTTATCTTCAGGGAAAATGGGCTACGCCATCGCCCAAGCCGCATGGGAAGCAGGGGCAAACGTCACCCTAGTCTCCGGACCAAGTGCATTAACCACACCCTACGGCGTTTCACGCATCAGTGTGCAAACTGCACAGCAAATGCACGACGCGGTGATGGCACAATTAAATTTTCGCCGGAAAGACATCTTTATCGCCGTCGCCGCAGTCGCTGACTGGCGCATTGCCAACACCAGCGATCAAAAAATAAAGAAAACCGCTGACAGCCCAACACCCCAATTAGTTTTCACAGAAAACCCCGACATCCTAGCCAACGTAGCCGCACGAAAAGATCCACCATACTGTGTAGGCTTCGCCGCCGAATCGGAAAACTTATTGGAATACGCTGCGGCCAAACGCATCAAAAAAAATGTCCCACTCCTAGTGGGCAATATCGGACACCAAACTTTTGGTCAAGATGAAAATGAATTAGTTTTGTTTGATGCAAATGGACACCAAGCATTGCCGCGTGCAGACAAATTAAGCCTAGCGCGGTTGTTAGTAGATGAAATCGGGGCGCGAGTTTAAGCGAATAAGCAAATTCAAAAGCTTTTGCCTAAACTTCAAATTCAAAAGCTTTTGCCTAAACTTCAAATTCAAAAGCTTTTGCCGCAGAGGCGCAGAGACGCAGAGAAAAGCGTGAAGAGAGAAAGGCGATGCGAAAGATTATGATGCTCTTGTAGAGAATTGCGCTTCCTCTCTGTTAAGGTCTTCCTCTGCGCCTCTGCGGTGAGGGGTTTCGATTAGTCTCATGCGTACAAGTTCAGTCTAGTCCGTTTGTTAGTAGATGAAATTACGCACAGAAATAAAAATACTTTCGACTAATAGCAAGGAATTATCAACATTTTTGTTTCAAATACAAAGAGAAAGCCATCATTAATGAAAAAGACGCGTGGGCACAATATTAAAACTCCTTCTTTCGCCAACCCAATTCAACATTTCGTAGAGTCAGAAAAAGGAGGCACTTTAGATTTATCGAAATGGATGGTTTTTTTAGTCACCATTTTTGCTTCCTTGCTTTTTGCGGGATCTGTATTTTTTCGAAATTTTTATTGGAGTAGGACTGGTATCGATCCAGCAATGTTACCTCTTTCAGCGATTGAAATGGCAACACTTGGCTTTACACGCTTATTTTCAATATTTATTTTCACACTAATTTTCGTGATTATATTTATCGGAATTCTCATTTCGCTTAACTTTATCAAACACAACAGGCGCGACCTAAATCAAACGCACCAAAGGTTAACGCTTTTGCAAATAGAACTTATTGTCGCATTATGGGGAATACTACTTCTAGTGTATTTGGTTCTAGCAATTTATGTTGTGAAGATAGACGCCGAAAAAAGTTTAAATAAAGAAGTATGTGAAGCCAATAAAATATATAAATTAAAAATGAAGTTTCCAACGACTGTCTATCTAGAAAACAAAGAGGCACTATCTGGAAAATACTTAGAAAGAACGGAAAAATTTGGTGTTCTCATAAATCAAAATGGTTTTTATGTTATCACTGCAAGTGAAAAACCAAGAGTATTAGACATCACCGATTTACCAAATGTAGAATGCGATCGATAAATAATATACGACCCAATAAAAAAAGAAAAAACCTCGAGAATCACTTGCCAAAGACATGGCAGGAATTGCGAAAAAATTGAATTGCGCTTCCTCTCTTTTAAGATGTTCCTCTGCGCCTCTGCAGTGAATGCTTTTGAATTTTTTCTTACGAACACAAATCCAATCAAACCCGTTTCGCTAAACCGAAGATTTAGAGAAATTAATTTTATTCAAAATCATGAAAAACATAGACCTTAAAATCCTAGACCCTCGTATGAAAGACTTGCTTCCGGCCTATGGTACGCCCGGTAGTGCGGGCTTGGATTTGCGTGCTTGCATTGATAGCGCGATCACACTCCAAGCCGGTGAAACGGTTTTGATACCGACCGGTCTCGCAATCCATATCGCCGACCCGGGCTATGCCGCGATGCTCTTGCCGCGCAGTGGTATGGGCCACAAAAATGGCATCGTGCTGGGTAATCTGGTTGGCTTGATTGACTCGGATTATCAAGGGCAGCTCATGATCTCGACTTGGAATCGCGGTCAAAACGAATTCACGATACAAGCAATGGAGCGCCTTGCACAACTGATCATCGTACCGGTGCTGCAAGTGGGTTTTAATATCGTCGAAGAATTTGGTGATCAATTTGGCAGTAGTAAACGCGGTGAAGCTGGATTTGGTAGCACGGGTAAGCTTTAACGTTGTAAACCTAGTCAAAGTATCTCGCCACCCGGAATCAAAAATCTCGGTTTAGTTTAGTAAACTTTATAAACTAAGGGCTTTCACAACAGTTTGATTGAGCCTGCGCATAGGCTGCGGTATCGTTTCATTTTGCATAAACGCTGAATAAAACGATGAAGCCTATACCCAATTTTCGCTCTGCTTCGACGCTGATCGAGCACATACAAACCACGATGGATTTTTATCATCCGCGTTGTATCGACCCCAGCGGTGGTTTTTATCACTTCTTTAAAGACGACGGCAGCGTCTACGACCCTAGTCAACGTCATTTGGTGAGCAGCACGCGTTTTGTGTTTAATTATGCGATGGCTTATCGCCAATTCAATCGCGCCGATTATTTTCAACAAGTCGAACATGGCATCGCGTTTCTACGCCATGCCCACCGCAATCCCGTCACAGGTGCCTATGCTTGGCTGCTGGATTGGAAGGCCGGTGATGCAAAAATTTTGGACGATACCAATCATTGTTATGGTCTGGCTTTTGTACTGCTCGCTTACGCCCATGCACTGATGGCGGGCATGGAGGTGGCGCGCAGCTACATCGCAGAAACCGTGCAATTGATGGAAGAAAAATTCTGGTTGCCCCAACACGGCCTGTATGCCGATCAAGCCGATGCTAATTGGCAAAGCGTCGATGGCTATCGCGGTCAGAACGCCAATATGCATGCTTGCGAGGCGATGATTGCGGCCTATCAAGCGACGGGTGACAAGGTGCTATTGCAACGCGCTTATACCCTCGCCGACGCCATCACTCAAAGACAAGCGGCCCAAGCCGATGGCTTGATTTGGGAGCACTATGACAGTCAATGGAACATCGATTGGCAATACAATTTGAATGACCCAGAAAACTTATTTCGCCCTTGGGGTTTTCAACCGGGTCACTTCACAGAATGGGCCAAATTGTTGGTGCTATTGGATGACTACCGTAGCGAAATCGATGCGCCCTGTGACTGGTTACTACCCTGCGCTGAAAACTTATTTCAACAAGCACTCAATACCGCTTGGGATGAAAAACACGGTGGCATTTGTTATGGCTTTGCACCGGACAAAAAAATCTGTGATGGTCATAAATATTTTTGGGTGCAAGCCGAGTCCTTCGCTGCGGCAGCCTGTTTGGCGAGACGCACCGGCAAGGCCGACTATTGGACTTGGTATGACAAAATCTGGGCGTATAGCTGGACGCATTTAGTTGATCATCAACACGGCGCTTGGTACCGCATTTTATCGCAAGACAATCGCAAACTCAGCGACGAAAAGAGCCCAGCAGGTAAGACCGATTACCATACCATGGGTGCTTGCTATGAAGTGCTCAATTGTCTCGGGCATGTTCTCGACGGTGCGCAAAAAAATGCACAAGGAGATCCACACAAATGAATTCATTTCCGCAATTTGTATGTGCCGGTGAAGCCTTAACCGATCTCATCCGCAGTGGCCCTGATCAATGGCAAAGCCTAGTGGGCGGCTCGACTTGGAATGTGGCGCGTAGCATGGCCAAGCTTGGCCTGAAGACCGCGTTTGCCGGTGCCATCAGTGAGGATTTATTTGGCGATGCCTTGATGCAAGCGAGTAGCGATGCGCAACTCGATTTGCGCTTCATCCAACGCTACAAAAAATCACCTTTGTTAGCCATCGTCGGTGAGACTTCACCACCGAATTATTTTTTTGTCGGCGATGATAGTGCTGATCTCTATTTTAATGAAAAAATGCTTCCCGAGGGGTGGCAGCCTCATGTGCAATGGGCGCACTTCGGTGGCATTAGTTTAGCCCGTGAACCACTGACATCGCATCTCATTGCGCTGGCAAAATCACTCAAAGCCGCTGGCGTGCAGATTAGTTACGATCCCAATTTTCGCAAATTAATGGATGAAAATTACGATGATACTTTACGCACGATGGCGGGCTTGGCTGATGTCATCAAAGTATCCGATGAAGACTTGCGCGCCCTATTTCGCAGCGACGATGAAATGGCGGCACTCGCCGAATTACGTGCGATGAACCCAGAAGCCGCTATCCTGTTCACCCGCGGTGCACAAGGTGCGAGTTTACATGTGGGCGAACAACAATGGTCAGCCCGACCACCGAACGTTCAGGTCATCGATACGGTAGGCGCAGGTGATGCCAGCATTGCCGGATTTTTGTACAGCGTATTTCAAGAGCCAGAACGAAGCTGGCAAGCACATCTTAATTTCGCAGTCGCCAGCGGCGTAGCGGCGTGCCTAGCCGCAGGAGCTCAAGCGCCCAGTGTGGAACAAATTAATGATTTAATCCAGAAGATGAATAGCAGGTCACACTAGCACGTCACACCAAAATCAGCCTAGACTTAGGCTAGCTTTGCAACCCTTAGAAAGTTATTGCATCATGAAAGCACTTTATCGTATTAGCTGTATCTTGTTTTCTCTAGTCGCTAGCGCGTCCTCTTTTGCGGCCCATGGTGCAAACCACGAGGCAGCCAAGGACAGCCTTAGCGAAGCCGAATCGCGGCGCATGGCGCAACTCGTGAAACGCGAAACGCAACAAGCTTGGAACGCCTATCGAAAATTCGCTTGGGGACATGACGCACTCAAACCTTTGAGCAAAACGGCGCACGATTGGTATGGCACTTCGCTCTTGATGACACCGGTCGATGCGCTCGACACCTTGCTCTTGATGGGACTCAAAAAAGAAGCGAAAGAAGCACAAGAACTGATTGCGACACGTTTGAATTTTGATCAAGACATCAGGATACAAAATTTTGAGATCACGATACGTTTATTGGGCGGTCTGATATCCGCTTACCAAATGACCGACGATGCACGTTTACTGCATTTAGCGGAAGACTTGGGACAGCGCCTACTACCCGTTTTTGAATCGCCCACTGGCCTACCCTACACCCACGTCAATCTCAAAACTGGTAAGGCGACCGGCACGCTGAGCAATCCTGCAGAAACGGGGACCTTGATTTTGGAATTCGGTATGCTCAGCAAGCTCACAGGAAAACCCATCTATTTTGAAAAAGCCAAACGCGCCCTGGTTGCGACCTATGAACGGCGCTCAGCGATAGGCTTGGTTGGCGCTACCATCAACGTGGAAACTGGCGCATGGACGCAAAGCGATTCACACATTGGTGGTGGCATTGATTCCTACTACGAATACTTGAACAAGTGCTGGCGTTTATTTGGCGATACCGACTGCAAAACGATGTGGGAGTCGAGCATCAAAAGCGTCAATCAATACTTAGGCGATGAAGTGCGCGGCGAATTTTGGTATGGGCATGCGGATATGAACACTGGCAAACGCACAGCCAACCAATACGGCGCACTCGATGCTTTTATGCCGGCACTTTTAGTCTTAGGCGGTGATCTAGAACGTGCGCAACGTCTGCAAGAATCAGGTGCAAAAATGTGGCGTTTAAATGGTATCGAACCCGAGGCCATTGATTACCAAACGATGCAAATCAGCGCTGCTGCTTATCCGCTGCGTCCCGAAATCATTGAGTCAGCTTATTACCTTTTCCGCGCCACCGGAGATAGTCGCTATCGCAAAATGGGACAAGAATTTTTCCGCGATTTTATGCGTCACTGCAAAGCCAAACAGGGCTACGCCGCGCTGAAAGATGTACGCAGCAAAACGCAAGAAGATGCGATGGAGAGTTTCGTCTTTGCTGAAACCTTTAAGTATTACTATTTGCTGTTTGCACCGCAATCCACTTTAGACTTTGACAAAGTGACCTTCAATACTGAGGCGCATCCGTTTCGGGTGACGCACTAAAATTACGAGGGAAGTCCCTCCGCCGGAGGGTCTCACAAAAAATTTTCCGCTGGAGACTACGTTGAATTTTCCAACCCTGCCCTACTTCTTTGCTGTCTTGGTTACAACTAGCACGATTGCCCACGCCCAAACACCCAGCTACCCCGTCAACACCTTCATCGGCACGCAAGATGATGGCAATACTTTTCCCGGGGCTGCTGCGCCGTTTGGCATGATGCAAGTGAGCCCCATAGGCGAGCACTATTCGGGATGGCGCTATACAGATCCTAAAATTCGCGGCTTTGGGCATTTCTTTTTGTCGGGCGCCGGTTGTTGGGAGCAAGGTGGACAATTGTCCGTCTTGCCCGTCACCGGAACCATCCGAGCTGGCGGCGATTTTGACACCCAAAAATCGGCTAGTTTTGATCATAAAAAATACGCCGCAAATTACACTCATGAAGGCGAAGTCGGTGAGGCAGGTTATTTCAAAATCCAACTCACTAGCTATGGCGGCATTAGCGCAGAAAGCACGGCATTGACCCGTGTCGGTGGTGAGCGTTACACCTTTTCTGCGAACACCGAGCAAGCGCATATTCTGGTCAATGTAGGGCAAGCCAATGAACGTCATTCGGTGGTGGGAAGCACACTACAAGTGGTCGATGATCGCAGTATAGAAGGCAGCATAGTGACCCAGAGTTTTTGTGGCGGCGCGAAATATACTACCTGGTTTCGCATGGAATTTGATCGTCCATTTATCACGCATGGCGTATGGGATGAAGAAGGTGGAAAAATCGGCACGCGCAAATGGAGTCAGCAAGGTGACAGCCGTCCGCATGGGGCCTGGTTTAGTTTCGATGTAAAGCAGCAAAAATCCATCACCGCGATCAGCGCGATTTCGCATGTAGACTTGCAAGGTGCGCGCGCCAATCTACGTGCCGAGGCGATGCAGCAAGGCAAACTGATCAGCTTTGACAGCATGCGCACCCGTGCGCAAAAACAATGGCAAGAAGAACTCGCCAGCATCAAAATCAAAGGCGGCACACCCGACGAACGCACCGTGTTTTACAGCGCGCTGTATCACGCGCTGCTGCAACCTTTGACGGGTGAAGACAGCGATGGTCGTTATCGCGGCTGGGACAATGCACTGCATCAGGTGGACAAAGGCGAACACTATTATGAATTTTTTTCGCTGTGGGATACCTACCGCGCGCAAAACCAACTCATCGCCCTACTACGGCCAGAGCGCGCCAAAGATATCGCCAGCTCAATCTTGAAAATCCAAGCGCAATCGGGCTGGTTACCGCGTTGGGGTTACGCGAGTTTTGAATCGAATGTCATGACGGGTGATCCAGTGACACCATTCTTGGTGGATCTCTGGCGCTATGGCGCACTCAAAGGCAAAGAACAGCAAGCCTATGCCGCGCTCAGGCAAAATGCATTCGCCACACCGAGCTACAAAATTCGCGCCGAGGGTCGTGCTGGCAACGCCCATTATTTGCAACACGGCTACGTCCAATACGACCGTGCCTATCCGGCCAAAGGCATGGATGTCGATCCACATCATGGGGCATCGGCCACGCTGGAATACGCGCAAGCCGATGGTGCATTGGCCTTGATGGCGCAAGCACTGGGCAAACAACAAGACGCAGAAAAACTTCGGCAACGTTCAACAAACTGGCGCAGCGTATGGGATGCGAACGTAAAGGATGACGAACTCGGCTTCGTTGGTTTCCCGCGCCCTAAAGTCATCAGTGGTGCTTGGTATGAAGAACTGAGCGATAGCAGCAATCGTAATAATGGAAGTTACAATCCACGCTCGGAACATGGTTTTCACGAAGGAACGGCATGGCAATATCAGTGGTTGGTGCAGCAAGATGTCCCGGGCTTAGAGCAAGCAATGGGTGGCCAAGCATTAGCGGGCAAACGCTTGGATGCGTTTTTTGCCTTTGACGCGCTAGAAAAAAACCCTTATCAAGCAGTACGCCAAGATTGGGTCGTCGGCCCGTATAGCTATTACAAACAATACCGCTACAACCCCAACAACGAACCCGATCTGCATGCACCGTGGATGTATACCCACATCGGTCAGGCATGGAAAACCACAACCGTCTTGCGCGCCGCCGAGACTTTGTTTCGCAATGCCCCCAATGGCGTGACGGGCAATGACGATTTAGGGACCATGTCTGCTTGGTATATTTTCAGCGCCTTGGGAATTTATCCATCGACACCCGGTACCGGGCAATTTCTAATTCACACCCCCAAGTTTGAGAGTGCAGAAATCGCCTTAGCAAATGGCAAAAGCTTGCACATCAACAGTCAACGTAAGGCGGATACAGCGCTAGCACCAGAAGCGCTCGCCTTCATCGCACAAGCAAAGTGGAATGGCAAACCCTGGAACAAAGTATTTTTAGAATGGGAACAATTGCAGGCTGGGGGCGAATTGAATTTGGATTTGAATTCAAACCCGGAAGCGAAAACCTGGGGCAGCGCGAAAGAGGCTTTACCACCACCGATTTTTGAAAAAAGAAAATAGTCTGCTAGTCTTTCAGCGCGACTCTCCGACCAAAGCGTCGGATCACGACTTCAATTTTTTTGAATGAATTTTGAATGGAAATTGAAATGACAAAAAAGGCGGAGAGTATCCGCCTTTTTTCCCATTAATGACTGGGTGACTTGCTTAGTGCTTAGGCTTAGTGCTTAGGCTTAGTGCTTAGACTTAGTGCTTAGATGCCTTGGAAGCTGCTGAGGCTGCTGACGCAGCGGAAGCCGCCGACGCTGCTGATGCGGCCGACGCTGCTGCCGATGCTTCTGCTTTCATCATAGGCTTATGTTGACGCTTGCCACTTGCCATACCACTAGCTGCATCGCGCGGTGCCATTGCACTTGCTGCGCTGGCCGCACTTGCTGCACTAGCTGCCGCCGCTGCCATCGCGGGTTTCATCGAAGCTGCTTTTGCGGCGGCTGAGGCCTCAACACTGGCTGCTTTCGCGGCTGCGGCTGGCGCAGCTGCTGGAGTTTGAGGTGACTTAGCGACTGCAGAGCCCATAGCGATAACGGCAACTGCTACAGAAATCAAGATTTTTTTCATTTTAAGTTCCGATCAAAAGTGTGGGATTAAGAATCGTAGAAATCACTACGCCTCCCCACAACGCGATCAAAATCAAATCTGTTGACAAGCCAAGGAAATAAATTTAAAACCTCGCGTTAACCGCGAGGCCATCCGCTTTAACTACTTTTTGACCGAAATAAATTCAACGACAAAATTCGTCTCGGGTGCGCAGGCATAATCACTTCCGGCATCGCCATAAGCAAAACCATATACATTCTGAAATTGTGAGCTCGTTTGAATATTACGGTTATAGCTCGAGGTATTCGCGCCTACATGACCGGGGGCTGCATCACAAGTTCCAGGGGTGTTTTTATCGCCCTGACAGCAAAACGTATTCACATCCGACTGCGTAACCCCATTGCTACCTAGGTTTGCCGTCGCATAGGTACATGGACTCATACAGCCTGCAAAATTTCCTCCGGAAATAATCGACAAATTCCAAGCGGCTCCCCAACGCTTTTGTCCGCGCTTAGGTAAAGTCTTATGCGGCAATTGCGAACTGGCTTGGCACATAGTCTGCAAAGAACTCGTGCTGGTCGGTGCGATTTGCGCTAGCGGTGCAGCTTTACTATAAAGACCCGCGCCAAGTACATTCGAGTTTTCAGGCGGCACCGTAAAAGTACAATACGTAGGGCTCGCCGGATAAAATTTCACACCCACGCTATAACCATCCACCGCCGATACATCGACATTACTCGCGCCATTGGGCACACCACTCGTCACCGCCAATATCGTCGGCTCTATCTTCGTTGCATAAGCATTTTGCCCTGCAAAATAGCCCCCTGTGCAAACCCAGCCTGCAGGCGGACTAGGTGGATTCGGAGAACTCGAACATTGCGCGACCGTCGGCGCTGTACCACATGCGGCAACCGTCGCCGCAGTACAAAAACTCGACATATAAAAAGCCGATGAATTCAAGCCTTGCGTTCCCACTGACACCACGTAAGGCGTACCTTGGGTGATCGTCGCTACGATGGGCGTGTTTTGACAAGACGGCGCAGAATTACTCGCATTTTTCGGATTACATGATTCACCGATTTGTATCATCGGATATTGAGTATTATTTTGAAAGCTAATGGTGCGATTGCTATAACTGGTCGCTGTTGGACTGACCGGCGCAGTCTTAGCAGCGGGCCAAGCAATTGCGGGTAAAGCGACCGTGTACACATTCGAGCTAGCGCCATTTTGCGTCGCGGGTGGATTGATCACAGCACCCGTACAAGTCGAACTAGCGTCGACACCGCCATTATTCAAAACCAAACTACAGGTATACCACTGCGTCGCATTTTGGTAGTACAAACTATAGCTACCCGAAGTCCCGAGCGTCTTACCCGCTTTCGAAGTGCCCGGTGGCGTATACGTACCAACAAAAACCTGCAAGCTATTACTCGGAATATAGCTCACCTGACTCCCACCCGAATACACATAAACCGGCAAACTAATCCCCGCACCCGGCAACTGCCACATCAAATAATTTTGCGTAGCCGCATGCGCACTCAAGCAGGCAAACAAGCCAAGCACCAAACTCAAACACAGTCCTCTAAAATTCTTTTTCATTTTATTTCTCTCCTATGGAAAACTCACTACCCAGCTTCACAACGAGCTTATGAAGCACGCAGACGAAGCACTCATATGCATAAGCGTAGTGACAGCAATATCCATGCCACGGGGTCTGAAGAAAAATAATTTGAATTTGAGCGGTGGCGCGCTGACGTGCGATTTTTTACGTGTCAATGTACGTGTAAAGTATTTCGATAATTAGAAAATTTAGGTACGGCGTAGTGTGCCTAGAACAGCGTGCATTCAAACAAAATCCACAGCTAAACCACTCACCGCTGAGGTGCGGAGGAAAACCTTAAAAAAAGAGGCAGCGCAATTCCTTACAAGCGCATCGCAAAATGAAAAAGATCCAACCCAAAACCCCTTACCGCAGAGGCGCAGAGGAAAACCTTAAAAGAGAGGAAGCGCAAATACTTACAAGAGCATCATAATCTTTCGAAGCGCCTTTCTCTCTTCACGCTTTTCTCCGCGCCTCTGCGCCTCGGCGTTGAGGGGTTTTGAATTGGACTTTTTCAGTTAACTTCGGTGTCATCAACTAACAGACGGGCTAGACAGGTTTCGTCCGCGCGAAGAAAAACCAAAACCCCTTGCCGCAGAGGCGCAGAGACGCAGAGGAAAAGCTTAAAAGAGAGGAAGCAAAAATACTTACAAGAACACCGTAATCGTTCGCATCGCCTTTCTCTCTTCACGCTTTTTTCCGCGCCTCTGCGCCTCGGCGTTGAGGGGTTTTGAATTGGACTTTTTCAGTTAACTTCGGTGTCATCAACTAACAGACGGGCTAGACAGGTTTCGTCCGCGCGAAGAAAAACCAAAACCCCTTGCCGCAGAGGCGCAGAGACGCAGAGGAAAAGCTTAAAAGAGAGGAAGCAAAAATACTTACAAGAACACCGTAATCGTTCGCATCGCCTTTCTCTCTTCACGCTTTTCTCCGCGCCTCTGCGCCTCGGCGTTGAGGGGTTTTGATCAGTTACGTTTGAGTGTTCCTTGTGCTTATAGAATACGCAGCATTTGTGGCGCATCGAAGCTCGAAGGATTTCTATCCGGCGTGTGCCTGCAAAAAATTTCAATAAAATCGATAGCTTCGCTTGATTTTCGATTTTTTCAAGCTCATCATGCATCCCATTGCGCGCCACATTGGCTCATAATCTAGGTTTCACGTTTCTACTCATTTCAGGAGATTCTCATGCACAGTTTCATTCGTAAAATCACCACATTGGCGATCGGCCTCACTACTTCTTTGGCTGGGGCACAGGGCTTAGTCACTGAGCGTAGCATCTCCGTCAATGCGGCGCTCGAACTGGCCTCCGCAGCCCTCGAGCGTTGCCGCGCAGATGGCTATAAAGTGACGATTACCGTGATCAACCGCCATGCACGTACCTCAGTTGTGCTCAGCGAAGACGGAGCCAGCCCGCACACCGTTGAAAACAGCATGCGCAAAGCGTATACCGCGCTCACCACACGCACATCAACTTCAGAAATGTCCAAGCGCACACAACCAGGCTTAGCAGGTTTCATGCTGCTCGATAAAATCACTCCATTTGAGGGCGGTCTACCCCTTTTTGCGGGCAAGGAATTAGTAGGTGCTGTGGGCATCTCCGGCGCACCTGGTGGAGAAAAAGATGCTGCTTGCGCCCAAGTTGGGATTGATAAAATCGCGAAAGGATTAGGTAATTAATCTTTCAAGAGATAAGCGATTGATCGCGCCTTATTTTGCTTCGATGAACATAAAAATTTGCATTTAGCCCGGCCATGCTAATCTTTTGTCCTTGCACAAAATGAAAAAGGTCCGACCCAAAACCCCTTGCCGCAGAGGCGCGGAGGAAAACCTTAAAAGAGAGGAAACGCAAATACTTACGAGCGCATCATAATCTTTCGCATCGCCTTTCTCCGCGCCTCTGCGCCTCTGCGGTGAGGGGGTTTGAATTAGAGTTTTTCATTTCACTTCCAACTTCAATGTCATCAACTACCAGACGGGCTAGGCTCAATTCGTCTGTTTGCGGAAAATCCGAAAACTCTCACGGTCGCAGAATCGAATCAGAGTGGGCCTTTGAAAAGTGAAATTTCAATAAACCCGATTTTTCGCTTTCGACCAGCGGCATCTATACGAATCTGGGTTTGCAGGAACTCTTCACCGTCCCCGACAACTGCAAGCGTGTCGTGTAATTCTGTGCGCGGTTGTTTCATTAAGGCTGTTTCTAGTGTGGCTGCCGCAAGCCCAAGGTCGAAAGCGGAATCCACCTTCAGTGTCGTTAGCTTCTGGAGTAAATCGGCGGCCTCCTTGTATACACGGTTTGTCGAGGTATCCGACCTCAAAATCTCATTTGATTCAAACCTAAAAGTGATGGTGTAGTACTCGCAGCCACCATGGGAAATACGAATCAACTCTCCAGACTTCAATTGAACCTGTTCCTTTGCTTCGGTGGAGGAAGTGAGAGTGAAATTACGAGAACGAATGTCCGCGTGGTTCTTAGCAAAAACTGGTGTGGGGATTCCCCTTATACACTCATCCTGCCCTGCTCCACAAATACACGGGATTACGAACAGCACAGAAAGCGCGGATCGAAAAATTTGTCTTTTTAAAGTAAGCAATTTCATAGTTTCTCTCATCGCGCAAAAAAACCAACAACACAAAAGATCACCCTGCAAGGCATCGTTTTATCCATAGGCATCCAAGCTGCTTTTAACCTCTTCATCCGCTAACTAATAGTTAAGAATGGGTCGTAGTTATTCTCTTAAAAAAGAAAGACTAGTCGATCCGCAACACCTTCTATCGATGACCTGTATTGTAAACAAGTGTGTTATGGGATCGTAGTCAACGGAAATTACATGTTCGCCTGAGATCGGCGTATTCTCAAACGGCAGATATTCTGTAAAAGTGATTTGATCTGTTGTCGCGACGTGAAGTTTGTCTCCAATAAAGCTGTCGGCGTTCGCATACATTTCTATCCGGCTTGTCTCATCCTGATCCTTACTAGTCCGTGCGAAAGAAAACAGTGGAGTATCGGTGAACGGTAGGTCCGCGACAACAACGCCTTTTACATAAATTCTCAGCCCTAGGGTTTCATCAACTATCAGCTTGAAAGACGAAAGTAGGGTACGGTCATTTTGAGAAAGCAGAGATTCAAATCCCGTTCTCATCCCCCCAGAAATTTCAGAACCAGAAGCTCGCCACACTCCATTTTTCCGGAATATTTCCGTCATCGTGTTAGCGCCGTAAAACCCTGAGATATCAGTCAATTTATATTGGCCTTTTGCGCCCTTCAGAACTTCACGCCTATCAGGCCGAACCCTCGTTGCCTCAAATATATATTGGTGCTTATCGTCGTAGGAGTACCAAAGCCCACTTATCTTGTCTCCATTTCTGGAACCAATAAATCGGTTATATTTTTTATTTTTTAAGAGCATTTCATCGCTCTTAAGTTCCG
This sequence comes from Oxalobacteraceae bacterium, assembly GCA_023259175.1. Taxonomy (GTDB): domain Bacteria; phylum Pseudomonadota; class Gammaproteobacteria; order Burkholderiales; family Burkholderiaceae_D; genus Undibacterium. Next base: position 20,243 of record JAHFQV010000022.1, on the reverse strand, counting down.
ACAACTCCAACCTGTCCGGATCACTCTGGCAAACGCCACTTAAAAATATGGGCTTTTTCTGACTCACATAAAAATAGCTCCCTGAGCAATCGCCATGGCCCTTTCTAAAAACCATTTTAAACTCATATTTTCCGGCAACGGTACCATTCCAATACTCATTGAAATTCTCCGGAAAGTCATTTGCGAATGCGACAGAGATCGCTGAAAAACAAAGACTGAAAAATAATAGGCATTTTTTCATAAGCACAATTCAATAATCGACCATCGGCCGGAAACACCCAACTCTACGTGTACTTCCATGACAAAAAAAGCTTAAACAAAGTCGCGGCACAGATGGAGAAAAAACATATGAACTAAGAAAACTGAAACCACAATTCTACCGCAAGCTTCCAAGTAATGAATCCTATTTTCTCTAGCTACACAGGTTTCGTCTGCGTGAAGAAAAATCAAAACCCCTTGCCGCAGAGGCGCAGAGGAAAACCTTAAAAGAGAGGAAGCGCAATTCCTTGCGAGCGCATCATAATCTTTCGCATCGCCTTTCTCTCTTCACGCTTTTCTCCGCGCCTCTGCGCCTCTGCGGTGAGGGGGT
>JAHFQV010000022.1:1737-19644 GCA_023259175.1 Oxalobacteraceae bacterium | reverse complement strand
CGCAGAGGAAAACCTTAAAAGAGAGGAAGCGCAATTCCTTGCGAGCGCATCATAATCTTTCGCATCGCCTTTCTCTCTTCACGCTTTTCTCCGCGCCTCTGCGCCTCTGCGGTGAGGGGGTTTGAATTAGAGTTTTTCATTTCACTTCCAACTTCAATGTCATCAACTAACAGACGGGCTAGGCAGGTTTCGTCCGCGCGAAGAAAAACCAAAACCCCTTACCGCAGAGGCGCAGAGACGCAGAGGAAAACCTTAAAAGAGAGGAAGCGCAATTCCTTGCGAGCGCATCATAATCTTTCGCATCGCCTTTCTCTCTTCACGCTTTTCTCCGCGCCTCTGCGCCTCTGCGGTGAGGGGGTTTGAATTGGAAGTAATTCCTCTCATTACGCTTTTCTCTGCGCCTCTGCGGTGAATGCTTTGGAATTAGAAGTATTTTCGCCCGTATCGCTTTTCTCTGCGGTGAAGGCTTTTGAATTGGGCAACTAAATGAGTTGTTGCTCGGCGATTAAAGCAAGCCTTCTCGTTCCAACATCAGTAAATGCGCGGCGCTCCAGCTGAAGTTGCTTGCGCCTTGCATTTTTCCTGTTTGTGGATGGTAGTTTTCTCGTATCGGTGCGTCGCTGTTCAAGCCTTCTGCGCCCTTCACAAATTTTTGTACTAAGGCACGGGCCTCTTTCGCTTTGCCATTGTTTTTGAGTGCCATTGCGGCGAAATAAACTTGATCTAGCCAGACCCGTCCACGCCAATAAATTTCTGGATGGTAGGCGGGATTACTCATGGCTGCAGTTGGTAGTGGGACCTGACTATAGAATTCTTTCGGGTCGAGCATTGTGCGCATAACCTGGGCCGCTTGCTTGGGTGTCGCTGCGCCCACCCACAGCGGTGCCCAGCCTTCTGGGCCGCGCCCACGTTGCGTGAGCAAACGTCCTTGGCAAACTGGCGCTGGCTTATTCGGTACATCATCCTCAATTTGTCTATCGTAAAAAAATCCGGTTTTGGCATCATAAAAGCAATTTTGGATTTTCTCTTTCAATTGTCGTGCTTGTGTTTGCCAAGCTTTTGCTGCAAGGCGATCACCTAAAGTTGCCGCTATCTTCCCTAGTAGCTGCTTTTCCAGATACAAAAATGCGTTCAAATCAACCGACTCTTGATTGATGGAATAGGCAATTAAATTGGACTTTGCATCGCGATTTTCCAATACCTTTATTTGCCAATCTTGCTGTGCAGCGGATCGATTTCCCGCATGAGTTTGATTTGCGTAGCGCTCTAGCGCAGCTTCATCAATAAAACCAAAACGCGCCGCATTATCCATGCCCGATTCGTAGCCTGCGGCCTCTTGTATCGACAATTGGAGTTGCGCTTGCTGACCCTGATGCAGTGGATGCAAAGTCGCACCGTATTCGGCTAATCCATTCTGATTGTGGTCGCGATTGCGATACCACCATGCGTGATAAAGTTCGAGCTTAGGACGCATTTCGCGTAACCATGCACGATCATGATTGTGACGATAAATTTCCCACACCGCCCATGTTGCGAGAGGTGGTTTGCTATTGCGCTCATTCCAGTTACTGCCATCGCCTGCACGGCCAGCGTCACGGTTATAAAAAATAGCATCAATCACCATCCCGGCATCTTGCGGTCTTAGATTGTCCTTTTCGCCTATCTGATAATCAAACATCGCCCGCACGCTGTTTGCGGCCAGCCTTGGATCGACAGAGGCCACTGCGTAAGCTTCTTTCCAGCTATCCCAAGCCCATGCGCCGTTAAACCAACGTGCAGTAGTCGATGGAACGATGGCCTCATGCATAAATGCGCCGCGCGGCGCACGCCAATTACCCACCAAGGTTTCCCAAGCTTTGGTGGCTAGCGGTGACTGAGGCAAATGTTTTTTCCAATGGCGCCATCTCGCTGCACTGCGCTGTATCGCCACCGCTAAATCCTGTACTTGCAAGCCCTGATCTTTAAATTGAGTTTGTGTTTGTGTTTGCGTTTGTGTTTGTGTTTTGTCCGGTGAAGAATCAAGCTGATAAAGGTATTGCGCATACACCCTTGTTTCGGCAAATGGCGCTAAAGTAGCGAGCCTCGCATGACTAGAATACGCTAAGTCTTGCACCGTAGTTTCACTCTGGAGGCTGCGCCGTATCGTATAGCGGGCTTGCCCACTCGACAGCAAGGCATTGGCAACGCGCACCCGTCCCATTTGTAGTTGCACGCCGTCTTGTGTACTGTGCCAAACGCGCGACCACGGCGCAGGCAATGCAGTCGCATTCTTATTCCAATGCTCGAACAATTGTCCTTGCCATTGCAAATCCAAATCGAGCTGATGCGGCGAAAGATTTTGAAAGCGATAGCGAACGACCGTCGTTTGATCTTGCAGAAAATGGAGATCAATATCGATACGCAAACTAGGCCATTGTATGCGCTGACGCAAAACCCCGGGTTGCGACTCGTGCGTCCACACGGCTTGGTGTGGATCCAAGCGTTGGCCAGTACTACGGTCTCGCACTTCGAGTTGTTCCAGCACTGGCGCAATGTAAATGGCATACTCTTCCGCGATCAACATGGGTCCGGCAAAGCTCCCTGCTAAAGCCTGATCTTCGGGGAGTAAATATCCCTGCCAACTCCCGGCATCAAAGAGCGGGTTAAAACGCTGGTTTTCCTCGGCATCGAAGTCTTGCATCGCCTTGGGGCTACCTAGCCGGGAAATTTGTTGGGCGTAATTTGGTGGCGCGAAAAAAATAATTGCGAGTGCTAGACAAACATAAAACTGTACATGTAAGACGGTTCTAAAAATGGTGTTCATATTTCGCCTAGTAAAAAACAAAGCGCTTAGTGCTCTGTTCGCCTTTCCAACATTTGCATGCGAAGCGCCTTGCGCAATTGCACTAGGATGTCTTTTTGCGCGAGCTTTCCGCTTGCAATCTTCAGAGTCACAATCACTTTTTCATTGGGTAATAGGTTCAGTGAATTGTCTGAGAATTGCACCGACATTTGCGCTGGCAATGCTTCAAAACTAAGCCACAAAGCGCGCACAAAATACTTGCTGCTTAATTGTATTTGATATTGCTGCTGATGCTTTTCCCCTATCGGCTTGATGTCAACCTGAATCTCTTGATTTTCTTGATTTCTTTGATTTAGCCATCGTATCTCTTTTGCGGCGGCGAAATACACTAGGCTGCGTGAGAGCGTCTTTTCGCCCTCCAGTAATTCAAACACGGCGACATATTGTGAGGGGTCACGTTCGCCTAACAATTCTGCGTCCGATAAATCTAGCAAAGGCATAGACGAATTCGGTAACAGAACGATGCTTTGCGTACTTTCCTGTACTTGGCTTCCTTCAATATGCAGTAAGCGCCTGCGCCAAGTAAGATGTTGTTCTGTTTGCAGATCGGATACGGCATGCACCCGGGTTTGCCCACCCGCACTCAAGCCAACTCTAGACGCAAGGATGGCCACCGGAGCAAAGAATCTCTTTGCCTGAAAATGCAGTGCCTTCCAATTGCCGAAATAATCGATACTCGACCAAGATGCCCCCGGCCAAACATCGTTCAGTTGCCAGTACAAAGAACCCATCGTGCGCGGCTTACTTGCGCGATGATGTCCCGCGGCCAACGCAATACCTTCGGCCTGCATCACCTGACTGAGATAAACAAAATCTTCAAAGTCTTGTGGCTCGCCATACTCCGCCCGAATATAGTGCAAGAGCCGTTCATTACCCGCGCCTGCCAGGAATTTTTGGTGTTGACGAATCACTGCATCATTGACCGTCTGCTGTTCACGCCGACTAAACGCATCCACGGTCGACATTTGCGGCCAAGATTGCAAACCGTATTCCGACATAAAGCGCGGCGTTTCCTTAAGATAGTCTTGCACCGGTTTTGAGCCTGCCCAAACATCCCAATAATGTTTATCGCCACGCAGACTATCGTTAGCACGTTCATCGAGATCATTACTGGGTGAACTTGACCAATACGCTGCGCCATGCCCATTTTCTTCCACAATACGACGCAGATCCTGTCCAAATAATTGCACGTAACCGCGCCAGACTTGTTCCGCGAATTGTGGATCTTGGGCGCGCAAGTTTTTAGCGATACCCCAATCTTTCCAAGCCGTCTCTTCTTCATTATTACCACACCACAGCACCACACTAGGATGACTACGTAAGCGCTGTACTTGCTCGCTTGCCTCTTGCAAAACATTGGCACGGAAGCGCGCATCATAAGCAGGCACGACACCCCCGCCAAACATGAAATCCTGCCAAATCATCAGCCCCATTTCGTCAGCCATCGTATAGAAGGCATCACGTTCGTAATAGCCACCACCCCAAACCCGCAGCATATTCATATGCACCGCCTTGGCGGACTGTAAAACCTGACGAATTTGACTATCGTCCACACGATTGGGAAACATATCGAAAGGAATCAGATTCGCGCCTTTGGCAAAAACGGGAATCCCATTCACGACGAAAGTAAATTCCTGCCCTTCTACACCATCAACTAGATCGACATTGCGTCGCAATTGCACGGTGCGCAGTCCGATTTTTTGTTCGGCCTGCGCCAATACCTGATGGCCTGCGACGATGCGGCTAAGGACCTTGTATAAGGCTGGCGCGCCATAGCCGTTGGGATACCACAATCGTGGTTGCGCGATTTTGAGACTGTATTGAAGTTGCTGACGCCCACTCTTTAAAATCTCATGATGTCGTTGCGTTTGTAGCAGACGTCCATCTGGATCAATCACGTCCAACTCGACCTGCACTTTTTGCGTGCGCTCGACTTGCACATCAACTTGAGCGAGCAGTTCTGCACGCGCAGCGCTCAAGCTATTTTGGCGCGCTTCCAAGCCATGCAAACGCAAAGACGAATAGCCTTCCAAATGCACAGCACGCCACAAGCCCAAAGTCACAAAACGTGGGCCCCAATCCCAACCATAATGGTAGCTCGGCTTACGGACAAAATTCCCCGTCATTGCATCCACCGGTTCATCGCCATAAGGTGATGGGTAATTGCCCGCCAGCTTAAACGGCATCGCTAAGACCTGTGGCAACATTTGCTGAATGGGCGAATGCAAAATCACGCGCAGTAGATTATTTTTTTCTTTGAACTTAGCAAAGATTTCGCGATTTAGAGCAATACGCCAAGTTCGAAAAGCATTATCCGTGCTCAGTACTTTTTCATCGTTAATGTAAATATCGGCGAAGGTATCGATGCCATCAAAAACTAATTCGTGATGCATGAGTGCTGGCAAATCGAAAGCACACCGGTATTCCCAACGCGCCAAACCTATCCATTGCAAACTAGCTTCATTCGATTGCGCATAGGGATCGGGGATCCGCCCAGCAGCCAACAAATCCGTATGCACACTCCCCGGCACACTGGCCTTGCGCCACTCGGTAAGATCAAGATGCGCGGCAGCGTTGACATCATCTGGGACGAGCCGAAATTCCCACTGAGTGCTGAGCGGGCGACTCGTCTGCGCAGTCTGTGCGAGTGCGTGCGCGGAGGTGACAGGGCTCAAGAGCAACAGCATTACCCACACGCTAAAAAAGAATGCGCAAAGACGGTGGCGCACCAAGTCAAACACCGTGCGCAGACAAATTCGCTGCAGCTTCAAAGCCCGCGACACCTATTTTTGTGTTGAGGCTTGAGCGGCTGGCTTCGGAATACCGGCCACTTGCACCGCGCTGACGCGACCGTCGGGCAATACTGTTAACACCTTGAGCACCGCAGCAGCATCCTTCTTCACAGCCAGGGTCTTGCGGTAGAGCTTGCCTTTGGGACTAGGACTAGGTTCGCTACCATCGAGCGTATAAAACATTTTGCTATCCTTAACCGGCGCAGTCAAAGTCCATTGCCATTCTTTTCCAATTTGAACTGGCGTATCCAAACCAAGGGGACGTGGAATACGGTAAGCAATCTTAGCCTGATCCAAACGTGGATAATAGTTCTGCACTCGATGCTCAAAGTCGGCAAAATTACGCCGATCTTGGGGAGTCCAAGCGACTTCTGCCATCGCCAACAAACGCGGAAAAACCATGTATTCGACATGCGCGGACGTTGGCAAATACTCAGTCCAAATATTCGCCTGCACACCTCGAATATGACTCTGCTGACTTTCATCCAAAACTTTAGGAACAGGATTATACGAATAGACTTTTTCCAGGGTAATTTCACCGCCAAGCTGCCACAACTCTTGCTCAGCGGGGCCTTGTCCAGCGTCAAAATAACACCAGCTGGTCGGCGTCATGATCACATCATGGCCTTCCTTCGCAGCGGCAATGCCGCCTTCCTCGCCACGCCAAGACATCACCGTCGCATTGGGTGCTAAGCCACCTTCTAAAATCTCATCCCAACCAATCAGGCGCTTGCCTTTGCTATTAATGAATTTCTCGACACGACGGATGAAATAACTCTGCAATTGTTCTTCGTTTTTTAAACCTTCGCGCTGCATCACTGCTTGCGCCTGAGCACTGGCTTTCCAACGGGTCTTGGGTGCCTCATCGCCCCCGATGTGAATATAAGGCGCGGGAAATAAGGCCATCACTTCAGTCAAAACGTTTTCAAGAAAAGTAAATGTGGGCTCGGTCGGGCAATAAATATCTTCAAACACCCCCCAGTTAGTCGCGACCGCAAATGGCCCTGGCGTACAAGCGAGCTCAGGATAAGCGGCCAAGGCAGCCTGGGAATGACCTGGCAATTCAATCTCAGGCACCACCATAATGTGCAAGCGCTGCGCATAAGCGACGACTTCTTTAATCTGCTCTTGTGTATAAAATCCGCCGTAAGGGACACCATCGCCAATATAAGGTTCGTAATGTCTATCCTTGGTCGTTTCCTTACGCCATGCACCCACTTGTGTCAGCTTGGGATATTGTTTGATTTGAATACGCCAGCCTTGATCCTCGGTCAAATGCCAATGAAAGGTATTGAGTTTAAGCGCCGCCATTTGATCTAATAATTTTTTGATGAAGTCCACACTAAACATGTGACGACCCACATCCAAATGCATGCCGCGCCACGCAAAACGAGGCGTATCATTAATTTCCATCGCAGGCAGATCAATCACCGCTTGCTTGTGCAAGGGTAAAAGCTGCAGTAGCGTTTGCAGGGCATAGAACTGCCCAGCGGCGGTCGCGGTAATCCGCAGGGATTTGGTATCGCTCACCAAGTTATAAGCCTCACTCGGCGCGAAAGTTTGAATACTCAGAAACTGCACAAAATTTTGCTCTTGCGCTGTTGGCTTTCCAAGCATCACCGGCAAACTCACGCCCAAGATTTTTTGCACAGCCACGCTCAATAATTGCGCGTTTTCTTTAGCCACCATGTCACTGGCGAATATTTTTGTTTGGCGATTCAAATGAAACTGACCCGCTTTCATTTCTATTTGCTGAACCGCTGGTATCAATGCAGGAGAATTATCTGAGGCCAATGCAGGCACAGGCGCAGACGCATTGAGACCAAATGCAAACGCAGACAAAAGTACCAAACGCAAACGCGAAATATAAAGTCGTACCATGATGCTCCCTAGTAAAAATCAGAACCAAAACCCAAGCGTGACCTTGCCCAATTGTGCAAGGCACTCTGATTTTACAGCATAAAATTGATTTATTCGCTAGGGAATTCTACTTAAGGACTAACGCAAAAAACACCTCAAAATCCTCTCCTCTTTATTTTTCTCTGGGTCTCTGCATCTCAGTGTTGAGCGGGTTTTAGCCTGCACCGCTTTAGGTAAATCCCAACCCAGCTGCTCTGCGCTTATTGGCTTTCACCGTTTAGAGTAAATTTCGTCGCTTCCTCTGTAACTAAAATACTCGAGTCCTTGCTATAAGCAATAATACGCAAAGTAAAGCCCTGAAATTTTCCGCCGGCGACATACCATGTATCGTCGGTGCTCACGACATTCCCATCCATTGAATTTACGCTGTGTAAGCGACATGCATCGAAGCTTCCAGCACCCACCGTGATTTTTTCTCTTGCGGCATAGCTCATATTGAGTTTCGCTGTATAAAAAGTCGGCACCGGTTCGGTTGATGATTTCGGAATGGTCTCGTGTTTATCCGTTCCAGATTGTTCAAAACTTTCACCTACTTTCATACGCATAGAAATCACTTGCGCTGGACTCAGGGTGCTAAATTTTTCACTAGGCTGGACACCCCAAGAAGGACGCCATGCATAGCCAAAATACTGATAATCAAGGTCGGAAAACAGGAAATATGCCTTCATGTGATCAGTATTGGCGTTGGGCCCAGAGTTATAACTTAGGCGATCACGGACGACTTCTATCGTGTCTTTATCATTAAATTTAAGCGCACCTGTGACCTTGTACTGATCGATCACCTGATAGCTAACGCCCTGGGTTGGCTTCACCGTGAAAACTTCTTCGTAAGTATTTCCTGCGGCGAATCGATCTGCACTAAAGCAATCACGTAAACTACCATCGATGGGCGGATTACTACTCACCGCAGGAAGATTTCCCACTTCCACTAAGCCCACCGCTTTCTTCGCGGCAGCAACGTCCTTATCGGTAATCAAGGAAGCAATCGCTATCGTCTTCGAAATCGAGTCCTCTTGCGTATTAAAATTCAAGCCCTCCTCGATGGCAAAGTAACGCCCCATGCTGACCTTATTGTTCAATAAGCTCGTCACCCAACCCCATTTCACATCTTTTTCTAGCGAACGCGCAGAAACCAACATGATCTGTATCAGTCGCCCCTTGCTCGTTCCCGTTTTCAAATTATTGACCCAATACGCCACATCCTCAGCAGGCGGCGCAAGCTCGCCAGAACGCCCAAGCACATTTTTATAGATCATGCGTACGAATTCATCCTCCGTCATCGTCGCGCTATACCCCGTCTCCTTGGGGAACATCAAAGCCGCGGCATAAAAACTACGGGAAATTTGCTCCAAACTCTGTCCCGCCTTGACCTGATCTATCCAATACGCCAAGCCATCGGCATCCGGAAGCCGATTAAAAAAGGCCACATACAACTCAATCAGCGAATTCACATCGGCCTCAGGCAATTGCGCCACTTTCAAGGCCATATGTAAATTCACATGCATGTCCGAAAACATCAGCTCGTCGTAGTCTAAGGGAACACTCACCAAAACATGGCTCAGCTTATTTTGCACCTCAAAGGATTTCGCAGTGGCAGTCACAAGAAAATCCGACCGCTTACCGTTAAAGACCGCCGTTTTCACAGCAGAAGGAGCGGCACGATACGCGGTTTCACTCGCTGATTTTTGCTGATCCGAATTACCGCCACAGCCAGCAAGACAAGACAAGGAAAAAAGCGCGACGGAGGTATGCAGTTGGAGTCGATTCGATTTCATGTTTAGATAGAGAGAAGGTCGATGGAGTGATCAATTGAAAAACCTAGCTAGAAAGTTCACAAGCAAATGTTGACACCAAAAAGTTGTTCAATTTCCCACAAAGTCGCCATTATACCCAAATCCCACATTCAATTGGATTTAAATCTACACCTTTTCACCAAGAAATATTGCACTGCAGTATCGGACATGGGGTGAATTCGCCTAGAATCTCATTTATTTGCTTTTTGGATTAATTGCGGGGCCTTTGCTTCTCGATTTCTAGCAAGCCATTACCATTTTTTAAGGAGTCATTTTGGAACTATTACGTATCGACTGTTTAGGTAAGCCTCTACGTTTGGTGGGGGCGTTAGCGGGATGGCAGCAGCTTTTTTGGGATGAGCAATTGGTGTCGCAAAAAAATGCCAGTGCTGAGAATGAAGGTGTATTTACCCACCGTTTTTCTATGCTGGCAAAGGCGGATGGGGCAAATGAAAACAAAACGGAGCTTGAGCAAGCCATCACCGTCGAGTTCGAGGTCGACGTGCATTGGGAGCCTTTTTCTTTGGCGTATCGCTTAATCCTCAATCAAGAAGTAGTCGATGCGGGTACCCGTACAACGCAGGAAATCTCGCGACAAGTGCCCTCGGTGACAGGAGAATTCAAGCAAAATACCAGCAAGATCGGTTTGATGTCCTTGGCTTTTAAGTTGCTCAAGAGTGCGAAAGTCATCAAAGTGATTTTAGCCGGTGCAACGCTCGCGGCTTACTCTTACCTGTTTTCATTTCAATTTGCGATCGCTTTGATTGCCTGTTTGGTGATTCATGAATGGGGTCATATTCGCGCCATGAAATATTTTGGTATGAAAACCAAAGGCATTTATCTGATTCCTTTTTTTGGCGGTTTGGCTTTAAGCGAAGATAAGATCAATACCCGCTGGCAGGATGTCGTCATTTCGATTATGGGGCCTAGTTTTGGTTTATTACTTTGCTTGGGATTTATTGGCGCGTTTTGGCTGACTGGCAATCCCTTCTTTGCGGGTCTTGCGACGTTTAATGCCTTCATCAATCTTTTTAATTTACTGCCGATCGTTCCCTTAGATGGCGGACACATCGTCAAAAGTATTTGCTTTTCCTCTTCGACCCGATTTTCTTTTGCTTTAATGATCGCCGCATCGGCCTTGGGCATCTATGCTTGTTATCGCTTACAGCTCTATTTCATGGTGTTTTTTCTGTCGGTCGGGAGTGTAGAAATCCTGATGGAATGGCGCTATCGCAAACTGTCGCTGCTGCTGCCCTTGGATCGATATGGGCAGATTTTTTCTGCCCTATGGTATGTCGCGACGATCGCCGCGCTCATCCTTGTGATCTGGTATTGTGCCGCCACTGGCGACACGGTTTTGGGCATGCCGCTGCGGATTTTACAGAATTGATGGATAAGACCCCAACCGCAGCTATTGCGCTACTGGAGCTGCTACTGGGGCTGTCACCGGTACCTTAAACAAGCCCATCACATCTCGCTGACCGCGCTCTAAATAGGGAATGGGTTTATCCATCCATTCCGGGCGCGGTTTATCGAGTAAATAGTGATCAAAAAATTCGCACATATGTACCGTAAAATGTTTGATGTGATCGCGCTCTTTGAGTCCGTGTTTTTCGCCGTTGTAATTGAACCAGTAAGCCTCTTTATTTAAGCGACGAAGTGCCGTGAAAAATTCTATCGCCTGATACCAAGGGACGGCATCGTCGTCATCATTGTGCACCGTGAGGTAGGGCGTTTTAACTTTATCGACTGCGAAAATAGGTGAATTTTCTATGTATTTATCGGTGCTATCCCAAGGTGTCCCACCGATACGACTTTGCTGTTTTTCATACTGAAATGCGCGACTCATCCCCGTTCCCCAGCGAATGCCGCCATAGCCACTCACCATATTCGCCATAGACGCACCGGCTTCGACTGCTCGAAACATATTGGTATGGGTAATCAAATAATTGACTTGATACGCGCCCCAACTATGACCTTGTATGGCGATCCTTTTCGCATCGACATAGGATTTGCTAATGACCTCTTTAATCGCGGGCAACACCGTCTTCATCGCGCTCTGACCAGGGTAGCCCGTTTTGTATTCAATATCGGGGCGCAAGACAAGATAGCCATTACTCACAAAGCGGGTGACGTTGATGTTTTGCGAAGGCGATGGCGCGACATAGCGATGCAAATTATCGGACATTTTTTCGTAGATATAGACCATCATCGGATACTTCTTTTTCGGATCAAAGTTATCCGGTTTAGTAAGCAGCGCTTTAAGTTTTTTGCCATCGGCTGTGGTGTAGTAAATCAGCTCCTGACTACCCCAGTTGTATTGGCTTTGCTGCGGATTGGCATCACTGATTTTTTGTGGTGCGTTAAACGCGGTTGTCGATACCCATAAATCTGGGAATTCGGTAAAACTCTGCTGTGTGAAAATCAAGGTTTCGGCCTCTTTTGCCTTCTGCACATTTCCCAACATTTTATCCATATAGATCAAACGGGTCGGCAAGGCATCGGAGGTATTAACTGGATCAATTCTGAAATATCCCGTACCATAATTTTCTTCATTGCTGGCCGAAAGCAACCAAGCGCTATCCTTAGGCAAAGCCTTTTTATCCGGCGAACGACTTTCTTCACTCAAGTGAACATAGCGTAATTGCAGTTTGTTTTTACGACCAAAAGCCTGCGTTACATTACGTAGTTTGGCCGCAGGATTTAGTAAGGATGCTTCCCACAAATCAAACTGATCATACAGAAGAATGCTGGCATCATTTTCCGTCCAACCGGCAATACCATACGCATCTTTAGGTTCGGGCGTGTCGCGTTGTCTATCGTCAAATTCAGCTTTAGTCGCGCCCGTCAAATTACGCCTCGCGCCTGTTTGGGTATCATAAGCAAACCAAGCGCGACTTTGCGCATCAAAGTTGACTAGGTATTTTCCAGACGGTGAAAAATGCGGCTGAAAACGCGATTTTTCTATCAACATTTTTGCTTGCCCGTTTTGAATATTGATGGCATAGGCATCGTAATACAGGCTATCCCATGACATCAAATTCCGGTAAGGCAAAGTACTCAAACCCATCACCATATTCGCGTCTTCATTGATCACCACTTGCGGAATATTTTTATTCGCGAGTTGAATAAATTTGGCTTCGCTCAAATGCACCACAGCGCGGTAATTTCTTTGCTTCTCTTTGTCCGCATTGACCTTTTGCATGGCTTGTAGTTCTGGGTCTTTCCAATGCCAGAGATCGACTTTCATCGGCTCCGCTGCGTTCTTAACTTCTGCTTTGGCTAACTCCGCCGTACCCAGAAAAAGGCGTTGTCCATCCTTACTAAAACTAAGCTCAGCAAATTCGCTTGGCCCCCAAGATTTAGGCATGCCAAGGGTCTCGCTATCGACCAAGATATTCGCTTGCGCAATCCCCTCACGCCAAAAATACAGCTTGAATATTTTTGCTTCGGGCTCTTTCGCTGTGGCGTTAGGTTTTTCTTTAGTCGCATCTAAGACCAGCTCTGCATTCATTTTTCCATCAGTTTTCGCTTCCGCTTTATCTGAATTTTTTGCGGCCTCTTTACGTTTTTTTTGTTCAATTAATTCATCCCGATTCGTCAAAAAAGCAAACTGTTGACCCGCTTCGTCAAAGCGCATTTGCTTCACGGAGCCGCTACCGATAAAAATGTTTTCCGCCTTTCCGGAGACGGTATTGAACACATAAACACCATCCGCATTGCTTGGTGTCGAAACGAGTGGGGTCTCAGTCACCGCTTTTACCGTATCTGTTTTCGGCTGATCTTTGAGCCACACATGATAGGCCAAACGAGTCCCTTGCTTATTCCAACTAAAATCAGTGACATCTTTGACCGTGGTTTTCTGATTTTGGATTAAGTCCCAAATCAGGAGCGTACTCGCCTCCTCTTTTTTCTTAGTCGCACCGCCGCTCGCCGCTTCCTGATCCTCTTCGTTTAGATCGAAAGTCGCTTCATCCGCCTTGACTTCTTCGTTCGCGGATTTCACTTTATCTTTATCCTTATCCTTATCCTTATTGGCCTCAAACTGCACCGCAAGGAAATTGCCTGCTTCTTCGGCAAAAGAAAAACGCTTCACGCGTTCTAAGTTTTCTACTTTCCCATTCGTTAAATCCATCACACCCAAACTTGGCTTAGGAAAATCCTCGGTCTTCTTTTTCTCTTTTTTTGCCCTATCCAATTCCACCTGCGTGGGTGCGATGGCAAATGCGAGGAAACGCGCATCGGCGCTGAACATGGGCTTAATCCCGCGCGGCGAACGCCATTCCTGCCCACTCCTTAGATTTTTTACGACTAACTCACCATCCGACTCTTGCCCAAGCAAGGCATATGCAAGCCAACTGCCATCACGACTTAAAGTGGAACCTTGTATGCTGCGCCAGAGCGCATAAACATCGTGACTGATAGGCTTTTTTGTCGCCACTGTCGCGGCCACTTCCTTGCTTGGCGTTGTTGGGGTTACTGGTTTCGCCGAGGTTTGTGCGATCACACTTTCGGCGATGCTCAACAATAGAAAAACTTGCACGCCCTTGCAAAAAATTTGCCAAGAATTTAGCTTACTGATTGGTAGGTCTGCGTAGCGGCTTTGGCAAAGAACGGATGTAGAAAAAATCGACATGCAAGTCTCCTTATGTGATCTCGTTAATTTTTATAGTGGAAAAATGCTGGCGTTCAATTTAATATTTTGAGCGTTTTACTGGTCTTGCTTTCACCTTTTTCGCCCATACCTGAGCTGCTATTGCTACTCTCAGATTTAGCGATGACTAAGCGATCGCCGATCACATTGTAGACACGCTCGTCGGTACTTTTTGCGTCAAAGGTCACCACTAAAAATGCCCGCCCGTGGACATCTTGCACATTGCGACTAGCGAGCGGCGACCCGTCTGCTGCAATCCAAATATCCAAAGAACCGGACAAACTTTTCACATATTTTCTATCGCGTTCACTCAGCGCATCAATGCTATGTTCAAAGCTCAACATGCGTGCTGGTTTTCCATCATAGCTATCCATTTTTTCGGCTTTAAATATTTTTCCTTCTATCATGGAGCTAACCGAATTAGCGGCCGAAACGAGTGGGCGTAGCGAGGTGGAATTTACATCGCCTAAGGCAGCCAGGGTCGGTGTTTTCGCCTTTTTATCTTTTTCTTTGGCACGCTCTTCAGCTTCGAGTTTCGCCAACAAATCTTTACCCAATAAGACACTCAAACCACGTTGATTGTCTTCTACAGTGACGCTGGCAACGCCGTTATATTCTTCAGTATCCTTGCCCGAACCCGAACGATTCCAAGTCTTCGCTTCCACATGTGCTCGAATCGGTGTTTGTCCCTGCAGGCGTAATAGCGCCGATTTCATATCGCTTAAGCCATCGGCATAACTGCTGGATGCATACGTAATCGATATCCCCAAAAATACCGCAAGGCCTATTTTCATTTGTTTGTTCACTTGCATAAATTTCTCCATTTTAAGATTTCCCCATCCTAAATGCTGAATTTGACTCCGATGTGATTTCCAAGTTCAATACGGGAAAAAAACTTGCTGTCCTTGAACTTGAAACCCGCTAATTTTTGCTTTTCCTTGCTTAGAGCCTAGCCATTGAATCAATTTTAGCGCAGCGTCGTAATGAATTCCCGAATGACGTGCAGGGTTCACTGCGATGATGCCATAGGGATTACGCATTTTTTCGTCGCCCGCGAAGACTATCCTTAAGCCAGTCTTGGCACGATAAGCATAATACGTTGCTCTGTCGCTTAAAGTATATGCCCGCATTTCTCCCGCCATTTGCAAGGCTTCGCCCATCCCGACTCCAGCGGCAATATAGGCACTCGCATCTGGCTTTTGACCCAAACTCGCCCAGTAGCTATGTTCCATCATTTCAGTACCAGAACGATCGCCACGCGAAATAAATTTTGCGTGACTTTGTACCAAACGCGCGAGTGCTGCCATCAGATTTTTCTCCTGAGCGATGGCCGCAGGGTCATCGGAGGGGCCCACTAACACGAAATCGTTATACATCACATCGCGTCTATCCACGCCGTATTGATGCGCCACAAATTGGTCTTCGGCTGCCCGCGCATGCACCAAAACGACATCAACATCACCATTTTTCCCAAGCTCCAGCGCCTTGCCACTGCCCACCGCAATGACTTGAACTTGTATTTGAGTTTCCTTCTCGAAGGCAGGCAAAATAAATTGCAGAAGACCTGAATTGTCGGTACTGGTGGTGGTCGCTAGTCGCAAGCTCAATTGGGATTGCGCAGCATCAGCGTCATTGACAGCACCCAAGCCACCCAAGCTAAAAACAAAAATGAATAATCCCAAAATTCGTTTCATAGCTTCTGCTCTTCATGTGTTCGCAGCGCAATCCGCCCTTCGCGTAATTTAAGATGTTGCACACCGTCCAAATGCAAAAGATCGCGGTCATGGCAAGCCACCACTACACTCACACCTTGCGCTACCAAAGTCGGTATCAAGCCGATGACTTGCTCTCGCGCTTGTCCATCCAAGTTCGCGCTGGGTTCATCCAATAATAGTAGTCGAGGCTGAAGCACTTTGACACGCGCCAAAGCCACCCTTTGTTTTTCTCCGCCCGATAAACCCTGAGGCTTTCTATGTCGTAATGCGGTCAAATCCGCCCACGACAAGGCTTCTTCCAAACGTGCTTTGATGTCAGCCGACGCATAATGCTGAACTCGCATGCCATAGCAAATATTATCCTCAACGCTTCGGTCTAAAAGATAGGGATGTTGGTGGACATAGATAATGGATTTACGCAGTTGCGCAGGATAGCTTGACGCGGCGTCGGTATAGCTTTGTCCCATAAAAGACCAAGAAAAATCCTCAGCCGATTCCAAGCCTGCGAGTATCCGCATAAACAGGGATTTACCGCTGCCATTTTTTCCGGTCAAAACATAGGCCCTCGCTGGCGCAATCGAAAACTGTGCGATGTCCAACACGGGCTGCTCAGTAAAACGCTTACGCAGACGCTCAATGTGAAGCAGCGCTGAAGCACTCATGCCGCGCTCCCGACTTGTTTCGCCTGACCTTGAAGCAGCGCCAAACATGCGTTCAATATCAGCGCAACAAACAACAGCACGAAGCCCAAAGCAATCGCTTGCGCAAATTCGCCTTTACTCGTTTCCAGGGCGATGGCCGTGGTCATCGTGCGGCTAACACCGAGAATATTCCCGCCGACCATCATGGCGCAACCGACTTCAGAAATCACACGACCAAATCCGTGTATCAAAGCTGCCATCACCGCAAACCGAGATTCGCGTAAAACGCCTAACATGGTTTGCCAAGGGTTCGCCCCTAAAGAGCGCAAAGTTTCCGCGAGGCGCGTGTCGCAGGCTTGCAAACCACTTAAAACAAAACTGCTCATCAAGGGAAAGCCGATCAAGGCCTGCCCCAAGACCAAAGCTTTAGCCGTAAACAACCATTGCAAGCCCCCCAAAATTCCATGCCGTGAAAGCAGTAAATACAATAGCAAACCCACCAGTACAGTGGGCATCGACAAGCTCGTTTGTAACAACCAGATGAGAATGCTGCGCCCACGAAATGCACGTGTTGCGATGAAATACGCCAATAGAATTGCGCAAGGCGCGGCCAACAATAATGCGCCAAGCGAGGTCAAAAGTGAGAGGAAAACAATACGCCAAACCGCAGCATCACCTGAAAAAAGCAAATGCAGCGCCTCCGAACACGCAGCGATCAATTGCTCCATAGCGCGCTGTCGCTGGTACTAGAGATGGGAGTAAAATGGCGGACTTTTAGCATGCGACATCATACATCCAACTAAGCTTAAGCCAGAAGAAAAATAACTAAGGTTGGCTGCCGCGTCGAGTCACGCTACCCGATCCCCCAACTGATTTTGAAACCCGAGGATCGCCGTAGTATTCCACGCTGCCTGAACCGCCTATACTCACACTCAAATTATCGCTCGCCCATGTGCTCACAGAGCCAGAACCGCCGATACTTACCCGCACATCTTTCGCAGCAAGCTTCGCCATATCAATATCGCCCGAACCGCCAATGCTGGCAACGATCTGCGGCGACTGACCTTGGGCTTTGAAATTCCCGCTACCGCCAATCGCCACTTTCAAACTATCGCTTTTAAGATTCTGAATTTGCATATTGCCCGAACCCGACAGGCGCGCTTTAAAATCGCCCGCAACCAAATCCGCACAAGTCACAGAACCGGAACCATCGACCGACACTTCATTGAGCTGTCTAAAATTAACGACAATGCGCAAGGTACGCGTACTAGGATAGGTATTACGCTCACGCATACGAATTTTCAGCACCTTCCCTTCGACTACAGTTTCTATCATGTCTTGAATATTGTCGTCAGTCTCAATACTCAAGCCTTCAGCATCGCCCTGTTTCAATTCAATCTTGCCTGAAATTGCGACTTGGATCGTTCTAAAATCTTTCGCTACGCGATTTTGTTGCACGACATGACCGGAGCCTTCTACACTTTTACCCCAAAACCCTAGCGGTTGGGCTTGCGCCAAAGTCACAAAACAGGACGCTGCAAGAACACTGG
>JAHFQV010000022.1:0-1637 GCA_023259175.1 Oxalobacteraceae bacterium | reverse complement strand
TTTTTTACGTGTGCAAAGTACAACCAGGCCATAGATCGCCAACACCGGTATCAAGACTGGTAAAAAAGCCAGGAAGACTGAGCCTAACACCGCCACCAGCACGACGACCAAGACAATCGCGGCAATTAACAGGGCAATACCCGTCACGCTCACGGCAACTATTACCCCCACCACCACGGCTAAGCAGACTGCAATAACGGCGACGAAACCATTAGCGCCTTCAATTTCGACACCGTTAATCACCATATGTTGACCCGTGGCCGATAAAATAGCCCAAGTTAAGATGGCCAAGAATACGGTGGCTAAAAGTGCGGTTGAACGAGAAGCGATTTTCATTTTTTTCCCCTTTGTGTGATCTCAATTAAATTTCGTGATATGAATTTCAAACTGCATGTACGCAGTCTAAGGGGAAAAAAAGCCTTCGATTAGGCGATTGCGACAGAATGCAAATTCGAGGGAATCAAATGCAGATGCTGGGTACAAAAGAAAACCCCCATTTATTTTCCGCGCTGTTTCGCCATTTGTTTAAGATAAAGCACAAGATGCGCCAAATCGGCATCGGAAATAGCCTCCCTATTAAAGCTGGGCATACGCGAGTCCTTCCAGGTGCGGACCGAAGCGGGTTGACGTATCAGTCGTCGCAGATACGCGCTCTGAAAATACTCAGTGGGATTGAAGGGTAAATTCAAATCCGGTCCCACTCGCGCATCGCCGCCCCCATTGATCGCGTGGCACACGGCACAATTTTTCAAGTAGACCGCCAAGCCATTCAAAATAGGCGCGCTACGATGCTGGGGATTTATTTCGGGAAAGCGTAGTTGCAAAGGCGCTTCCACTGCAATTTTAACGACTTGGTAAGGCCACATTTCATCGCTGATTTTTGCTTTTTTGGGGTTTAACCACACCAGATAAAAAGGCCCCGCGCTCTCGGTCTTCGCCGGGTTATTTTCCACCAAGGGCGGCCAGGGCTGCTGTTGGGTTTCGATTGCCAAATAAGCCTGCCCTTGACCCGACAATGCTTGACCCGAAATATTCGCAACAAAACCATCCAAGGCGGTGAATTGCACCGAGCTAATCTTGCTCAATTCGGGTAACAAACTGGTGATCGCTAGCGCCTTCATCGTGATCTCGCGACCATAAGCTGCACTATAAACACGGATTTCTTTGACGGCAGGATGCTGCAATAAAGCGCTGCGTGTCCAAGACTGACTATGGGGCTCGTATTGCAACTCCAAAATTGGTTCCTGGGCTTGTGCCGAGGTACAAATTACGACCAGCAATAGTGCCGACCACTGAAGCACATCAATAAAAACCCGAAACCGATTCGCAAGACCGTGCATAGTAGACTCCAAATTTCCAAGTGATAGGATTTAATGAAATGGATAAGATAAAATGATCTTACCAAATTACCCACACCTCGCCTATGAAAACTTGAAATTGAGAAATCGCCGCCAAATCAGCTCATGTTAGAATTCAGGGTTTATCAATTCCTCAGCGAGCGTAGGTAATCGCTCTCAGCGCTGAACCAAAACCGCAAAAAAAAAGGCAGAAGAGCTATGCTCACTTTTCAACAGACTATTTTGACTTTACAGGACTACTGGGACAAACAAGGTTGCGCCTTGCTGCAACCGATCGAT
>JAHFQV010000109.1:1626-11368 GCA_023259175.1 Oxalobacteraceae bacterium | reverse complement strand
TAAAAAGGACTGTAAAGCGTGGATACATAGTGTGCTCCCGAGATATTGTTATTGAGCGTATTTTGACCCGCTTACACGGCCTTAGTTCCTATTGGAAAAACAAAAAGCCCCGAGTTTCCTCGGGGCTTTTTGTCGCTAGCGTTTGAAACTCAAATCAAACTAAGATTAGAACTTCATATTGCCTACGACGTAGAACTGACGACCCAGTGGATCAACATAACGTGCATCGAAACCAACTTGGTTACCACCACCCGCATTACGTTGGGAGAACGGTGGATCTTGGTTGAACAAGTTTTTGATACCGCCTGTCAAAGTCAAGTTTTTGCTGAACATGATTTTCGATTGCAAATCAACTGTGTAGTAAGCCGCTACATCACGTGTTGACGCTACATAAGCACCCAAGGAACCATCATCGTTCAAGTTACGAACTACGCGATTTGCTGCGGTGAACTCTTGATCATGGTAGCCAGAATGGTAGCCAAGTGAAACGGAATGATTGTACTTATTATCAGTCGTTTTCAAGGAAGCAGTCAAACGGGAAATGACACGGAAAGTTGCATCATTGTAGGAGTTAAACTTACCCACTGTTTTTTCGAACGGATCAGCTGCGCTGTTTTGCAAGTCCGCTTTCAACATGTAAGTACCTGTCCAATTCACACTCATCTTACCCATTGATGTATTGGTCTTGAAAGTATGATCCCAATCCACACCACGATATTCAGCAGAAGCTAAGTTGAATGGGCGCAAAATCGCGGCCAAAACGTTTTGTTTCTGGATAGGATCGTAGTAAGACGTGAACAAGTTCAAGTATTTCGCGTCGCTAAATACAGCGGTTTGAGACAGGCTCTTGATCTGGTCTTTCAGCTTAACTTCCCACAAATCGAAACCAAGTGACAAGCTTTGTGTTGGTTCAATACGGAAGCCCAAAGTCCATTGTTTGGATTTTTCTGGTTTCAAAGCATTGCCATCCACAAATGCATTACCGCCAGTCAGCAAATTGTATTCGGCAGTACCGTGACACAAATTCTTCAATGGGCCAGAAGTGATCGGGCATGGATAGAAGTTAGAAGAACCACCGTTTTTCAATGGATCGGTTACATCTTGCATTGCAGGTGCTTTGAAGCCTGTGCCGTAGGAAGCGCGTAACAACATGGACTCAGTAGGACGGAACGCACCGGCGATCTTGTAAGTGCCCGCACTATTTTTCAAGCCTTGCGTTGCATTTGGCAATGCATTACCTGCGTCATCAAATACTTTACCGTTTTTGATCGCATCGTAGTTATCGTAACGGGTTGCGACGGTCATGTCGAATTGCTTGGTAATTGGCATGAACAATTCGGCAAACAGACCCCAGTTATTACGGGATGCATCAACCGGTAAGGCACCTGTACCACCACCGACGTTGGTGTCTGTCCAGTTTGGTTGTTGCTTGTTTGGACCTTGCGCAATCGCACTAGGATTGTCAACGAAAGTTTGCTTTGTGAAGTCAAAACCTACGCCCAAGCCAGCGTTGCCACCGTCAAGTTTGAAGATTTCTTTGCTACCGCGTAAGCTCAATACATTGATTTGCGATGTCTGAACATCCAATTCTTGATGCAAAACCGCTGGCGCTAAAGCAGCTTTCGACGCTGCGGATGGTGCTTCGAATGGATTCCAAGCGCCAGACTTGATCAGTGCATCGAGTTTTTCGCCGCTGGTGTAACCTGCAACTGCGTTATCGATCGATTTGTTTTCAGAGAAAACATAAGATGCGTTGTAGCTGATGTCGCCGAAGACGGTACCTTCGAAGCCTGTAGACAAATGTTTGGATTCTGCTGTCCAACCATCAGTACGACCACCAGCATCAACTAAACGCAAGTACATGGTTACGTCAGTGATTTTAGTAGGATCGCCGCCATTCTTTTTGTAAGCAGGAGCGATTACATTTTTGAACAAGGCATCCGTGGTCTTTACACCTAATGGTTGTGCCGGTGGTGCAAAGCGTGCTGTGCTGGTGAACTTGGTGAACATGCCTTCAGCGAAGAATTTATGATCATCACTGATGTTGTAGTTCAAAGAGCCGAAGAAACTGTCGCGTTTGAGTTCAGGCAAAATTTGTACTGTCGCAGCGTAGTTGAAGCGGCAAGTCGCACCACCATTACCTACTGCAGTATTTGGATGTGGGCAGTTGCCGTTATTGACCAAATACGGATTCAACAAGTCGTCAATATCACCAGTCGCATCAGCCAATTCCACGTTGCCTGGAATCGAGTTGATACTGTTTTGGAACATTGAATATTTTTTGCCGTTGTTTTTAAACTGAGCTAAGCCGCCCATTTTCGCGAAGTCGCGATCAGATGCGTTTAATTCTTGTTGTTCGTCATGGCTATATGACAGCAAAACGTTGTAACCGTCTTTGTTCAAATCACCCCAGCCCTTAGACAAGGCGAAGTTAGTTGTTTTGCCCTTAGGGGACTGTTGAGGTGTGCTGTAAGTAAATTCAACATTAAAATCTTTTTGGTTTTTCTTCAGGATGAAGTTGACCACACCTGCAATCGCATCAGAGCCGTACAGAGCAGAAGCGCCGTCGGTCAAAATTTCGATACGTTCAACAGCAGACAAAGGGATGTTAGCCAAGTTGACTGTGGAGCCAGATGTGAACGGCGCAATACGGCGACCATTCAACAAGACCAAGGTGTATTTTTCGCCGATACCGTGAACTGACGCAGTTTGCACACCACCACCACCACCATTAACGGATGCGGAAGAGGTCGTGAAACCCTGCATGGATGGCAAGGAAGCGATCAAATCAGCCGCTGTTGTTGCGCCTGTTTGTTCGATTTGTGCCTTGGATAAAGTTTGTACAGGTAATGCACCTTCAACAGCGATACGCTTGATGGATGAACCTGTAATTTCGATACGTTGTGGGGCTGCATCTTGGGCAAACGCCGCTTGAGTGACCGCACCCGCACCCAATACCACGCCGCTTGCAAAAATAAGGCGCACTGATCGGGATAAGATTTTTTCTACCATGTTGACTTCCTCCAGTGATTAAACAACAAAATTTGCTTTTAAAAAATATTCTTGGGTTTCTTAAAAACTTTTTGGGAAATGCATTTTTCGTGGGGGGAGAAATGAGGACGAACCTAACTTCTCGTTTTTGCACTTTTCATTGCGGCTTACTTCGTTCTGTGTGGCACAGAAAATTTATGTCTCTAGGTAAGCGTTGAAACGAGTGGAAAAGTTATCTATTTAGCCCTGAAAAAACATTCACCACGAATGAGAACACTTGGGTCGCTGTAGTGTCAAGCCAGCAAATTGTAAGAAAAATTAGTTGACTGGCAATTGCACCTCTCGTTTTGATGTGGTTTATGTAATTTATTTTCAGTGGAAAGTAATAGCAAGTTGTGTAGAAAAGGAGAGGCGTTCTCAATGGAAATTTATATTTGCGGATACCGTTATTGTGCTGAATATTGTGTGCTTACTTGCCTTGAAGTCCGCGTAAAGTTTGTTTGTGTTCTTGAGCTGAACTTAATTCAAAAAGATGAATAAGTGAGGCTTAATTTTCCCTAGAGGAAAATTTTCCAAATGGCAACGAAATATCCTTTAGAAATAAAATTGTTTTTGTTGTGTGCACGCGACGTTTTATCACTCCAACTGGCCTCGACATTTCCCTTGACGCATCTTTCTGTTGTCATTGAATTTGCTACTTTTATGGGCAGTTTCATTGCGTTACGGGAAGTTTTCTTCTGGAATTGTTTTTTTGGGGCATGCTTTGACCTGTCTCGTCCATTCATGCAGATTGCGCTCGCTCAGCATTTGTCAACGATAGTCCTTGACAAGTCTTTCGCGAGCGCCTAGTGGAAAAGTATTGTGAACTTGATATTTTACAGTTCGGTGCGGATGGAAAAAAGTTCTGGGAAGAGCACCACATCTAACATTTTTCGAAGATAGCTGACCCCGGCCGTTCCTCCCGTGCCGGTTTTGAAGCCGATGATGCGTTCCACCGTGGTGACATGGCGGAAGCGCCAGATACGGAAAGAGGTTTCTAAATCTACCAATTTCTCCGCCAATTCGTAGAGCACCCAATGCTGTTCTGGCGCTTGATAGACTGTTTGCCATGCGCGTTTGACGGTCTCATTGGGTTCGCCCGCCAGCGTCCAATCGCGTTGTAGGCGTTCAGCGGCGATGTTAAAACCTTGGCGTGCCATGAGCATGATGGCTTCGTCGTAGATAGAGGGTGTGATGAGCGCTTCGTGCAAAGCCTTAAAAGCGACCGGGTCTTTGCTATGAACCTGAAGTAGGCTGGCATTTTTATTGCCAAGTAGGTATTCGAGTTCGCGATATTGGTGGGATTGGAATCCGGAAGAATTCCCGAGGTAAGGACGAATGGCGGTGTATTCGCTGGGTGTCATCGTCGCTAACACGTCCCAAGCATGTACCAATTGGTCCATGATGCGTGCAACACGGGACAGCATTTTGAAAGCCGGTGAGAGTTCGCCCAGTTGGATTTGCTGACGCACGGCATGCAACTCATGCAGCATTAATTTGATCCACAATTCGCTGGTTTGATGCTGAATGATGAAGAGCATCTCATTGTGGTTGGGGGACAGTGGATGTTGGGCGGATAAAATTTGGTTCAAGCCCAAATAATCGCCATAGCTCATGTCCTGACTAAAATCCATTTTCGCGCCATGCCATGCGGCAGGGCAGCGTTCTTCCGGTGTTGGGGGGGGCGTATTGTTCATATCTGGAATGTGCTTTTAAGTTTAGGTGACGGCTTGTTTTTGAATATCACTACGATAGCTTTTTTGGTCGAGGATGTCGCGTAGATGTTCGACGGCGTCCCAGACATCCACAAAGCGCGTGTAAAGCGGTGTAAAGCCAAAGCGCATCAGCGAAGGTTCGCGGTAGTCTCCAACCACGCCACGTTCGATTAGGGCCTGAATCACGGCATACGCATGCGGATGCGCGAAGCTCACATGGCTACCGCGTTGGGTGTGGCTGCGCGGTGTCGCTAAAGCTAAATCATGTTTGGCGCAGCGACTTTCGACCAAGTCGATAAAAAGATCGGTGAGTGCCAAAGATTTTTTGCGCAGGGCTGCCATATTCGTTTGCGCAAAGATGGATAAGCCCGATTCGATTAAGGCTAATGAAAGTATGGCCTGGGTTCCACATAGCGCGCGCCGTATGCCCGTCGTTGCTTCGAAATGGTCTTGCATGGCGAACGGGGCTGCGTGGCCCCACCAGCCCGTGAGCGGCTGTTGGAAACTGGCTTGATGACGTTCGGGCACCCAAATAAACGCTGGGGCGCCGGGGCCGCCATTGAGATATTTGTAGCAGCACCCCACGGCATAGTCGGCGTTCGCAGCACGCAAATCAACTTCGACCGCACCGACCGAGTGGGCAAGATCCCATAAGCAAAGTGCGCCATTTTGATGCGCTAAGGCGGTCACGCCAGCCATGTCATGCAAATAGCCAGTACGATAATTCACATGGGTCAGCATGACCAAGGCGGTTTGTCCATTAATGACTTGGCTGAGTTCTTCGGGGCTGTCGATGAGGTGGATGCGGTAGCCACGATCTAACCAGCGTGTGATCCCTTCGGCCATGTAAATATCGGTGGGAAAATTACTGCGCTCGGTGACTATCACTTTGCGCTGGGACGCATCGGGGCTCTGACTTTGCAAGTCGAGTGCGGCAGCAATGGCTTTGAATAAATTGATCGACGTTGAATCGCTCACCACCACTTCGTTCTGATCGGCACCGATCAAAGGTGCAATCAAATTTCCTAGGCGCGATGGCAGATCAAACCAGCCGGCTTTATTCCAGCTTTGAATTAAATCATGACCCCATTCCTCTTGTACCAATTGGCTGGCGCGTTGTAGTGCGATTTTCGGTTGCGCACCGAGCGAATTACCGTCCAAATAAATGAGATGGGGTGGTAGTTGGAATTGTTCGCGCAAAGGCGCTAAGGGATCATCACGATCCAGAGTCAGACAACTTTGACGGTCAATATTTTGCATGGATTTTCTTTTGAGTTAGGAATAAATCTGCGCTTCCCTAGCTTCCGTAGATGCGCGCGTCTCGAACAAGCCTGCCTTTGGAACTTGATACATGGCAGAAAAACAGATATGCGTATTTTATGCTTAAACTACTGGTAGTTTATTGCAAACTGAATGACATTTCTCCGACAATGTAGAATAAAATGTTTCGATTGACTTAAAAAATGGTGGAAACTTCGAAATGCAATTAGACGCTACGGATTTGAAGATTTTGCATTACCTGCAGGCGGATGGACGCATCAGCAATCAAGATCTGGCGGAGAAAATTTTCTTGTCGCCCTCGTCTTGTTTGCGCCGGGTCAAGATGCTGGAGGAAGCCGGCATTATCGGACATTATTGTGCGGTGCTCAATGCCGAGGTGCTTGGCTTAGAAGTTGATGCGTTTGTGCAGGTTACGATGCGACGCGATGTCGAGCAGTGGCACGAAAATTTTTCCAAAGCCTTACTCGATTGGCCAGAAGTTGTGGCCTCTTACATCATCACAGGCGATGCGAACTATCTGTTGCGGGTACGCGCTAGAAATCTCAAACATTATTCAAACTTCGTGTTGGAGCGACTTTACAAAGCGACTGGCGTGCTCGATATTCGCTCCAACATTGTGCTGCAAACGATTAAGGAAAGTCATACTTTGGGAGCCGATTTATTGTCCGACGCTAAGTAAAATTTTCCATTGGCTGGATCACTGCGCGATGCCTGCGCATTTTCTAGATGCCCTGCATAACGCTGTAAGAAGTGTTGTAGGGGCGATTGCTGTTGTGTTTGCGGAGGTGCTTGCGGCGTTGCAGCTAAGCTCGCAAGTAAAGCGTTCTTGTCGTTGGACGTAGTGATAGAAAAATCGTACCAGCCAAAGCTCGCATCTGTACTCCAGAAAATTGTTTTTTCCTCGCCTGCCGCTAGTGCGATAGTTTGCTCCGGTGCGCCATAAAAATTATCCTTGAGTTTGAGGCTGCAACTTGCTTCTCCACGATTTCTCAAGTTTATTTTGAGCGCGGTCACTTGACTAGCCTGCGTATCGCGTGTCGCCAAATTGCTGACATCCACTTCAAGTTTTTGTAAGCCCTGTCCTTGAAAAATACGCATAAATCCATTCGGACCGTCCACCCTTAAATGGTAGCGCTCGTTTGCGAAATCGCGTAGGAACCAGGTTTCGCTAAAGCTTTGCTGCGCGCCTATGGTGTAGTACCACATGCCGATATTATGTGATTTGGCGGAAACGCGATAGGCGATGGTTTTGTTACCTGTGTTGTCGAAGCGGAGGTTGATCGCCTTGCGTTCAGTCTGTTCAGTATTGTTCTTAAGATTAACTTCGTGTCGATAATCCAAAGCGCGTGCGGGTCGAGTGTCGCCGAAGATAGATGTAGTCCCGCCTATGGTGTCCAGATTGCGCTCGGCAAGGGGTGGGAAATTATATTTTAATGCCTCCTTACTTTTTTCGCCCAAGCAGGCCTTTTGAGCGCGGTCAATGGCAGCCTGATGTGACGTGTCAACCGTATTAAATAGAGTTTGTGGGCGCTGGCTGTCCTTACGCGTAAAATCAAACATGCTACACAGGTCGCCGCACACTTCACGTCGCCAGCTTGAAATATTCGGCTCAAGAACGCCAAACCGTTTCTCTAAAAATCGAATGATGGACGTGTGATCAAAGGTCTCTGAGCAAACAAAGCCACCGCGCGTCCACGGTGAGGCAACGATGAAAGGTAAGCGTGGGCCTAGCCCGAAGGACTCACCTGCACTAGTCTCGCCGAAAGTCGATACCGTGCTGTAGCCGTCATGACGCGAAGTCGGTGGGCAAGGCGGCGGAACGTGATCGAAAAATCCACCCTCTTCGTCATAGCATAAAATGAAAACGCTCTTGGCCCAGACACTGGGGTTTTCAGTCAATGCGTCTAGTAATCTGGCACACAAGGACTCACCAAAGCCCGGTGGATTTTTTTCCGGATGTTCCGTCATGGCGGTCGGTGCGACGATCCAAGAAACGGCGGGCAGTTCACCGGTTTGCACATCACGACGAAATGCATCGACTAGGGCTTGCGCATACGGTGGATTGGTGTTGAGTGGTAGACCCTTCGCATCGACTTGGCTGGTTTCACCTGCATAAGCGCGGGCGCGACGATAGCGTTCGGCTTGCTCGGGATTGTTCAAATCGAGTCCACGAAATTGCGGGAAATAGGCCAGGGAATTGTCGCCGTAGTTATCGTATTCTTGGTACACCTTCCAGCTAATTTTGTGTGCGCTTAATCGTTCAGCATAAGTCGTCCATTGGTAGGGTGATTTCCAATCTTTTTTATCGCGTGACATGCAGGCCGTTTCATTGCCGTCGTCCACATTCGATAGCGCGTGGCGGCCATCTTGGTCAACCGATACGCCATTGGTTCCCGAAAATAAAAACATGCGATTGGGATCGGTTGGGCCAAATAGGGACGCGTGATAGGCATCGCCCACCGTGAACGCGTCGGCCAAAGCGTAGTAGAAAGGGAGCTCTTGTCGGCTTAAATAGCCCATCGATATTTTGCTTTTTTCTTTGACCCAAACATCGTAATGCGCCCACATTTTTTGACTGTATTTCCAATCATGGGGCAAGTCGTCCGCTAAGCATTGACTACGGTCGAAGAGCGCTTGAATATTGCCGGTAACACCGGCTAATGGAAAAGGGAATTGCCACGTACCATCGCCTACCGGCTGTTGCCAGACTGGTTTGCCAGAGCGGGTGCTAAAAGGGCGTGGATCACCCCATCCGCGCACCCCTTTGAGCATGCCAAAATAGTGATCGAAAGAGCGATTTTCCTGCATAAAAATTAGGACATGCTCAACATCGAGAATACTTCCATTGTTATGGCTGGCATCGCTACCATCGCGCAGCGGCTCTATTGCCAATGCTTTTGCGATGCTGTCAGGGATAGCGCTCAAGGCGGCGCTTGCGCTGCCAGCTTGGGCCATTAATTTAAGAAATTGTCGTCTTGCGTTGGAAATGTTTTGCATAGAGTGAATTTGTATTGTGTTCGATTTGGAGGCTAATCCGAGTAAGCGAAAATTTACACATACTCTTCGTTTTCGGAAACGAGCATAACCCATGTT
This sequence comes from Oxalobacteraceae bacterium, assembly GCA_023259175.1. Classification (GTDB taxonomy): domain Bacteria; phylum Pseudomonadota; class Gammaproteobacteria; order Burkholderiales; family Burkholderiaceae_D; genus Undibacterium. The sequence continues at coordinate 2,249 of JAHFQV010000109.1, read as the reverse complement.
TGAGGGCGCTCACAATTGAGTAAGTCACCAAACCCCTTGAGTTTTATTTGATGAAGGCAAAATATATTGCGTTATTTTTGTTTGTGCCAGATTTAAAAGCGCTGGGGGTGAGCCGTCTCCTTAAGTTTTACTCAAGGAGAAGTTAAGTATATGTCGTTGGCGCAGTGCAGTCATTCGCAATAGACTTTTCTCTGTAATTTGTAAGCGCATTGTATTTCGAAACCCATTTCAGAGAAATGATCATGTCAAACACAAAAAAACTTAAAACGATAAAACAACTTAAAACCAAAATCATTCCCCATGCCATTAGCCTCGCATTTGCCGCTTTGCTCGCCGCGCCGCAGGTTCATGCCCAATCCAATGCAACGGCTTCGATTTATGGTCAAGTGCCTGTCATGCGTGAGCTGACTATTGTGATTGAAAATCAGGAAACGGGCGCACAACGCGTCATTGTGCCCGACAGTAAAGGCAAATATGTTGCGAACTCGATGCCGCCTGGGCATTATCAAGTTAAATTGCTGCGCCACGGGCAGCTCGAAAAAAGTCTGGAAGTTGAAGCGCTGTTAGGGCAGGGTACGCAGGCCTCCTTTGTGAGTGACGCTGGGCAGCCGCAGGTGCAATCG
>JAHFQV010000109.1:0-1526 GCA_023259175.1 Oxalobacteraceae bacterium | reverse complement strand
TTATCAAGTTAAATTGCTGCGCCACGGGCAGCTCGAAAAAAGTCTGGAAGTTGAAGCGCTGTTAGGGCAGGGTACGCAGGCCTCCTTTGTGAGTGACGCTGGGCAGCCGCAGGTGCAATCGGTGACAGTTCAGGCGCGTAGAAATTCTATCGATATCAGTAACACCAATAACGGCACCACTTTCACAGCGAAGGAATTGGCGCGTTTGCCAGTTGGACAAAATGTGCAAGCGATTATTGCACTGGCACCCGGGACAGTACGCAATGTGTCGGGTTACTACGGTAATGTCGCTAGTTTTGGTGGCGCCAGTGTTTCTGAAAATGCGTATTACATTAATGGTTTTCCAGTGACCAATGTGCTGACACAAGTGGGTGCTTCGGAGCTGCCCTTTGGTGCGATTGCCGATGCGCAGATTTTGTCCGGGGGCTATAGCGCAGAGTTTGGTCGTTCCACCGGTGGCGTGGTCAATATCACGACTAAGAGCGGTACGAATCAATGGGAAATCGGTGGCAAAGTGAATTGGTCACCTGCCGCGTTTGCCGCCCGTCCATCCGATATCTACTATCCTAATACTGGGGCAAATCCAAAAACGGATGGCAAGCTGCAGTACTATAATCGCGACAATAATTCGTCGAGTAAAACGGTGGGCATTTATGCAGGCGGTCCACTCATCAAAAATAAACTCTTTATTTTTACTGCGTTGGAACAAACGCGATCGGATAGTCAAGGCGTAGGTGCGAGTTCGGATACCGCCTTTAATGCCAGTGGTTGGTCGGTGAATAAGGGCGAAATTGGGCGCTATCTCGTGAAACTCGACTATCATTTAAACGATGATCATCATTTTGAATATACCCATATCTTAGACCAGTCTAAAAACACTTCATCGAGCTATGGTTTTAGTTACGCGACTTTGACACACGATCAAAATTTGCGTAACGGCACAACTATTTGGAATGCCGGTGGAAGTCGCGGCGGCAGTGCTGGAAGTAGCCCGGGAAGTACCGATGATATTTTCAAATACACGGGTTATTTGAGCGATCGTTTGACGGTCACTGCGCTGGTCGGAAAATCGCATACATCCCCTCGGGTTATTCCTTACGGCTACAATCCTGCAATCAGTTCGGTGAGTAGTTCTCAAAGCGCGCGTGTCGCCGGTGTGACTTATCCGAGTAGTAATCCGCAACCCTTTGGTGATCAGGTTCGTCCCGATAGTCGCGATGACCAAAAGACCTTGCGCCTCGATGTGGAATACAAATTGGGCAGCCATGCTTTGCGTACCGGGATTGACTATAACGAAGCGGCGTCCTTGGTTGGCGCAACGCGCCCGGGTGGTTACAGTTGGGCCTACTTGTATCACAATAATCCGAATACTTGGAAGCCCGGCGGTGCAGATTTAACGTTGGCACAAGGCGGTGGTTTCGGGACGCAAGGCTATTACGTTTCAGAGGGAACCTATTTCAAATCGGGTGCGCCAACGACTAGCCAATCGGCGCAATATATTCAAGATCGCTATCAAGTGACGGATA
>JAHFQV010000108.1 GCA_023259175.1 Oxalobacteraceae bacterium | reverse complement strand
CACGACGGCGTAATGCGGTGGGCGTGATACCCAATTCCCGCTTGATCAATTTGCGTAAGGCAGTACCGTCTTGATAGCCGACTTTTTCTGCAATCGCTTCGATAGAGAGTGGGCTGTTATCGATTAACTGTAATGCACGAATCAGCCTGCGGTTTTGAATAAATTTGAGCGTACTCCTTTGGCTTGCTGCGTAAATTTTTCGGCCTAAAGTTTTACTCGACATGGCAAACGTATTCGCCAACTCATCGACAGTGAAAGGGCGCTCGATTGCACTGTCTATCCATTTCTCAATCGCGACTAGACTCGCATCATTTTGTCGGAGTTGTCCCGGAACGATGTAACGAGCCTGCGTGCGGCCTTGATCGAGAAGTAAATAGCTGGCGCACGTATTTGCACAAGCTTCACCCATGAGTTCGCTGACAAGGGCTAACATCAAATCAAGCTGCGCATAGGCCGCCCCCGCGGTCAAAAGCTGTCGGTCACGTAGCAGCATTTTATTTTCATTCAAATGGATATGCGGATAACGTTCGCGAAAATGAGGTGCCAGCCACCAGGTTGTCGTCACCCTATGCCCTTCGGTAATGCCTGCTTCAGCCAGTAAAAAAACAGAAGAACACGAAGCGGCAATTTTACAAGCGGCTGGCCTAGCTTGCTTGGAGTTATGATGGAAGTGACGTAACCCCTTTTGCACCGCCCGCATGTCCTTATCCTGCAAACGGGTATGGAGCGCTTTCTCGGTGTCCATTCCAGCACCAGGAATGATAATCCATTGTGGCTTGAGATCAGCGCTTTCTAGCGTCTTAAAAGTTAAATCGCAAGACATGCGTAAGCCTGCAGCGGTGACGATGGTCTTTCTAAAACCGACGGTGAAGATTTGAATATTTTTTCGCGTGCTCGAAGAGCAAACCCGTAGAGCAGTGTTGAGCAGATCCAAGCTGATCGCTAGGCTGGAATCCATGATGCCATCGAAGGCAAAAATGAGTATGGTTTGCATTTGTCCATTATGGCATGAAAAAAGTCATATTGGACATGCCGATATTTGCGATATTAGGCCTAATATGCGGAGTGATATATTTTTTTAAGGGAGAAACCCTATGTCAAACCCTAGCTCAAACCTGACAGAGAACGATACGCTAGCCGACTTTAGTGTGCGTCAATTTTGTTTGGAAGGAATTACGAAAAATGTGTATGTAGCGGGCAGTGGCCCTGCGGTGATTGTGATGGCGGAGATGCCTGGAATTAGTCCACATGTGGCGCGTTTTAGCCGTTGGGTTCGTGATGCAGGATTCACAGTGTACTTGCCCTCTTTATTCGGACAAGACGGGGTGCTGACCAATGCAGAACAAGGCTTGGCTGTGTTGCAGCGGGCCTGCATCAGTGCAGAATTTCGTTCTTTCGTGTCGGCGACCCATAGTTCGGCCGTATCTGCCATTGCACCGGGGAGCATCACGCATTGGTTATGCGCATTAGCGCGCCAGGTACACGCCGAATGTGGCGGCGCGGGGGTAGGGACTATCGGTATGTGCTTTACCGGCAATTTTGCCCTGATGATGATGCTGGAACCGGCCGTGCTTGCGCCGGTTCTTTGCCAACCATCTTTACCCTTTGATGACGCTGCAAGTACAGGTTTGTCGCCCACTGATTTGCAGCAAATCAGCACCCGTTTGCAGAAGGAAAATCGGAAAGTATTGGCATTACGGTTTGCTGGCGACAAACATTGCAAAGCCGAACGCTTCGCCGCATTCGAACAAGCTTTGGGTGAAAATTTTGTGCCGCAGGTTCTGCCCGATAGCGCAGCCAATCCCGAGCCACCACCCTTTTTCAAACACATCGTCGGCTGCCCCCACAGCGTCGTTACTGCGCATTTAATTGACGAAGAAGGACAGGCAACCATCGCAGCACGGGATGCGATTCTGAGGTTTTTGAAGACGGTGCTTGCGGTTTGAATTTAGGGGATTTCGCCCATTGGGTGTGTTTCGCATTGAGAGACCAGCTAGCAAAGACTAAGCTCACATAGGGAAGCGCGGATCTATTCGGTAAGCGCTTCCCTAGACCACGCTATCTAATACGGGTTAATATTAAATATTATTCATCTGGAAGAAATGAAGCGTGAAAGCATACGAAGCATACGAAAGAATATGGTCGCATATCCCTACGCCCAATAGGCTTAAAAAAATAATTTTTCTCACCATTTGCTTAAGTTTTAGCTTTTATACAGCATCAAATAGCCAAGATATTGCACAAACCACGCCCCCAGTTGCTCAAGAAAAGCCGCCTGTAAATGAGGATAAAAAGCAAATAATTCAAATAAAAGCTAAAAGTGAGGAGCAGTATGCTCGGCAAGAAAGCGTGGCTAAGACAGTCATCAGTAATGAGGAACTTAATCGCTATGGTGATGTGGACATTGTCAACGCGATGAAGCGGGTGCCGGGTGTTTTAGCGAGCAAGGATAAACTTAGTTTAGTTGGACTTGCGGCTCATTACACGCAAGTACTCGTTGATGGAGAACTTCCACGCGGCCTTGTGATCAGTGATTTGCCAATGACGCTAATTGATCGCGTCGAAATTTATCGCTCTGGGAATGCGGAATTCAGTAGTCAAGCGATCGCTGGCACGATTAATATTATTTTGAAAAAACTTCCAAAAACTTCGCAGACACAATTGAAGTTTAGCATTTCAGACGACTTTGAAAGAAGGCGCATCGCCGAATCATTCATCTCCGACACATCGGAAAATTTATCTTATGGCCTAACTATTAAGCTGTCAGATCGGAAAGCGATAGCTCGACCACCACAAAAGGAAACTGTTGAAATAATAAGCAATATTGACTCAGAAAAGCAAAGCTATTCCAGCATACTTTCCGAAGCCAGCAATGCACAGCAAATACAATTGCGACCGCAGCTTCAATTTGTAACTGCTTCGGGTTCTCGCATCAATTTGACCTCCTCCCTCACACACATTCGGGTAGATCAAAACGATAGTAAAAGCTACCGTTTTATTTCCGGCAAAGAATTGCCAATTGGAAATATTGAAAATAAGAGAAATACAGAAAATGGCGAATTTAAGAATGATTTAAAAATAAGCACAAATATCTTCGATAACGCCAAACTGGATCTTAGTGTTGATGTTAAGCTAAGTCAAACTGAAGGGGATCTGAATGGCTGGGCGGTCGATTCGAAATCAGAAAACAAAGATATGCTCAAGTCAAACTTTGAATATCGAGGCCTTGTAATGACAAGTAAAGGAAAATTTACTGTTTTAGAGGCAATGAATTTTTTGAGTGGAAATGAGCTAGTTGCTGGATGGGATTTCTCAACTTGGAGAGCTAATTACATATTGATGGATAGTAGAGCATATGTAGATACAATGAAAATTAGTAGTGAAAATGTCAATAGTGATTTTAAGGTTGATGAACTTGCTTTTTTTGCGCAAACAGAATGGAAATTTGCAGCGCAAGCAAAAGCTTATTTGGGGCTGCGATGGGAGTCAGTTAAATTACAAGATAAGCGGATCTCAAATGACGATAATTCATCAAATCAGAATAATCGTCAACGATATACCAATATAAGCCCGATTGCTCAGACACTATGGCAGCTCAATCCGGAAAATACGGATCGTGTACGATTGGCATTATCGCGTGCCTATCAAGCTCCAAGACAAGATCTAGCTATATCGCCAAAATTTATGAGCGTTAATGCTTCAATGCAAAACCCTATTTCTGTAGTTAATTATGCATTGCGCCCAGAGGTGGGATGGTCATATCAAGCTTCATATGAGCATAACGGAGCTGACGAATGGAATTATAACGTTAATGCATCAGTAAAAAGCATCGATGATTTGCAACGACCTGTCCTCAGTTATTTTGATAATACATGGTGGATCAGTACAGTTAATTCTGGGCATGGCTTAAGTAAAATGTTGAGTATTGACACACAATTCCCACTCACGAAGTTTTTGCAGAATTGGCCCAAACTGCTGGTTAATTTCGCTATCTCCAAAAATTGGTCGAGAGTATCATTTTTGCCTCCTCCAGATAATCGTTTGAGTCCAATCAGTTTAAGTGTGAATTTAGGGATTGATTATCATGCTGAAAATTCACCGCTAAGCATAGGAACTAGCCTTCGTTATAATGACAGCCCTTGGCAACAATTGAATTTGTACACGCGAAGTTTGTCGGCTACGCAACCGCAATTAGATTTTTATGCGTCATGGGCATTTGACAAAAAAACTCAACTGAGAATTGCGGCAAATAATTTGGTCCGTCGCGCGGAAGAGGTGAGCACAAATTATGCTTATCGCGACATTAATACATCGCAATTAATGATAAAACATTCTTACCGAAATATTACGATGAATTTTGAGCATATTTTTTAATGGGGGAAATTCCTTTGTTTCCGAGATCTCCGTCATTTTAAGGTTGATATTCAAAATTTAATTGGATGCCTCGATATCCTTGTATTAATCTTTGAGAAAATGAATTTACTTGGGGTCCCGCGTAATCAAGTTCTTGATTGTTGGTGCGCTTAAAAAAGTTCCTCACACTTAAGCGTAATTTGGTTTTTTTATCGAATTTCCATTGTAGGTAAGCGTCCAATTGTGGTGACTGTGATTCATAAGTACGATTACTTAAATTTACCTGTACCCATCTGCTACCGTCACGTTGAAATCTCGCGCCAAGATCTATAGGGAAATTCTTTGATTTAAAGTCGGCGCCTAAACTAACACTCCATGGAGTTGGAGTCATTACATTGTCTGGTTTGGGCAAGTAAGAGTTGCTTGACCAATTTCGGTAGGTATAGAAATTAAAATCAATATTTGGCGCATCGCGATAAAATTGTTTAAGAGGAAAGGTGGATTCAAGTTCGAGCAACTTACTTAGTGATCTCCCAGAGTTGATGGTGCTAGTCAACCAAGTATTATCAAAGTAACTTAAGTAAGTCTGTTGCGTATCCTTTATGCTTCGGAAAGTAAAACGAAGATTATAATTCCAGTTGTCTTTACCTTCATGTTCGTATTCAGTTGATAACGACCAAGCGAGTTCCGGTCGTAATTCAGGATTGGATATTTCTTGGGGACGCCAAATGGAATTTATATAAGCTTTTGTTTTGGGTACTGCCAGTTGGGCTTCACTTGGTGGTTTATAAGCTCGCGATATTCCAAAGCGTATACGATTCTGATTTTCAGTATCGAGCGGCCAAAGGCTTTGGACAATTGGACTGAAAACACTAAATTGGCGCGACAGACTTTGCTGTGAATTCAGCAAATTTTGTATATGCAAAGCTTCCCAGCGCAGTCCTAAATAGAGGGAGGACTGGCCTACAAATTGCCACTCATCTTGGGCAAACAATGCCGCATTATCGACCGTAGCACTGTTTCGTATTTCATCTGATTTATAAGACGCATTTGCAATTGAGTCAATTCTCTTAAAATCAGTAGATTTTTTTGATAGTGACCAACCACTGACAATGGCATGTTCGGCCACACTTGGCAGAATAATTTTCCCTGAATTGCTAAGACCAGATTGACGAGTCTCTACCTTTACGCCATTTTTTTGTTCCTGACCGGTTTCATTAAGAATGTTTACAAGAGCATCGCTTGATCTTAAGTTGAAATTTAAGCCGATATTGAATTCAAATTTAATATCCTTAAAAAGAGTTGTCTTTGTCTTTAGTTCTGTATTAGCTACTACAAATTCAGCGTTCGCAAAAATCGACTGATTTTTCGGTGCAACGGTATCCCCAAAATTTAGAAGTGTCTCTATATTGCGGTTAAAACTGCTCCTTCGTGCTGTTATTGAAGTGACTGACGTGAGGTTCGTACCATCAAGGGTGGTAAACTGTATGCGAGGCGTAACAGTTACACTATAACTCTTACCTATAAACTTATCAGTGTAAGTTCTGTTTTCTTCCCCATTTAGACTTATTTCATTTGTTTTCTCTATAGTCGGAAAACTTGAGATATGTGGTTCACCAACAGCAGATATATTTGTTGAATAGGATAGATTTCCTACTTTATCTGCGCTATACCATGACATGGTATATATTGACCATTGATTGGATGAAATTCCATACTTATAGGTATTTTTTTTTGTATTAGGATTTTTCTTCAAAATTATATTGATAGTCCCCCCGATTGCTTGGCTACTATATTCAGCATTCCCTAATCGAGAGATTTCAACTCGATCTATCATTGCCAATGATAGATCTTTTATTGATATTCCGCGTGGAAGTTCTCCATCGATTAATACTTTAGTGTATCCAGGGGGGAGTCCAGGCAAGCTTATCGAATCATTCGAGACTACTATCCCAGGGACATGCTTTAGTCCGTCAAAAACATTATTATCACCAAAACGACTTAATTGTTCACTGGTTACAATTGATTTTGCAACGGCGGAATATTTCAAGTTTTCAGTAACATTTTTCGCTTTAATTTCAACTTGTTGTGTTGTGTCGTTTGAACTTTGTTGTCTTGGCGGTGAATTAACTATTACAACATTGTTTGTGACTTCTTGCGCTTTAGCCGATAGACTTAAGACAAGACAAGAACAAAAAAATACACAAGAAGCCAGGTTTATTTCTGGGCTGACCAAAATGTCACTTTCCTGGTGATTTTTATGATGTCGGGTAAATTCCAAATTAATCTTCATTTAATGGTAGTGTTTGCATCAACGCCTATGCCACGAATTATATGTCGTAAGTCTAAGTAGTTGTACGCACTAGGTAATCGTCGACCATTCACGATAATTGCTGGCGTGGCTGTTAGTTGCGAGTTTTCTGACCAAATCCTATGTGCGTGTAATATATGTGTTGGCGCGCATCGAATATTGACCACGGACGAATTGGCGCAGAATACACCTCACCTGTGGATAAGTCGATCAATTAAGTCATCATTTTCTCCGATGGTGTTGGTCTTGCAGTTGATTTTGACCTGGCTTTTAAGATTTAATTTTTATCGGGCTTACGACGGAGCGCGGCAGAGCTCCCCCCCAGAATATTTACGCATTACGGTAGGCGACGAGGCATTTAGCGTCGTTCCTCTTGATAAGCCAAATTGTATCGCGCGTCTTGTTTTGCCAATTCAAAATTCTGGCAAGTTAATTGTCGGACAAATGGTAAACATCAAATTGTGAATTGGCATAGTCCATTTTTAGCCGCTTGCGTAATCGCCAGATAAACCACTTTCAATGCTGATTTTCACTTGAAAATAGCTTGGGCGCTTGGCGGTAACCCTCCCCAGCATCGCTACCACGCATTTATTTGACGAAGAAGGACAGGTAAACCATCGCAGCACGGGATGCGATTTTGGGGTTTTTGAAGACGGCGCCAGCGGTTTGAATTTAGGAATTTTTTTGTCAGAGCATATTCCCAATCTTGTCCATCTCAGCTTTAAGTTGGCCCTTATCGTTTTGTAAACTTGCTAATGGCAATGCAAAAAAAGTTTCGATACGCCTACGCAAGATGCGATACGCCTTCATAAATGCAGCGTTAATCTCTTCTTCGCTGCCTTTTGCGTGTGCTGGGTCTTCTACGCCCCAATGTGTTCGCAAGACCGGCCCTAGATAGGCAGGACAAGTTTCTCCGGCGGCACTGGCGCAGACCGTGATCACAATATCGGGTGTTGCGGGTAAATTGTCCCAAGACTTGCTCGTATAGCCTTCAGTCGAAATCCCCTCGTTTGCTAAAAGCGCTAGCGAGCGTGGATGAATTTGTCCCGTTGGTTGACTGCCGGCACTCATTGCGTGCCAGCCTTGAGGCGCTAAATGATTAAATGTTGCTTCACCTAAAATGGAGCGGCATGAATTGCCTGTGCATAGAAATAAGATGTTCATAATAAGGATGTTTGAGCGTAAAAAATCGGATTAGTCGGTAGTAGTGGTTTGATCAGCCTTTGGATATAGCCATGTAAAGAGTAGGGTCGCACAGGCTGCACCCGCTAGTTGTGCCACAATAAATCCAGGCGCATCGATAGGACGTATTCCCGCAAAGGTGTCAGTGGCAGCGCGGGCTAATGTGACTGCAGGATTGGCAAATGAAGTCGATGAAGTGAACCAGTAAGCGGCTACAATATAGGCCGCCACGGCAAACGGGGTTACCTGGGGACGACTACGTGAACAGCTAATGATGACGGCTATGAGCCCAAAGCTTGCGACGAATTCACTCCACCACTGGTGTATGCCGGTTCGGATATGGAGTGAGGGATTAAAAACTGATAGATCAAACATGGCATGTGCCGCGGCGACACCCAGAAAAGCGCCTAAGATTTGAACGGCAATGTAGGGTAATACTTCGTTGGACGGTAAGTTCTTTTGCCATGCTTCCGAGAGCGTCACAATGGGATTAAAGTGCGCTCCGGATAAGGGCGCAAACATCAAAATCAAGGCAATCAAGCCAGCGCCGGTCGCTAGTGCATTGGCTAATAAAGCGATAGCAACATTACCGCCAGACAGATTTTCCGCCATGATGCCAGAGCCGACGACGACGGCCAGCAACATGGCGGTTCCAAGGCATTCTGCCACGATACGTTTTGATTTCGTCATACGGATGCCTCCTTTGCTGAACAGCATTGGGCGGTGTTCGATTGCGCGGTAGGTACGCAACAGGGGGCATCGCTTTGTGTGCTTTGCGCCGCCAAGGGTATGCAACAACCCGATCTTGTTTCGGTTGGCATTCCGGTCACCGCATCTTTTTCAGGTTCACCAAAGACCGGAATCGCCGCCAAGGAATGAAAGCTTTCCCATGCTAAACCAGAGGGGTCCGTTACCCAATATTTATCCGATTTTGCATAACAGCAGGCCGTTCCTTCTTCCATCACAATATCTGGTTTCAATGATTCCAGCCGCGCCTGCATCTGTTGCAGCTCATCGCTGGACTCGACTTGTATGCCGAGATGGTTGACGCCAATGTCAGCCCCACGTTGGGAAATCGCGAAGTTAATGCGTGGATCGTCTAGCATCCACTTGGCATAGTCGTTTTTTTGTACCGAGGGTTCTGTGGCAAACATGGTCGAGTAAAAGCGGATGCTGTCACTTAAGCTATCGACCGCAACATGGATATGAAATCGTTTCATCATTGACCTCTTTTAGTAGTATTAAGTAGAAGTGGGAGTGCAGGTGGGTGTGCAAGTGGATTCACATAGCGCAGGGCTGCATTGATTTCCGCCGCAGCAGTTTTCAGTTAAAAATGCGATAAGTTCATTCATTGTTAGGTAGTTGGCGACGTAGATAATGAAGCGACCATCTTGCCGCGGTGTCACCAATCCGGCATGGGTCATTTCTTTGAGATGAAATGATAGGGACGAGGGCGGCAAGTCAAGATGCTCACTAATTTTAGTAGCCGCCATTCCCTCAGTGCCCGCTTGAACCAGTGCGCGAAAAACCGCCAAGCGAGAGTCATGCGCCAGTGCTGTGAGTGCTGAAAGCGCTTGCTTTGTTTCCATATTCACCTTTCGTGATTTCCATCATTTATCGATTCGATGATTCCATAATACTGGAATTATGGAAAAATACAAGTGGGTTTGTTGTTTTATTTTTTTCTGCGCTGTTTGTGGGGAATTTTCGTGCTTGGAAAGCGCTTGTTTTCCAGTCGCCCTGCTGAAAATTTTACTTCACTTGACAGTCCAATCGCCCAACTGCTAAATTGCGCGCGTCGGAAAAGGCGGACTTGGTTTGGTAAGCCCAAGTCCTTTCGGAAACGAAAGCTCTGTCCCTGCCTCGTGTGTGAGACCCCTCGACGAACCAAAGATACTGTCCAAGTATCTCGCGTTCGTCCGTGTGGTTCTCAAGTCGATGAACCGCTCCGGTCGAACGACCGTAAAGGAGTTAGTTCATGCAGGATATTTTTACCTATGACGTTGTGATTGCTGGCGCAGGCCCTGTGGGCTTGTTTCTCGCCTGTGAGTTACGCTTGGCCGCACTCTCGGTCTTGGTGTTGGAGCAAGCCCAAGACCCATATTCCCCCTTAAAGCAGCTCCCGTTTGGGATGCGTGGCCTTTCCTCGCCTAGTATCGAAGCCTTTTATCGTCGAGGCTTGTTGGACGATATTGTGGCTAGTGCCACACTAGAACGCCCGAAAGTTCTGCCCGATGAGGGTAGCGCCTCAAGCGCGGCGCATTGGGTTGAACAGCGCCGCCGCCCGGGTGGTCATTTCGCTGGCATCCAGTTTTTCCACGATAACATTGACACCGCTAAGTGGCCATATCGTCTGCCAAGTACGGCAGCCACCAACATGGCGACCAGCATGGCGCAGATTGAATCCGTGTTGGCCGCTCGCGCCAGTGCGATGGGTGTCGAGATCAGGCGTGGTCTTGGCGTGGAAGGCTTTGATCAGTCGGAAGGCGATGTGACTATTCGTGCCGGTCGTGAGACCTTTCGCGGACGTTGGTTGCTTGGATGTGACGGGGGGCGAAGCACCGTGCGCAAGGTCGGCGGTTTCGAGTTTGTCGGCACCGAACCGGAGTTCACTGGCTATTCGCTTGAGGTCGAAATGGCTGATCCGAATAAGCTCGCCGCCGGCCGACATTACACGCCGACCGGCATGTACACTTTCCAGAAGCCCGGAACCATAGCGATGGTCGATTTTGACGGCGGTGCTTTTCATCGAATACAGCCGATTACGCTTGATCATGTGCAGTCGGTATTGCGACGTATTTCGGGTGTCGATGTCACACTGACGGCGCTTAAGTTGCTCACCACTTGGACGGATCGTGCCTATCAGGCGAGCGCTTATCGTAAGGGACGTGTGCTACTCGCTGGCGACGCTGCTCACATCCATTCTCCATTGGGTGGTCAAGGACTCAATCTTGGGCTTGGCGACGCGATGAATCTCGGGTGGAAGCTGGCATCGACTATCCGTGGCGATGTGACGGACGCACTGTTAGCCAGTTATTTTGCCGAACGGTATTCGGTGGGGGCGCAGATACTTGATTGGTCGCGCGCTCAAGTTGCTCTCATGCGGCCAAGTCGAAGTTCGCGTGCGCTCGAAGCCATCATCCGAGATATGATCGAAACAGGCGACGGCGCGACCTATTTCGCCGACCGTGTCTGGGGCATGTCGCTGCGCTACAATCTGGGCGACATTCACCCACTGGTCGGTCGCAGTGCACCGGACTTTGAGTTCTCTGACGGGACGAAGTTCGGTGAGTACCTCAGATGCGGAAAAGGCATTCTGCTCGATTTTGAGGCTTGCGCAGGGCTGCAGTCCTGCGCAAGCCGCTGGCATGGAAGGATTAGCTATCTAGCACTTGATGCCAAGGATAGACTAGGCTTGAGCGCATTGCTGGTGCGTCCCGACGGCATCGTCGCTTGGCTGAGTGAAGCAAGGCCAAACGAGGAAGCATTCGCACAAGCGGCAACCCGATGGTTTGGTGAAGCATCAAT
>JAHFQV010000021.1 GCA_023259175.1 Oxalobacteraceae bacterium | reverse complement strand
GCTCATCCCTACCCATCAGAGAGGTTTTACGCCAAATATGGCTGACAAGAGCCGTATGCAGTAATGCTGCAAGTACGGATCTGTGCGGGGGGCGTCAGGTAACTGGCGTCCCTACCGCGACTCTAAAATACCAACAAAAAAACCGAGCCTAAGCCCGCAGTTCTTACCTCACCTTCCGTCACCAAGTCCCTCAATTTCACCGCAATGTCACCGTCATCCCTATCAATTCTACTATCTCTGATCGCCTCCTGAGTTTTAGTTAAAAAAACCAGTCCGCGATCTCGTTTAGATCATCGATTCGGTCTTACTCAATTGCTTGCCCAATTTCGCTTGAATCGCTACGCAGTGCTTAAATGGGGTGAGATTAAATTCACGCCATGTACCCAACGCTTTTTCAGTGCGGCGGCGTAGGCTTTGAGGCTCTCGATTTGCCCGATGGCGCTGCCTTGGCTCATGGCTTTGCTTTGCATTTTCTGTTCGACCAAATCAACGAGACACCCAATCGAAAAAGCAACAAAAAAAAACGACGCATACTCACAATCAGACCGATCATAAACATACCAATACAAACAAGGTTTGAATTCAGATGAGGCGGTGTTTGGGTACGCGTTTCTCGATACGCAAAAAATTTTGATGGATATCAAATGCGCGCGGACACAAAATCGTGAACACCCTACATGAGCGATCCATCTTATTTCAAATCATCTCACTCAGACATCATTGATCTGCTGCCATTAGTCTGATTAATACGGCATTCAATCCTTCAATTAATTCAAGATTTCGATTTTTTGATCCGCAAAATCAAACTTAACTATGTGCTGTCGTGGCTTCGCAGCCATAGAGGAGGTAGCCGACTGATCAAGTAAATATCCATAGAAGTTTAAAATGAATCCATTGTCCGACCATTTTATCCTCTCTTTATGAGTAATTTTGTCATCTCTTGGTCTCAATCCCTCTCCCAATAATGTAATAACTGGCTCCACTTTATTAAAATTGATGACCGCGTATCCTTGCACTCCAAAATGTGGTGGTTGAATGTCGCGCACGATTATTAAATACCCTTCCTTGTTTAATACCATAGTTGGGCAGCCAAAGTTTTGATCGACAATGCCTGAAGACAATGTCACACCCTCTCGTATGCCATCCGGCTGCTTTATTTCTCGAAAAATAGTTTTCCCATTAAGTTTCAGAAGCTGCTCATAATTCGTGCTCTTATTATTAATGCACTCAAATTTCCCGTGCGGAGTATCAACCGAAAGTTGATCAAGTGCAGCAACGTCCAAGGTGCACGAAATTGTGAAAACGAGTCCCAAGAAAAACTGGGAGCAAAAACGATTATTCATTAAATTTATCCTATGATTCACATTCTATAAACCACCCCTTACGAGCTTAGATATTACAACACCAAAGCAATCTCGAAAACTCCCTCACCACCGAAGCTCAAGCGGAAATTTGAACCCCTCACCCACGGAGCGTAGCCCAAGCTACGCTCCGTCTACTGTCCCAGAAAAATTCTGGACTTTACTTCACAAAACTTCCGGTCAAACTCATGCCGCTAAATGTCGCGTAGGCTTTGATTAGCACGTAATAGGTGCCAGCCTTGGCGGTGGCGATGTTGCAGGTTTCGCTGTTGGAGCTGCCGTCGGATTTGCAGTCGTAGGTGCTGGTGGTGGGCATGCTGCCAAACTTGACGTACATGTCCGCATCGCCCGTGCCGCCACTAGAAACAAATTTCAATCCTGTCGCACCTGCAGTGACATCCAGGGTAAAACTTAAACCTGCGTCTTTGCTCGCGGCGAGTCCGGTTTTGGCAACGCCATTGGTCAAGACAGTTGGTTTGGATGTGGCTAACATGACTGCCGCATAAGCGTCGATACGTCCAGCGCCAACTACGGGGTTGGGAAACTTCGTCGCTGCGATGCCGCCACAGGATTGGCTGTTCGATACCGTCGTCACTGCCGACGCGCGCAGCAGTGCTGCGATTTGATCGGGATGACCGCGCAAGGCTGGATTGGCAGAGATTAACAAGGCCGCTGCACCAGCGACGTGCGGGGTTGCCATACTGGTGCCGCTGATGGTGTTGTAGGCATTATTATTCCACGCCGAGCGCACGTTGGAGCCGGGTGCAGCGACGTCGGGTTTATTGGTCAATGCACCTGCAACCGGACCACGCGAAGAAAAGCTGGACATGGTATCGGTGCTGGTGGTTGAAGCGATCGTAAAGGCACTATCGTAAATGCCAGGCGCATCGCTAATAGTGTTGCAGCCTGAGCCATCGTTACCGGCCGCCGCCACCACCATGATGCCCGCCTTGACCACATTATCCACCGCGGCTTTCAATACATTCGCTGAGGTGCATCCTTCACTCACAGTACAGCCCCATGAATGACTGGAGATGTCGGGCGCTTTGCTAGGATCGGGGTTATTGCCGTTCAAATCAGTGGGTGCGATCAACCATTGCAGACATTCAATGTAGGTAGCGGGTGTTCCGGCCCCGCCTATCATATTGCGGCAGCCTATCCATTTTGCACCGGGCGCAACACCGATTTGATTCCCCGCGCCGTCGTCACCCACCATCGTACCCACGGTATGTGTGCCATGACCATGATCATCGCAAGGGACTAAGCCATTCGGCGCACAGACGGAGGTGCCACTATGGGCCGCATCATGCCAGTTGTAGTTGTGGTTAGCGGTGCTGCCGTTCCAGCCGCGATATTTTGCTTTGATTGCGGGATGATCCCATTTATACCCGGTGTCCTCACCTGCAATCGTCACGCCTTGTCCGGTAAAGCCGGCAGCCCATACTTTGGGTGCATTAATCTTAGTCACCCCCCACTCAGGTCCGGCCAATAATGCCGCTTTTTGTGCCAACAAATCGTGCTGAGGCTGGCGCACTGGAATACTAGGATTGCCATAAATGAAGACGACATCCTCGCGTGCGGCAAGACTCAATAGTGTCGCTTGCGATGCACGGACATAGATGGTGTTATTGATCCAAAAAACTTTATGCTCAACGTGATTTGCTTTGAGCCATTTAAGCAAGGACGCTTGTGCCTGGTTTGCATTGGTTTGCAAATGCTGAACCCAGGCCTTACGCTTGTCGAGGTAGTTTTGGTTTTCGTCGAGCGTGATAGATTGATTCAAGGACTTCACTTCAATCAAGCCTTCAGATAAAGTGCCCGCTATACTCGTTTGCATGAGTTGTGCATCGACTTTGAGCGGTGCTGCGCTTTGCGCGCTGAGGTTGAAGGCAGCAAGCCCCAGACTAAGCGTCGCACTGACGACAATGAGCCGTTTAAGTAGTGGTAGCGCCCGCATGCTGATCGGTACTGAATATTGATTCATAATATCTCCCTTTGGTTTTATGGTTTTAAGTAAAATTTTTGTTTTTACGAAACGCATCGAAAAATGCGCGCCGCCTGGGAATTATATTGATAAAACATATTTTCAAAGCAAAATGCAAGGTAAGTGCAATATAAATACAACACTATAAGTATCCCGACCTCAGAAACGAATTCAAATATGCCCACTAGCCCCCAAAAGAAACACAAAAGAGTCATACACTTATCTGGCCGCGATGTCATTTCTTATGGCATGCACACCCATCTCTGGCAAGATTTTTACTACTACGCGATGACCTTTAGTTGGCCGATTTTTTTCGGCGTGTTTGCGCTTTTATTCCTCTGTGTGAATATTTTCTTTGCCGGACTGTATATGCTGGGTGATCAAGCGATAGGGAATATGCTGCCCAATAATTTCATTGGCGCTTTCTTTTTTAGCGTTGAAACTTTAGCGACTGTGGGTTATGGCGATATGCATCCGCAGACGATTTACGGACACTTCATCTCGACCACAGAACTCTTCGTCGGCATGACGGGTATTGCATTAATGACGGGCTTAATTTTCGCGCGTTTTTCACGGCCACGTTCCAGTATCATTTTTGCGAATCATCCGGTTTGTCATACAGAAAAAGGCCAAGCAACCTTAATGATACGCATCGCAAATTCACGCTTAAACGTCATCAGTGAAGCATCGGCCAAATTGCGCTTGATATGGGATGAAGAAACCTCGCACCAACGTCCGTTTCGAAAAATCCTTGACCTTAGATTAGAGCGCGAAGAGCATCCTATTTTTATTTTAGGCTGGACGCTGTTACATGTGATCGATGAACACAGTCCGCTCTTTGGGCAAACTTTAGAGATGCTCAAAGCGCGCGATGCAGCCCTTATTTTGAGTGTCTCGGGCGTGGACGAAACCGCTAACCAAACCCAACACGCGCACCAATATTATCGCTGCGAACAAATCCGCTGGAACCACCGCTACGTGGATATGTTTCATAATGAAAATGGTGCGCTACGCGAGATTCATTTCTCGCGTATGCACGAAACGCAAGAGGTCGACGCAATTTTACGTGACGTAATTGATGATTCTGAAAATTAAAATAAACTCCAATCAGCTTTCTATGCTTTTATTTCGATTTCAGGCAGGGCGCAAGAGCGGGTATTTTCGTGCGGCGGATTATCTTTTGCACGGTAAGTAAAGACCATGGAGAACTTGGTCTCGGCGGTTTGATTGCAACCTGCTGCATGAAATAAATTACTGGAAAAAAGCAGCACATCACCCTGCTTCAGAGTAAGTGCTTGCGCTGTACTTAGTAAGGCCTGATTTTGTTCTAAATCGGCGCGCAAGAATTGGGCCGCATCAAATTGATGCGCTTCGATGGCCCAGCGATGTGAACCGGGCAACACTAAAAGGCAACCATTTTCGACACGCTCATCACGCAGCGCTAACCATGCCGTAATTAATTCGGGTCGTTGAAAGTGCCAATAACGGCTATCCCTATGCCAACCAGTGAGGCTGGAAAAACGCGCTTGCTTAGTCATAATGCAGTTGTGATGGGATTGCGAAAGACGCACACCCGGCCCTAAAAGCTGACCTAGCGCCTGTCCCAAAACAGCACCTTTTGCCCAATCAGACAACAAAGCTGAACGCTGGTAAGCCTGCAGCAAACGTCGCGCTGTGCGTCCGCCTTCGGCATCAAGCGAAGCGGGCGCGCCTGGGTAGCGCGTGTCGGCCTCGTATTCAATCGGTGTATGCTCGGCATCTAATTCCTGCTGCGCAAAAGCAAGCACTTGTTGGCAGTAGTGTGCGTCACTCAAAGCAGGCAAAACCAAATAACCATCGTGATCAAATTGTGCAATCTGGGCAGCTGATAACATGAGATAAAAAAGAAAATTGAAGGTGTCGCCTATTGTGCCACTAAACTTGTTTTGCTTCACGAAGCTCGGTGACTACTAGGGAAACGCGGATTTATTCGATAAGCGCGAAACACCATTTTTTTAAGAACCTGAATTTTCGACCTTGTTCAAACGAAAAAATGGAGTTTCCCTCCGGGTTCGGCTCAAAATGGGCGATTTTGGCAGCAAATTCCCTTGCTTGGCACCAGCCAAGCTTCGGAAATGTTGCTACCAAACTCATCCCATTTTGGGCTCGAACGCGCATACCGAATAAATCCGCGTTTCCCTAGGTTTTCCATGACGCACTGGCGGCAGATGCATGTGCTTGGCGTTTTTACTGGTGTAAAATGCCCGCATCGCTTCTACCCGCACTTTGCGCCCGAATACCACTATGCTGACACGACGTAAGCTCTTAAAAAAATCGCTCTTACTCGCGGCCAGCGGCCTTTTTCTTACTCCCCGTTTTAATTATGCTCAGCAAAGCAGCGCGGGCAAATCTGCTGCACCAGCGTTTACACCGCCACCTGATTTATTTGATGCACAAGCATTGGATTTAGAATTTTGGCTCAAACCGCGCACGCTCAATTTAATCCGCCCGAGTAGTTCGGAGCGCATCCAGATTTTGTATTGGAAAGATGGCGATATGCTTGACTCAGCCTACCAAGAAATCTGTCATTTCTTACGCGACACCCAGGTCAACAAAACCGTGCCTATCGATCCGAAATTATTAGAAACTTTGTGGGCGACCCAGGCATTTATCGAGCGATTTGGCATGAACAAACCGCTGGAAATTTTATCGGCCTACCGCACGCCTGAAACCAATCAAAAATTACGCGAAGATGGAATTCCAGCGGCGCGAAAATCCCTCCACTTGGAAGGCCGTGCCGCCGACATACGCATCGCGCATTTGCATGAGGAAGTCCTAGGGGATTTGATACAGAGTTTCCGACAAGGCGGGGTTGGTTTCTATTTTCGCGCAAATAGTCGCGGCGGATGGATACACACCGACACAGGCTTACAACGAACTTGGCAGGGATAATCCCTCCCCTGCAAAAAAATCAGACAAAGAACACGCTACGCCGCTCATTTTTTCTTGCGACTACGATCGGCCGATTCGCGAATGATTGTGAAATTCCAATCATGCACATTGGTGGCTCCATTATGTTCTGTGGTGATACGAAATAAATCGGGATCCATCGCCAGCCTTTGTCCACTCGCGCTAAGCTTGACTTCCAAATTGTTGCGATCGTACACGTCCAGTTCAACGGCCGAACCGTCGATCGCACTTTCGGATAGTAAAGAGGAAATGGTCTTGGGCGTAAAATCCAACATATAAACTGGCATCGCAAAGGCACTCATCTTGACTCCTTGTAAGGAATAATCTCGCCGCGTGTGCTTTTGATTCTACGTGCTAATTTCGAGAATGCAAATTTATTCTCTGCATTTAAAAAAATGACACGAGCATTTAAACCACAGATGCGCGTGTCTTTTTCAAATTACGCTCGAACGCAATAGCCATAGCACTATTTTTGCGCTGCAACCCAGCTATGGATGCGCGTTTCCAAGATGTCTAAAGGTAAAGCGCCTGCGCCTAAAATCTCATCATGGAATGCGCGTATGTCAAATTTCGCACCTAAGCTCTTGGTGGCATAGTCACGCAATTCTAGAATTTTAAGCTGTCCCATTTTGTAACCAAGTGCCTGACCAGGCCAGACGATGTAACGATCGGTTTCACTTTGAATTTCGACTTCTTCGATACCGGAATGGTCACGGAAAAAATCGACGACTTGTTGGCGACTCCATTTTTTATAATGCAAACCTGTGTCCACTACAAGACGAATCGCACGCAGCATTTCATCTTGCAAATGGCCGTAATAGCTATATGGGTCCTGATAGAATCCTAGCTCTTCACCCAAGCGTTCCGAATACAAAGCCCAACCTTCGACATAGGCGTTATTTCCACCTTGGCGACGGAAAATCGGTATGCCTTCTAATTCCTGTGCAATCGAAATTTGCATATGATGTCCCGGCACACCTTCATGCAATGCCGTACTTTCTATCGACAAAGTCAGGCGATTTTCAAAGTCACCCGTGTTGACCATGACATGCCCGGGACGTGAGCCATCGGGAGCACCTTCGTTATAAGATGCGCCCGGTGCTTCTTTTTCACGATACTCTTCTACCTGCATGATCGTCACTTTTGCCTTGGGAAGGCGACCAAACAATTGCGGGATTTTGGTGTACATTTGGTCGGTGTACTTGTTATACAAATCCAGAATTTCTTGGCGAGATTTTGGATGCACCGCTGAATTTTTTTCTAAAGAAGCATTGAAGGATTTGAGATCTGCAAAGCCTATTTTTTTGGCCGTTTCTAGCATTTGGGCTTCAATTCTCGCGACTTCTTTAAGGCCAATTTGATGAATCTCTTCCGGTGTTTTGTTGGTCGTTGTTTGAGTCTTTGCCTGATAACGGTAACGCGCTTCACCCGAAGGCAATGACCACAAACCCACGTCTTTTCGCCCTAGCGGCGCGTATTCCTGCGCAACGAATTTTGCGAATTTCTGATAGCTTGGCAGGACCTGATTTTTCACCGCATCCAAGACGGCGGCACGAAGCCGTTTTTGATCGACTTCAGAAAAACCTTCGGGGAATTGTTTTACGGGCTTAGCAAATGGTGAGTCATCCAAACCAAGTGCGACTAAACTATCGCATTGCTTGGCAATTTTAGGCAACAAGAACGCCGGCGGCATGATCTTGTCGTGCATGCCTTTACGCATTTGTAGCATCGTTTGATCAAACAAACGCGGCACTTGTTTTAAGCGTGCGATGTAGTCGTCGTAATCCTTGACGGAACTAAAACTGAGCATGCCCACTAACTCTGGCAAATCCAAATGAAGTCCCGAATTTTGAAATACCGGCATCTCCCAAGATTTGAATTTTTCGCCTTCAGACTCTTCCTGCAATTGACGTACCATCAAGTCTTTATTGAGCTTTTCTTGAACGCTAAAACCGCGACTGTCGATGGCTTTGAAACGTTTCAGAAATTCACGGCTGGCTTTGTGATCGGCATCAATCGAGGCTTGCGAAAACGCGTGCAATTGATCGTTAAAACGTTTGTCACCCAACATAGAAGCGTACTCGGGGTTATGTCTTAAGCCGTACTCCCAATGTTCGGCTAATAAGGCCTCTAATTGCGTGAGTCTTAGCGCTAAGTTTTTACTGTCCACGCTTTGCTTGGGCGTTTCGGCGCTGCTTATTGCAAGTGCACCTGCTGAGCCAGAGAGGCCCAGAAACAAGGCCGTGGCGGTCAAACTCGCACTTAGGCCGGCACTTAAGCCCGTTTGCAGTTGTTTTTGTAATTTCATTCGATATTTACTTTCTTTATGATTGAATCGAGTTTAGCTAAGCCAATGTACGTAGTTGTCGCATACAATTGACGAATTGTGTTTGCACTTGATCTTGCAGAACATGGCGACCCTCCCGCACAACGCAACGACCACCGACTATGACATCGCGTATCATTCTATCGTTCCCCGAAAAGATCAAACTACTCAATACTTGCGCCGAGGGCAGATCTTGCAGATTAGGGTGCTGATCATCGAGAATTAAAAGATCAGCGCGTTTATGCAAAGCTACTTCCCCCACAGCACGTCCCGAGGCGCGCGCCCCACCTTGTAGGCAGGCCTGCCACAAAAAGTCCGCCACCCGTCTTTGCCCAGGAAGACTGGCGACGTTACGTTTTTGTGTGCGCAAACGTTGTCCATATTCTAGCCAACGAATTTCTTCGACGACGCTTTGCGAAACATGGCTATCGGTGCCTATTCCCAAATAACCGCCTTGCGCGATGTAATCGGGCAGCTCAAAAAAGCCATCACCTAAATTACCTTCGGTGCTAGTACAAATCCCCGCCACGGCACCGGATGTCGCCATGCCTTTGACTTCCTGTTCCGTCAAATGAGTTGCATGCACCAAACACCAACGCGCATCGACCGCTTGCGTGGCGAGCAGTAATTCAACCGGGCGCTGCCCAGTCGCCGCTAAACAAGCTTGCACCTCACGCTGCTGTTCGGCGATGTGAATATGGATCGGTCGATTGGCGGGCAAAGCGCCCACCAGTTCACGAATTTGCGCTATGCTGGCCGCCCGCAAAGAATGCGGTGCCACGCCAATTTCGATTTGCCCATTGCGCTGTTTTTCTAGCGCGTGAATTAAATCTAAAATCGAGGCCACATCGGTTTTGAAACGTCGCTGATCATCGCGTAATGGCTGCTCATTGAAATCGGCGTAACTGTACAGAACGGGCAGCATAGAGAGCCCCATTCCCGTGACATTCGCCGCGGCGATGACCTGTTCCGACATCTCGGCTGGGTTGTCATAGAACGCGCCATTTTCCGCCCGATGCAGGTAATGAAATTCACAGACCGAGGTATATCCGTGACGCAAACATTCGGTATAAAGTTGCGCAGCAATCGCGTGAATTTGCTCAGGCGTGATGGCCAGCGCAAAACGATACATCAGGTCGCGCCAAGTCCAAAAGCTATCGGGTCCCTCACCGGCTATTTCTGTCATGCCGGCCATCGCTCTTTGGAAGGCATGCGAGTGCAGATTGGTCATCCCTGGCAGTACATAAGTCTGCTGTTTTTCAAACGCGCCCGCTTGGGCATCACGCTCGATTTGAGAAATATTGCCTGTGCTATCCCAATGCAGACGCACATTATTGGCCCAGCCGTCCGAGAACAAAATATGTTGTGCAAACAGGCTGGAATTTTCGTTCGATGTCATAGCACTGTCCCGTTTTCTTTTTTCCACGCATTTGCCCAAGTTTGGCAAGTTTGTAAAAGCGTGCGTAATAGTGGCTGTACCTTCTGCGCCAGATCAGGGCGATAAGCATAGGGCGCGGCCTCGTCCATGTACACGCATTGGCTCATCTCCAATTGTACGGCGTGAATATTCGCTTGCGGCTGACCGTAATGGCGCGTGATATACCCACCTTTAAATCGTCCGTTAAAAACATGGGTGTAGGCTGAGTCGGGATTGGCGCTCGCAGCATTTTCTAAACAATGCGCGAGTGCGGTCTGTAAAGAATCGGCGCAGGCATTTCCGTTCGCTGTACCAAAATTAAGATCGGGCAAACGGCCTTGAAAAAAACGCGGCACATGGGACGCAATCGAATGTGCATCCCATAAAATGGCAATGCCGTGCTCGGCGCGGATGCGCTGCAATTCCTGTTCCAAAGTATCGTGATAGGCCTGCCAGTGGTCGCTTACGCGCTGATTTACCTCGGCCGCGTTCGGTTCTTTCCCCGCACGATACAAAGCTTCTTTAGCAAAGGTATCGAGTGGACACAAACCCGTGGTGTCCTGTCCCGGATACAGGTTGACATCATCCTTAGGGCGATTAAGGTCGATCACGTAACGTGAATGGGTGGCCTGCACGGTGGAGATTCCCATCTCAGATAACATATCGTAGAGCAAAGGCAAATGCCAGTCGGTATCGGCTTTTTGCTGCGCGATAGGAAGAAGTTGCTGCGCTATGCGCTCGGGAATATGGGTTCCCACATGCGGCATCGACACCAAAATAGGGGTCGATCCACGCTGTAGATGAAATGCAGCTTGCATGTTTTACTTTCGAATGGTGAACGCAAATGAGCACAAAGGAGCACAAACTATTTTGCCAGCGGCTCTTCGGCTTTCATTTTGCACTCATGTGTTTCGACACTGGCAAAATTGGCGCGTG
The DNA here is from genome assembly GCA_023259175.1 of Oxalobacteraceae bacterium. GTDB lineage: Bacteria > Pseudomonadota > Gammaproteobacteria > Burkholderiales > Burkholderiaceae_D > Undibacterium. The sequence continues at coordinate 35,003 of JAHFQV010000021.1, read as the reverse complement.
CTTGTTCTATCGCTGCTTTTTCTTCGGGCGTGATATTTTGAAAACGATACACCATCTTCGCAGCGCTCACGGCGCGCGGGGCAATCCGCGCCTCTTTCAATCCTTTTTTGACCAGACTTGCTAGGTAAGCCTTGGCCGCATCCGGTGTTTTAAATACGCCCAGTGAGATGCCCCATTTGAGTGGGGATTGATCCTGCACCACGTACATATCTTCGATGCCTAATTTTTTAAGTTGGACGACTTTTTTGTCCGCCGCATCTTTACTACCGAAGGAAGGCAAGTACACCATATTCGTGGCCACTTCTGCGATTTCTGCACGCGTTTGCCTTGAAGCTAAAGCCAAAGATTTAAGGCGATCTTCAAAAACTTTACTGTCCGCCGCATTGAAATTTCCCGCCTCCCAGCATGCGATCGGTGCTTGCGCTTTTTTCACTTGCGCATCCAAGATCGCTTGGGCGGAACTGGCCGACAAAATTTGCATACGCTCGGGATTTTTTTCCTGTTTCAAGCGTTCAGGCTCATGTTTTTCTTGTGAAAAATCCGCAAAAAAATGGTCGAACACACCGAAAAAAGCAGCCGCCAAGGCCGCATTGATAATCAATAAAATCCAAAAAAAGAAACGCAACATAAAGTTTTTCTATCTCAGTGATTGGCAAGGCGGTTAGGAGAAAATGGCGGACGAAGCGGCTACATCGGTTTCGCCGTATTGTGCCACGACTAAAAGACCCATTAACACTAAATTGTCGATGTGTTCTAGGCGGTCGCACAATGAAGTATCCAGCGAGGATTTCAAATAAGCCGCCGCCCCACCTGAAATGAGCAAAATCGGAACTTCGCCGCTAAGTTCTGCCATTTGTTTGAGCGCTGCATGAATCGCCCCCGTCTGCGCCAAAATACAGCCGCTCCGGATCGCTTGCTGGGTTTCTAAAGCAAATGCCGTTGGCACTGAAGTCTGAACAAAGCCTTGCAAAATTTCGGGTAGCTGGGCAGTATTACGCGCCAAAGAACTGGCCATCGTTTGCAATCCTGGCAGTATCATACCGCCCAAAAATTGCGCTTGTGCCGACACACAATCGATGGTCGTTGCCGTCCCGCAGGTCGCCACAATCAAGGCTTTTTCTGGAAACAAATGCCGCGCAGCGATGCTCGAGGCAAAACGATCGCTGCCCAGCTTTTCGGGATATTGGTAGCAATTTTGCAAACCGGCACAAGAAGGCAGCGCGTGAAATTGTCGTATCGCGGCCTCTGGGTAACGCGTTAGCAAGAGCGCTTCGAGCTGGGCTTGCAGATCGGCACCCGCCACATTAGAAATCAATACGCGTTCAATCTGTGCAAACGGCAGCAAAAGTGCCAGTTGAGCGACATCCACACGATCAATTTCACCCAGCACAGCTTCACGCAAAGAGCCGCTGTCACGCAAGGTCGAGGCAGCGCTAACTTCCTGTGCATGATAGGCCCATTTAATGCGGGTATTACCAACATCGATCAATAGCAACATCGTGGTTTCAGCGCATTGTAGTTTCAGCGCGGCGAGAAAAATCTCATTTTACCCCACAAGCCGTAGCGAAACATCCCCGGCATGTACCCGCGCCAGTCCGGTTTCCGTCTGCAACAACAAACAAGCACTGTCATCAACCCCTAAGGCCACGCCCTGCTGCAGTACGCGGCCTTGATCCTGCACCGTCACGACTTGATTCGCAAACGCATGTAAATGATTCCAACGTGCCACAAACCCCGCAAAACCGACTTGTTCAAAATAAGCAAGGCGCACCTGTAGCGCATGAGTCAAGGCGGCAAGTAAATGATTTCTATCCATTTGTGCCAGCCAGAGCGCGTCTGCGACCGCTTGCCCAATACGCGCTTCCAGTGCGTCCGGCACCGAGAGATTGAGCCCAATACCGATCACCGCCCAGCTTCCTCCCTCAGCACCAGGACAGGATTCCAGCAAAATGCCGCCTAATTTTTTTCCATCTTTCAAAATATCATTGGGCCACTTAAGCGACACTGGCACACCCATTTCGCGCAAAGTTTCTGCCACCGCCAAACCCACCACCAAAGGTAGCCCCATCAACTGCTGCGCCGTCAATGAAAAATGCCAAGCCAAAGAAAAGGTCAACACCGCCCCGGCTTCGGAATGCCAAGTCCGTCCTGCCCGGCCACGTCCAGCAGTCTGATGCAGCGCCACCAAGAGCACGGGGCCAGCCAAAGTCTGCGCGCGCCGCATCAGGTCGGTATTGGTTGACCCGGTTTCCGCGACCACTTCGATTTGAACACTGGTCAAAGCTGCGCTGAAATCATGTTCCTTCAACTGGAGTTGCTTGAGTCGGATTCGAATTTTTTCGGCATTCAATTGCATGCGTCGATTCCATCATTTTGTGTGTCAATTTAGGAAAATTTCTGATGTCGGAGCTCATCCAAAATTCAACGGTTTTTTGATTTATGAGCCGGCAACTACAACACTGGCTATTCCAAAGTCTGCATCAACCTAAAATCCATGGCTTAATGACATATAAATTATCAGCGCCTACATCTAAGAATTTAGTTTCAACCGAGATTTTCCATTAGGATTTGTGATGATGACGGATGCACTTTTCGAGACAGTTTTGCTGCGAATGAGGCGCCAATAGCTAGCTATTGGCAACGAAGAGCAACAAAAATGGCCGAAAATGCGCCGTCAACGCACAAATAGCGCCGCAGGTGCGCCTAATGGAAAATCTCGGTTCAATACACTAATCCTCATTTGCGAGCTTTGTTCCATCACATCTAAGCGAAATTTGGTGCAGTGCATTGAGCATCGCCTGCGCGCCCGGCGAAAGTTGGTGCTGGCGACGAGTAATGATGCCATACACGTCCATCCGCAAACCTAGGTCAATCGGCAACACGGTCAGCAAACCGGCATCGAGCCAGGTACGTACTGGCTCCTCTGGTAACGCCGCCACCATGTCACTCCCGATCAACAAACTGGTGGTAACTGGTAGCGACATGGTTTCTACAGTTTCACTCGGAAGATCGAGACCTTGCCCGAGGAACAGTGCCGTCAAACGGTCACGCAGTACGCTGCCGGCGGGTGGCACTATCCAGGCTTGCTCCGCCAATTCAGCCAAACCTAGTTTTTCGTGCTGCGCCAACGGATGTCCGGCGCGCGCGATCAAGCTGTGCGGTTCATCGGTGAGCGGCTCAAAATTCAAGCTATCGGGTGAGTTTCCGTCCAGTACGCGACCAATCACCATGTCCAGTTCACCAGCACGTAGACGCTGCAATAGAAGCTTACTGGTCTCAACCACAATCGAAACATGTAGTCGCGCGTGGCGCTGCTTAAGCAAGTTTACCGCGTCCGGAAGCAGCCGTGTTGACGGTGTCATTACACTCCCGATTGCGACCCGCCCGGACAGCCCTGATACTAGCTCCATCACTTCCTGATGAGCCGCGTCGAGCTCGGCTAAAGCGGATCCGGCGCGCCGTATCATTACCTCACCATACCAGGTCGGTACAATGCCGCGGGCAACTCGTTCAAATAGCTGTACACCGAGCGCATATTCAAGTTCAGCCAACAGCTTAGATGCACCTGGCTGCGTCATATTGGCTGCTACGGCCGCGTGTAAAATTGACTTATGACGACCCAGTTCAACTAATAGCACTAGGTGACGGGTCTTCAAATGCGCACGCACGAAGCGGTCAGAACTGGGCAAATGCATGATAACTCCAAAAAGTCGAGGCAAATGACGTGACACACCTTCAGTCAAGCGTTCAGCACATGTACCACTATCCACCGAGGTATGGCAAGTAGTAGACGCTTATACTTGCTCACGTCGTTTTTTAAATAGAAAGTTCATTGTCCGATTCAATGTCATTGAACAGTGCATCTTCCAAGCCTAATGGCTGTTCTAACATACAGCCAAACACGCTGCCCGACAATGGCCAACGTGCCAAATCATCTCGATCCAGATCACAACGTGCACTAGTAACCAGTAGCCTGTTAAGCTGTGCGCCACCGATGGCCGGACAAGTCGGCTGTGGAACTGGCAGCGCTACCCGCATCAGTAATTCGCCGCGCACATTATACCGTGCCAGCGTGCCACTACCCCACTCGGCATTCCACACGCAACCCTCGCGGTCCACAATTGCGCCATCCGGTGCCGCCTGCAAAATATCTGGCCGAGCGAAGTGGCGGATCCGACTCACCTTGGCCGAAACAGCATCGTAATCGCATTGCTGAATTATGCCTTGCAGGGTGTCGCTGAAGTACATGGTCGCACCGTCTGGACTAAAGCAAATACTATTGGCAATCGAAACTGCAGGCAATGCCAGGCGGCGCAAGCCAAAACGACGGGAAAACTGATAGAAGCTACCGATTGGACGCCGATCTGTCGATTCATTGAGCGTCCCAAAGACGTAGTTGCCTGCACGATCAACTCTTCCATCATTGATGCGCGTGCGCGGTTCGGCCGAATCCACTGCAGCTAAAAATTCCACTTCCAATGCGTCGCCTTCACTAGGCTTACGCGCTAAGCCAATGCGCTTGGACATGCCCAGTAACAAAGCCCCCGACTGACATAGAACCAGTGAACCCACTCGGTCCGGCGCACGCCAACTCTGAAGCGAATTTACACCATCCCAGCAATAAACCATGGCAGCCTCGATATCAGTCCACCACCAGCACTGGCGAGATTGATCCCACACGAGTCCTTCACCCAGTGCCGCCTGTTGGCGCAGTGCTAGAGACATTACGTCTACTTGCATATCTAGATCCTTTCTGTCACGGCGATCTGCGCCGATTGCTAATAAGATGAGCATCTCGCTCGTGCGACACGCCGTCGCTGCCTTTTGCTCTGCTACTCATTTCAATTCTGAATGGGGATGGTAAGTGTCGCGGATTTCATGCCTGTAGCGGTCACACTGATCACGATACTACCTTGACTTTCCGGCTTACTTTGCACGATCAGTTGCGCCAACCCATTAAACAGCTTGCGCGTCTTACCTTGTTCATCTTCATGCGAAGTCGGATCGCCATTGCCGTGCCCAAGTAAACGGCCAGCACCGCTAACATCAAAGCGCACCTCAAGACTTTCAACTGGTACGACACGTCCTTCAGTATCGACTGCGCGAACTGTGACCGGCATGGCATCACGGCCATCGCCAGTCATTACTGAACGATCTGGCACAAGCTCAATTGCCACGGCAGCACCGGTGGTCTCTACGCTGGTGCGCATCACTTCCTTGCCATTGCTGTAAGCGATGGCCTCCAGCTTGCCAGGCGCATAGGCCACCTTGAAAAAATTCATGCGGTAATTGTCAACCGCCTGCTCGCCGATTTCGCGTCCATTGAGCAAGAGCTTCACACGTTCGGCATTGCTCATCACCATCACGCGAATCTCCTGCCCTTCCTTACCTGACCAGTTCCAGTGTGGCGCGATATACAGCAGCGGCCGATCTTTGACCCACTGCGTCTGGTGCAGGTAAAACGCGGCCTTAGGAAAGCCATTGATATCCATAATGCCAAAGCTAGAACCGACCGAGGGCCACTTGAACGGTGTTGGCTCGCCGTGATAGTCAAAGCCGGTCCAGATGAAACCACCTGCAACGAAATCGCGTGTAGCAATCGCCTGCCACGCATCCCGATGGCTGTTGCCCCATGGCGTAAAATCGTCATCGTAGCTGGTTGAAAAATGGCGTACCTCATCCGTTGCGAACTCGCCACGCGTCATGAAGGCCGAGGTATCTTCCGAACTGGTGAAAGGCTTATCTGGATACGCTGCGTGAAATTTATCGTATTCCGGCACGTTGTAATTTGCGCCGACGACATCGACTGCATGGGAGACATTGAGGGGCGTAAGAAAGCCGCCGTTCATCGCGGCCGTCGTCGGTCGCGTGCCATCGAGTGCCTTTGCCGTGGCGACCATACGGCGTGCCATTTCGTAGCCGGCCTCAGTCGCCTGCATCGGCTCTTCATTAAATACCGACCACAAAATCACGGAAGGATGATGGCGGTCGCGCTTGAGCATCCACTCGAACTGACGCATGTAGTCCGGCGACGGATTGAAGTTGCGATTCTCATCCATGACCAAAAAACCCATGCGATCAACCATGTCGAGCACTTCGGCAGCCGGTGCATTGTGCGAGAAGCGGATCGCATTTGCACCTAACTCCTTCAGGCGGCGCAAGCGATATTCCCAGATCGCATCAGGGATGGCAACACCGACACCGGCGTGATCCTGATGGATACAGACCCCTTGCAGTTTGACGTGTTCGCCATTCACAAAAAGACCCTTCGTGGCATCGAAGCGGATCGTGCGAAAGCCCGTATTGAGCGCAATCTGGTCTAGCACCTTGCCGCCCCGCCGTACAATGGCGCTCACACGATAAAGATTTGTCTTTGCCAATGTCCACAGTTGTGGGCGCTGGATTTTGATTGGCAACTGCGCCGTCACTTGCGTCAGCACTGGCACATTGACCGATGTAGTGCGTTGTGCGATCTGCTTGCCATCGGGGTCGGTGACGGTCACTTCGACTTCGACGCGCGCGGCCTGCTTGCCATCGTTATCGAGTGTGATGGCGGTAGGAATCTGCCACGCATTGGTGTCGAGCTGTTGCGGCGTGACCTTCATTCCATCTGGAACGACGTGCACGGCATTGGTCTTAATTAACCACGTGTGACGATACATGCCGGCACCTTCATACCACCACCCCTCCATCGCGTCGGCATCAACCCGGATGGCGATGGTATTAGGATTCTTGGTCCCGTAGGTAAGGTAGGGAGTAACGTCAATGCGGATTTCGTTGTAACCAGACCAGTTGCGATTGACCAGATTACCATTCACCCAAACTGTAGCGTGGGTAGCGATGGCATCGAATTCGAGTTCGACATGCCGACCCTTATCGCTCTCTGACAAAATCAGTGTACGACGATACCAACCAATACCGCGCTGGCGATATCCTTGCGCAATATTGGCATGTTCGTCGAACGGACCTTCAACCATCCAGTCGTGCGGCAGGTCGAGCTTGCGCCAGTCCGAATCCTTGAACCCAATGGCCGCCGCACCGCGGGCATTCCCAGCCTTGGTGGCATTATAGGTCTCGTCATGCGTGGTCGGCGCCGGCGTGACGATATCACCTAGATGGAAACGCCAGTCGTGGTCGAGCGACAGGCGCTCACGTCCGTTGCCAGCATGTACCTGCAAGGACATCATTGCAATCAACACCGTCAGCACCAAATGATGCCACGCATATCCTAGAACAAAAACTTTCCGCATAGTTGTACTCCTTTTATATTTAGGACTTACGCAAAATTGCGCTGGCTAGAGCCTGCCCTCGAATGCTTGAGTCGGGGGCGTGGAGCCGAAGGCCGTACTTTAGTACGACAAGGCGAACACAACAACGCCAGCGTCTGTTTTGCGTAAGTTCTATTGTTGCGGGATGGTGCCAATCGGCAAATCACTACAGCGTGTGATGGTAGGTGAGTCGGAGCGAGAACAGTTATGTGAGTTTTCGCCAAACTTATATCAATGGAATATAGGTAACCATGCTTACCCAGGGTTCTACTCGAAGACAATCACTTCAAACCGGACATTGCCAATAAACTTTACGTGAAGATACGCAAAGTTTGTATATGTTTTCGCGCTTTATTCATAGGTCGTTTTAAAGGCGTGGCGGTAAACTTGCCCAGTTCCCTTTTTTCAGTCAGGCATTATGAGAATTACTAAACTCACCACCTACCGTGTTGCACCTCGCTGGCTGTTCCTAAAAATCGAGACCGACGAAGGCATTGTCGGCTGGGGCGAACCTGTTATTGAAGGAAAAGCTCGTACAGTGGAAGCGGCCGTGCATGAACTATCTCACTATGTTATCGGACAGAACCCGATGCGCATCAACGACCTCTGGCAAACCATGTATCGCGGGGGTTTTTACCGTGGCGGACCGATATTGATGAGCGCAATTGCTGGCATCGACCACGCATTGTGGGACATCAAGGGTAAGGCACTCGGCGTACCGGTCTACGAACTGCTCGGCGGCCTAGTGCGCGATCGTATGAAAGCCTACAGCTGGGTCGGTGGCGATCGTCCCGCAGATGTCATTACCGGGATTCGCACGCTGATGGAGATTGGCTTCGACACCTTCAAGATGAATGGCACCGAAGAACTCGGCATCATCGACTCTGCGAACAAAGTCGATAAGGCGGTGTCGCGGATTGCCGAAATCCGCGAAACCTTCGGCAGCACCATCGAATTCGGGATCGACTTTCATGGCCGAGTTGCCGCGCCTATGGCCAAAGTACTGTTGCGCGAACTTGAACCGTTCCGCCCACTGTTCGTCGAGGAACCCGTGCTCGCTGAACAAGCCGAATATTATCGCCGTCTTGCCGAGACAACCTCTATCCCACTGGCTGCGGGAGAACGCATGTTCTCACGCTTTGAGTTCAAGCGTGTTTTTTCAGACGGTGGTATTGCCATCGCGCAGCCAGACCTATCACACGCAGGCGGCATTACCGAATGCTTGAAGATCGCTTCAATGGCCGAAGCCTACGACGTGGCGTTCGCGCCACATTGCCCGCTTGGCCCTATCGCGCTGGCAGCCTGCCTACAGGTCGATTTCGTGTCCTACAACGCGGTATTGCAAGAGCAGAGCATGGGAATACACTACAACCAGGGTGCCGAACTACTCGACTATGTCGTCAACCGCGAAGACTTCCGCATCCGCGACGGCTATTTTGCGCCGCTGAGGAAGCCGGGTCTTGGTGTCGAGATCGACGAAGATGTAGTGATTGCCGCCAGCAAAAACGCCCCGGACTGGCGCAATCCGCTCTGGCATCATGCCGACGGCAGCGTCGCCGAATGGTAAGCGTCTGACGTGTAGAATTGAGGTAATTCAATATGACTGAACAGCTACTCGGTATCGATTGGGGAAGCACTAATCGTCGCGCCTATCTTGTCACTGCATCTGGCTCGCGTCTACTCCGGCATGAAGATGATCGCGGCATCCTCGCCGAAAACGGTCAGTTCGCAGCATCGCTTAACGCACTACGCACGCAGCTGGGTGTCTCACCCGACATTCCCGTCGTGATGTCCGGCATGGTCGGCAGCGCGCAAGGCTGGCAGGAAGTAGCCTATCTCGGCAACCACGTTTCATTAGGTGATTTGCCGCGTTCGCTGTCACCCTTGCAGGATCTCGCCGCTGGTGAAAGCTGTTTTATCGTACCGGGTTACTATTATGCCGACCACGAAATCGACGTGATGCGAGGCGAAGAAACGCAACTGCTCGGCGCACTTGCGCTCGGTCATGGCAGTGGTTGGGTCGTATTGCCAGGCACCCACAGTAAATGGGTGTACATCAATTCTGGCCGCATGGCGCACTGGTCGACCTACATGACCGGAGAAATGTTTGCCATGCTGTCGCGCGAAGGCACTTTGTCATCCCTACTTCGCGTGGGTGTCGAGCATGAAGACATGGCGGATTTCGATGCGGGTATCGTGTTTGCGCGCAAACGTCTTACCTTAACAAACGCATTGTTCTCGGTACGCGCACGTGTTGTTAGCGGCGCCATGCCTGCGACGAAGGCGCGTGCTTTTGTCAGTGGCCTATTGATCGGGACTGAATTCGTCGGTGCACAGGACAGTGATACGGTATGCGAATCGATCACGCTGATCGGCTCGGACGCGCTAGTACAACGCTATGCACGCGCTGCGTCGCTCTTTAATATCGCAGTCAAAATCATGGATCCACACGATGTCTATTGCGCGGCGCTGTCGCGTATTTTTGTAGGCGTACAAACCCAAGGAAATTTTCATGCTCGCTGAGTACACCGGACTGCCGCTCGTCGCCATCCTGCGCGGTCTGACCGCGGCCGAAGTGCCGACCGTTGGCGCTATCTTGTTCGATGCGGGATTCCGCTTGCTCGAAGTACCCTTGAACCGACCCGGCGCGCTGGAAGCAATTGAGGCCCTCGTGCGCATGGCACCGGAGGGAGCCATCGTCGGCGGCGGTACAATGCTGACCGAAGCCAACGTCGATGCCGTCGCCGCTGTAGGCGGTCGACTGTTCGTTGCTCCGAATTGCAATCCATCCGTGATCCGGCATGCGCGTGCCGCGGGCATGTTGTGCGCGCCGGGTGTAGCAACACCCAGCGAAGCGTTCGCGGCACTCGAGGCTGGCGCGCATGCTTTGAAGATTTTCCCGGCCGAAATGGTCGGCATGGCGAGCCTACTGGCAATGAAAGCGGTGCTACCACACGGGACTGTAGTATGGCCTGTGGGCGGTGTGACGCCGGGGTCGATGCTACAATGGGCGCGGGCTGGCGCGACGGGTTTCGGTATTGGATCCGCACTGTATACACCACAGTTATCGCCCGTTGAATTGAAACAACGTGCGCATAAATTCATCAGCGCGGCGAACGAATTATTGACCTAGCCATCATGCAAAATCAAAAAACAAACGCCGCTAGCACATTGAAGATTGGCCTTGTCGGCCTCGGCAAGATCGCTGTGGATCAGCATATCCCTGCCATACACGGTAACCCTAAGCTGACACTGGTGGCGGGATGTTCACCACACGACCGTCCGCCGAACGTGCTCGCCTATTCAACACTCAATGAGATGCTGAAGATGCATCCCGAAATCGAGGTGGTGGCAATCTGTACGCCGCCGCAGATCCGTAGGGCACTCGCAATGGAAGCCATTGCTGCCGGCAAACACGTATTCTTGGAGAAACCGCCCGCGGCGACGATAGACGAAGCCGAAACGATCAAAAATATGGCACTGGCAAACGGCGTCTCGCTTCTAGCGAGCTGGCACTCGCGATTCGCGCCGGCAGTGGAAACGACGCGTGAATGGATTGCGCAGCGCACTTTGACGTCTTTGCGCATCGTCTGGAAGGAAAATGTGCGGCAATGGCATCCGGGACAGAAGTGGATTTTTACCGCTGGCGGAATGGGCGTATTCGATCCCGGAATCAACGCACTATCAATACTGACGCAGATTATTAAAGACACGGTACTGGTTCAAAAGGCTGATCTCCATGTGCCGCTCAATTGCGCAGCACCGATTAGCGCGGAGCTCGACATGATGACGGAACGAGGTCTCCCCATTCGTGCCGAATTCGATTTCCTGCAGAAAGATCTACAAACCTGGAGCATTTTCGCGGAGTCGACGGCTGGCGAAACGATGGCGCTGCACATGGGTGGCACCATCCTAGAGATCGACGGCAAGCTCGTCCTCCAGGAAAAGGAGTCCGAGTACGCTGGGCTATATGCGCATTTTTACCAGCTCGTCCGCACAGGAAAATCGGACGCCGATTTTTCTCCGCTACGCATCGTTGCCGATGCATTCATGATCGGTAAAACCATAGCTGCGCCAGAGTTCATCGAGTAGTACACAGCGCGAAAGACGTGCCGCCCACCGATGAACGCGCTTCTTCGGGTCAATTAAACTCAGATTACAAAACCTTCACAAAGCACCCACAAAATCGCAGCATTCCTTTGAGAGACCTATGAAAAATTTGTTGATGATCTTGATTGCATTCACCCTTGCCGCTTGTGGCAGCGGCAGTAGCGGCGGCGATACTGCTCAAGTCCCAGTGGTGACTACTGGAGGGCAATCGCTTACCGTTACCATCCCTCAAATCGGAGGTAATTCAAATGCAGACAATGCCGTTGGCTTTTCAAGCAATGCATGGAAAGATGGTGCAATAACACAAGCCGTAATAAGCGACGTTGGCCCTAAAACGATGAGATGGCCTGAAGGCATGACCGGAAATAAAATTCATTTTAATAAAAATAATCCTGCGATATTCGATATTGGAATTCACGATCCAAACGCTCATTTTTTGAATTTCGTGACACGCATTCCCAATACCTGGACAACGCAACCGGAATTCGATTTCGATGAATTTGTAGCGAAAACTAAAGCTGCTGGCGCCGAACCGGTCGTAATCATTGGCATTCAGGCTATTTATGCAAAAAATGGCACTGATAATATGACACGCGCACAAGTGATCCAGGCGGCTGTAGATTTCGTTCGATATGCCAACATTACCAAAGGATACGGTGTTAAATATTGGGAAATAGGCAATGAAGACGATCTGGAAATGAGGAATACGGGAATACTGCAATCGCAATTTTATGATCTGTATGCGGGAATATTCAATGAAATAGCACCCCTGTTAAAAGCTGTCGATCCAACCATCAAGCTTGGTGCAAATGCGATGTCATTTATGGATGCGAATTGTTGGAACAAGCTCATTCCTTTGGTAAAAAATAACGCTGGATTTCTTGTCGCACATAACTATAGTTTTTTTAAAAATACACAATACAATGAGTGGCATCCCAACGAAGCGGGCTGGGATTGGGTTGCAGAAGTGACAAAAGCCACCGCAGGAATCAATAATAATCCTGGATCTCCCCTTTCATTGTTTGTTACTGAATTGAGTAGTTACAATGTAGACGAATGGGGTGCGTCAAATACCAACTCTACTTGGAAAGGGCTGCACAATATCCAGATGAACCTTGAAGCCTTGCGTCAGCCGTATACGAAAGCGGTAATGGGATGGACTTCCAGATGGGATGACGATGCTTCGAAAGCTTATAATTTATTTAGCCCTTCTTATGGATTAACATCTATGGGATGGTCGTTTCCGGCAATATCTAAACATTTGTATAACAATCTTGGCCCTAAAGTTGCGGCTAGTAGTGCCCCTGTCACCATGTGGGTTTCCCATAACGATACCAAAAATAAAATGTCCGTATTTTTATTGAATCGTGGACAATCTTCCGCCAATGATATTGCTATCACCATAAATGCTTATACTGGCAGTTATGCGAACGAAAAATGGGTATATGCTGGCTCCACCCCACTGTCGACCGACGCAACATTGACCAAAGTCGCATCCCAGAGCGTTACAGGCAATACATTCAATGTTAATTTGCCTCCGCTTTCAGTGACCGTAATCGATTTTAATACACCCGGCTAAGCTTATTTGTCCGGGTGCATCCGTTGATGTCGCAAGGGCATTGTCAGCTTAACTGGACGAATAAATTCTTGAATGTTCGAGTAAATCAATGAAAAGCGAAATCTGAGTCAACGATGTCAGCCCATTGCGTAAATCGCTTGCATAGCAGTTCACGATGATTTTTCGCTGCCAGTAAATGACGGCCTACTTTGAAGATTTCTACCGTATCGTACGCGATGGTTTTAACTTGACAGTACCGTTAAAGACACGGTACTTGTTCAGAACGCTGATCTCCATGTGCAGGTCAATTGTGCAGCACCGATCAGCGCGGAACTCGACATGATGACAGAACGGGGTCTCCCCATTTTTGCCGAATTTGATTTCCTGCAGAAAGATCTACAAACCTGGAGCATTTTCGCGGAGTCGACGACTGGCGAAAAAATGGCACTGCACATGGTTGGCACCATCCTAGTTGGCACCATCCGAGAGATCGATGGCAAGCTCGTCATTCAGGAAAAGGAGTCCGAGTACGCTAGGGAAGCGCATTTCTACCAACTCGTGCGCGCGGGAAAATCGGACGCTGATTTTTCTCCGCTGCGCCAGAATTCATCGAGTAATAGAGTTTTGGCGACATGCCGCACTTACGCACAAAAATAGCAGCCGAGGTCTTTTCCAGCGAAAGCTCAGTCGGAAAATTTCTATTTTTGTTTTGAGTTCCCAACCGATAAAGGATCGGTCGGTACTTCGCCACGCGGCGAATGTGTAAGCGCGCTGATAATGTCAACTTCGTGTCGTCGGTACGGCGTACCGTCGACATGCAGCAGGTCATGATGCCAGACGAGAGGCTCAGCAGAGACATACGGATGGTCCCACGAGTCCCAGGGAAAACGTGTCTGCTCCTTGCCATCGACAAAACCCCAATTGACCGCGCCGACGTTGAGCTTCTTCGCCAGCGGCAACACATTGTCGATGGTCGATCCGATGCCGCGCGCGAGATACTCTGTGCAAATCACCGGTCTGTGGTAGGTGGCGAGTTGCGTCACGCGCAACTGGAAGAGTTCCGGCCACTCATAGCTATGGAAACTGACCACATCCGATTGCTCGATCTGCGCGCGTTCCACCGAATTGAGCGTGCTCACTGCGGACCAGTCATTGGTACGCTTTTCGCCATCTGCTCGCCACAAGGGGCTGGTGAGCGGCTGTACTGGTTTCACGCTGCGCGCCCAGGCAAACACTTGTGGCAGGAGTTTTGCGACCAGTTTAGCTTTTGCCTCCACCTCGTAAGCTGCATAGTTGCCGCCACCCGGGTTGTCCGGCTCATTCCAGACGTCCCAAGCGAGTATGCGTTTGTCGTCGGCAAAGGCGCCGACAATGCCCTTCACATATGACTCCATCTGCACCAGTGCGTCTGGATCGGTGAGGGCTGCGCCCGGATCCTGCACCCAGCCCGAATTGTGCACACCTCGCACAGGCGCATGCTGCAGCCCGAGCTTAGGCTTTGGATCCCAACAAGCGTCAAATAGAACAAATATCGGCTTGATACCGTGCTTGTCCGCGATGGCAAGGAATTGGGCCACACGTTGCTCAAATCCCTGCACGTCCTGTCGCCACAACAAGCTGTGCAGGAAGACGCGCATCGTCGTCATGCCCAAATTTTGCGCCCAGCCCAACTCAAGGTCGATACGTTGCGGATCGAATGTCTCGGCCTGCCACATTTCAAGTTGATTGATCGCGTTCGCTGGTAGATAGTTACTCCCGATGATCCATTTCTGTTCGGCGTACCACGCATTCGCTTTCGTTTCGCTCCAGCGCGCTGTTATTTCCCCTGCCTGCGCCAAGGAGGCAGAGACCGAGAGCAGTAACCCAGGTAGGATGCTTTGCCAACAAATAGAAGCAATTCTTTCTCGCATTAAATTCTCGCAATTCAAATCTCACCAAAACACGGTGTAGAGTAAAACCAAAATTAATGTAACTGCAAGCGCTCCAATATTGAAGCCCTTTGAGGTTTGAAAGCTGACATCATCAGTACGGATGCGATTATTAGTCGTCACGCTATTGCTTCGCAAAGAAACGACAATGGCAAGCAACAGCGACAGCAGGAAAACAATACCGACACGGTTCATAAAAGGCATCGCTGGCAAGCCAAAACGAATCGCAATCGATAGCACAACTGAACCGATTGCCGCAGCGAGCGCCCCCGTTTCGTTTGCGCGCGACCAAAACAAGCCAATCAGAAAAATCACGGTGATGCCCGGCGTGAAGTAGCCAGTGAAATCCTGAATGTATTGAAAGGCTTGATCGAAACTGCCAAGTAAGGGCTTGGCACTGAGCACGCCAATCACCACCGCAACAACCGCCGCAATGCGGCCAACGCGAACTAGATGTGTATCCTCGCAAGGGCCACTCAACTTGGCATAGAAGTCGAGTGTGAAGATCGTCGAGATCGAATTAATCTTGGAAGCGAGCGAGGCCATAATGGCTGCAACCAGGGCGGCAAAGACAAGTCCGAGTACGCCACTGGGCAATAGACCCATCATTGTCGGATAAGCCTGGTCGGGGCGCGCGAGTCCTGGCGCGAGCGCGAGCGCGGCAATGCCGGGCACCACCACCACGAGCGGTATCAGTAGCTTAATAAATGCCGCAAGCAACACGCCCTTCTGCGCCTCAACTATATTCTTCGCCGCGAGTCCGCGCTGAATGATGTACTGATTAAAACCCCAATAACTCAAGTTCATGACCCACAGGCCGCCGGCGAGAACAGCAATACCAGGTAAATCCTTGTAGTAGGGGTTGTCCGACGACAGGATCATATGGAAATGCGCTGGATGCATTTCGAACAGTCTGTGGAATCCAGCCCATGCGCTACCGCCACCGATTTTACCCAGCGTGATCGCAGCAATAAACAAGCCACCAATCACCAGCAGCGACACTTGAACAAAGTCGGTCAGGGCAACAGCCTTGAGGCCACCGTAGAGCTGGTAAGCAAGCGAAAACACGCCCAATAACACGAGCGCCACAAACTGATCCATACCGGTGACTTGACTCACTGCAATCGAGCCCAGCCACAGAATCGAGGTCAGATTAACGAAGACGTAGAGGATCAGCCAGAACACCGCCATCACGGTGCGGATACGGGTACCATAGCGCTCCTCAAGAAACTGCGGCATCGTGTTGATGTTATTGCGCAAAAACACCGGCAGAAACCAGCGGCCGACAATCAGGAGGGTGAATGCCGCCATCCACTCATAGGAAGCAATCGCAAGTCCGAGCGCATAGCCGGATCCCGACATGCCGATAATCTGCTCGGCCGAAATGTTCGCCGCAATCAAAGACGTGCCGATGGCCCACCAAGGCAGCGCCTTGCTGGCAAGGAAGTAATCCTTCGCATCCTTCTGATGGTTGCCCTTTTCGCGAGATACCCATTGCGCAAGCGCGAAGATACCGACGAGATACGTCAGCACGATAAGCATGTCTAGCCACGACAATTTCATATTTATACTCCTTTTTCAATCACCAAATCTGAACCAGCCTCTCAGAGGCTGGTTGACCGTTACATACAAAAGCAAGATTCCAACATAGATAAACCCGGACAAAAATATTAGTCCGTTTACATCCTTATCCTATTCGCTCGCGCCTATGTTTATCCATGTTCACTAAACTTGGTAAAACAATTTGCACAACGCGATCAACGACGAAATTAGTCCTATGATGTGCGTCAACGAAAGGATGCTGAAGGAAGTTTAGCGTCGCGCTTCTGAAACGACCTATAAATTAAACGGTAAAACATATACCAGCTTTGCTTGGTAGCACACCATCTTTTTTTAGCGCGTCCCTAGGGAAGTGCGGACCTCGTCTGAAATTTCACATGATGTGTGATGTCCCTGACGCAGCAAAGAACAAGAGGAGTAATCCTGCCTCAGTTCACATTTTCAGGGTAAAGCATCCGTTTCACTTCAAGCCAAGTTACTAAAAATCACGCTCCCATCAAGCTATACCTTATCCGTATAGTTCAGGCAAAATATTTTATTTGTAAGACATGCTTTGCACTTTTATGCTTCAGTCTCGATCAAAAGGAACGCGGCCAGACTTGAAGCTGGGTCACGATTTACGTCCGGTAATACCTTCAAGAACCAAAGAAGATGAAAAAAATTTGAATGGTCAAGGCAGTGACCTTACGGTGCCACATCAATCAAAAAAAAATCTGAAGAATCCGCATGCTATTGACGTAAAGGGTTTAACGGAATATTACAAATATAGTTGTTTTCAATAGGAGAAATCATGTCGTCATATCATTCACGTTCGCCGCAGCTAGGCACGTCACTCACAATCCTCTCGGTCGCCATTGCCGCAGCACTCGCAACCGGCTACGCACATGCCCAAGTCGCATCCGACACCAGCGGACAAGGCGCAGATCAAAAACAAACCAGTAAGGGCAAAGACGCTGAGGCGAAAAAGGATGAACCGGCCGACCCGAACGTGGTCGTCGTTACCGGCTCGCGCGGCAGTTTCTACCGCGCGTTGAATTTAAAGAAGACTGACGATCTCATCGTCGAAGTCATCTCGGCCGACAACCTTGGTGTGATGCCCAATGTGAGCGTCGCTGAATCTTTGGTCCGGCTGCCGGGTGTCAACGGCGCGCGCGATCGTGGCAATGAATCTCTGGTGACCGTGCGCGGACTCGGCCAGCGCTTGACGCTTGGTCTGGTCAATGGCCGCGAGATCGCTTCGTCGGAACCGGGTCGCAACGTGCGCTGGGAAATCTTTCCGACCGAGGTCGTTTCAACGGCAAAAGTCTACAAATCACAGTCTGCGGATATGGTCGCAGGTGGTATCGGCGCGACAATCGACATCGGTACGGTCAGCCCGCTTGAGCACACTGGCAAGTCGGTGACGCTCACTGGCGGTCCGGTTTATTACACTGAAGGCAAGGGCGCACCAGACTACAACCCACTCGGTGGACGTTTCGGAGCGAGCTGGGTTAAACGCTTCGATCAGAATCTTGCAGTAGCGCTTGGCGTGACCTATCAGAAGCAAAAGAATGCCAGCGAAGCGCTAGGTAGCGAAGGGTACAACATTGACCATGCTGACGATGTTAGGGGCGGCACCAAACCCACGCCGTCACCATGGGGCGGTTCGGACGAATTCAATCGCGGCACAGAAGAACGTAAAGGTGCGCTGGCAACGGTGGAATGGCGTTCCGGGAATTTCAAAATCAAGGCCGATGCCCTGTACTCAAAGATTGGTATCGATTCACAGCAGAGTCAGACCAAGTTCAATGACTGGTTCGTAGGCTGGGGAGCCAATCCGTACTCAACACCTGGTTCGTCGTACATTTTGTCGGATGGTGATATTGTAGGCGGCACAATGAAGCACAGCAACAAGGAGGTCGATTACACCTTTGGACACTGGGTCGAAGACAAGGCGCTCAATGCCTACGGTATCAATCTTAAGTGGAGCGCCAACCAGTGGACGCTAGACTCCGATCTTTCTACCTCACGCGCGTGGCGTGACGGAACTTGGCGTGGGATCACTTTCAAAGGTACGGCCGATACAGTCTCATACAATTTCCTCAATAAGCCAACGATCTCGACCAGTCCGATCAGCTTTCCGACAGATAGTGCGGGTCATGTGAGAATGGAAGCGACCGATTGGGGGCCAGATACCGTGCGTGACCGGGTTGACGGGATTACGTTCAATGCAACTCGCCAGATAGACGACTCGCCAATCACTTCGATAGCGTTCGGCGTACGTGCCGCCAACCGCGAAAAGCAACATGGTCACTATGAATGGAAGCAGGCAGTCATAAACCAATCAATGTCGGCTTACACTGGATTGATTCGCGAATTTTCCATGCCTACACTCAACGTGCCGACCATGATGGCAGGCAATTTGGAAGATATTTCACGCATCGCTGTCGGTAGCTGGAATCCATCGCTGGCAACCCAAGATCCGCTTGCTACTTGGCGCGTGGAGGAGAAAGTTCGTGAGGCCTACACCAAAGCGAATTACGAATCACGCCTGTTCGGTGTCAATGTGACCGGTAACTTTGGCGTGCGCGTGGTTCAGGTCAATACGCTAAGTAAAGGTAGCGATGGAGTCGGCGGTGGCTGGTACGACAGTGGTGGCGGAGTTTGGCTGCAACATCCCTTTGTGTACTCGCCATCAAGCTGGGAAAAATCATATACCGACGTTCTGCCCAGCGCGACGATCAATTTCATGCTCGATCACGACCACATCCTGCGCCTCGCCACAGCAAAAGTGGTCTCCCGACCACCACTGGACGAATTGCGTACCGGTCGTACGCTCGACATGCCTTCGCCAAACTCAAGTAATTATCAACTCAATGGTAGCGGCGGCAATCCAGACCTCGATCCCTTCCGCGCCAAGCAGCTTGACGTGTCTTACGAGTGGTACTTCCACAAGGAAGCACTGGCTGCAATTACCGTCTATCGAAAATGGGTCAAGTCGGTCATCGGTTACAAGCAGTCCCACCAAACTTTAGGCGGCCACGACTATTTGATGACGGCTCCGGCCAACGGCGATGGCGGGAATATCAACGGTGCGGAACTGACCTTCAAAACGCCCTTGTACTTCATTCCGCACATGGAAAATTTTGGTATCAACACCAACTACTCGTTTGTCGATTCCAATTTGCACGAATTGGTGCCGGACGGAAATCCACTACCACTGAGCGGCCTAGCTAAGCACACCGCTGAAGCCGATTTTTGGTACAACGACGGCACATTCGATGTCGGGATTGGCTACAAATATCACAGCCCATATACCAATGTTCTTGGTTGGAATTCAAGTCAGTTGTCGCGACTAAAGAGCGAAGCTTCCGTCGACTTATACGCTGGCTGGCGCATTAATGACCAAGTCCGTCTCAAGTTATCGGTCAACAACCTGACGAACACACCGTTCCGTGCCTATATTGACAACCAGCCAAATCGTCTAGGTAACAAGAACGGGTCGGGTGGTTACCAGTACTACGGCCGCCGTATCTCGCTGGAAGCGACGGTAGCGTTCTAAGTCAGAATCAATCGCAGTGTTCAGTAACGTATGTTCGCCGCAAGACGGACATACGTTTAGCGCTAAGTAGGTTGGCAATGGATTTTCACGCCATAAACACAAATTCTGAGGAGTCACTCAATGCAGCGTCGCGAACTCTTATCCTTTTCTCTCGCCCTTGGCGGCGCCTCGCTGCTCGCACGCAGCCCGCTCGCGCTCGCCGATGCGCTGAGCGGAAAAAATTCCACCATCCCTTTTCCAAAAGACTTCCTATGGGGTGCCGCGACGGCAGCTACCCAAGTTGAAGGCGCATGGAACATCGACGGCCGCGGTGAATCGATCTGGGATCGTTTCGCGCACACGTCTGACAAAATCAAAAATGGTGATACACCGGATGTCGCTTGCGACAGCTATCACCGCTACCGCGAGGACATCGCGATCGCCAAGCGCCTCGGCATTCAAACCTACCGCTTCTCGATCGCCTGGCCGCGCGTGCAGCCCGATGGTCGCGGCATGGCGAACGCCAAGGGTCTCGACTATTACAAACGCGTGACCGATACCTTGTTAGAAGCGGGCATACGGCCATTCCCGACGCTATACCACTGGGATCTGCCGCAAAAACTCGAAGAAGCCGGCGGTTGGCCGAATCGCGACACCGCCGAGCGTTTCACCGACTATACGAAGATCGTGATCGATGCACTCGGCGACCGCATCAAGCAGTGGAGCCTGTTCAACGAACCCAAGACCTTCACGGCAGGCGGCTACTGGGACGGCAACTTTGCACCCGGTCGCCGCGATCCGCACGCCTTCCTGCGTGCGACGCACACGGTCAATCTGGCTCAGGGTATGGCGTTTCGCGCGATCAAGGCTAGCGATGCGAAGATTGAAGTCGGCGGAGTATTCGACATGGTTCCCGCATATCCGGCGACACCAAACAAGCTCGCCGACCAACTTGCAGCACAGCGCTGGCACAAATTCACGAATCTGTGGTTCCTAGATCCCGCCCTGAAAGGCCGCTATCCCGACGGCGTGCTACCGAAGGATCAACAAGAGCAACTGCTCGGCTGGAAAGATGGCGATGAAACTATGATGCGCGCCGCCTTTGATTTTATCGGTGTCAATTACTATTCGCCGTTTCTGGTCGCGGACAAGCCGGACGGCAACGGCATTCCCGGCCTCAACACCCGGGCCGAATGGGCGCGGCACTATGGTTCTCTGCCTCGTACCGATATCGGCTGGGACATCTATCCGCAGGGTTTCTATGACATCCTGAAGAACATCGCGGCACATACTGGCAACATCCCGATCGAAATTACCGAGAGCGGTGCCGCCTACAATAACGCGCCTGGGGCGGACGGCCAGGTACACGATGCCGCGCGCATCGCTTGGTTGCATGCGCACTTACTCGAACTCCATCACGCGATGCGCGAGGGGGTACCAGTACGCGCCTACCATTGCTGGAGTCTGCTCGACAATTTTGAATGGGCCGAGGGCTATTCGCAACGCTTCGGCCTAGTCCATGTTGACTTCAAGACGCTCAAGCGCACCGTGAAAGATTCGGCACTATGGTTCGCAAAAGTCATCGCGGCGAATGCCATTTCGACGACGGCTCCGACAGTCAGGGGATAACTGGCGGCGCGCTGCCTTCATGCCAAATTTCGGCTACGCCAGACCAAGACACAGATCGTCTGATGCGCCTAAATTCTGGTATGGATTAACGCCATCTCACGATCTAAGGATTTTCTGCGCCGCCCCAAAAAAGCCGCTCAATGACGGACATTACAGAGAAAGAGCTACTACGGAAATTCTTTACAAACTAGGAAGTGCGCTGATATTTCGACCATCGGCGCACTCCGACAAAAACCTACGACATAATCCTGCCATCCATGTAAAAATGAGACAAAATGAAATCAACCTAGAAACTAATTTGGCCTATCAGCCCATGATTTCACGGTGACTTTGCTGATTTTTCCTGTGCCTCATTTGAGTGATTTTAAGAAAAAAACGGTAGCCAACACTTGTTTGGATACCGTTTTTTCTTGATCATTCATAATAACAAACTCAGTTAGTTTTCTTCAGAAGCTTAAGTCACAAGCTCAGTTCGAAATCCACTTAAATAAGCTATCAATTACTAAATTACGCTTCACCCGCTGCGCTAGATGCGAGCGCTTCCGGTGCTGGAGCAAAAATTTCTTTCTCTGCCGCCAGCAATGCTGCACGTTCGTCGGCTTCCCACGTTTCTTTCATTTTGCGAGCACGGTGATAAGCCAAGCCGGTACCGGCTGGGATTAAGCGACCGACGATGACGTTTTCTTTCAAGCCACGCAGGGTATCTTTCTTGCCCATGATCGCCGCTTCTGTCAGAACCCGTGTCGTTTCCTGGAAGGACGCTGCAGAGATGAAGGAATCAGTCGACAAAGAAGCTTTGGTAATACCGAGCAAAATATTTTCATAGGTTGCAGGGATACCGCCAGCTTTATTGACGCGATCATTTTCGTCTAACAATTCAGAGCGCTCAACTTGTTCGCCCATGATGTAGTTAGCATCGCCTGGGTTGACAACTACAACGCGACGCAACATTTGGCGTACGATCACTTCAATGTGTTTGTCATTGATCTTAACACCTTGCAAGCGATACACGTCTTGAACTTCGTCAACGATGTAACGCGCCAAAGCTTCGATACCCAACAAACGCAGAATGTCTTGCGGATCAGCTGGGCCGTCCACAATCATCTCACCTTTGTTGACGACTTGACCGTCATGCACCAAGACTTGTTTGTCTTTGGTGATCAAGAATTCGTGCTTCTCGCCGTCCATGTCAGTGATTTCCAGACGCTGCTTACCTTTGGTTTCTTTACCAAACGCCACAGTACCGGTGACTTCAGCCAACATACCTGCGTCTTTTGGTGAGCGCGCTTCAAACAACTCAGCAACGCGTGGCAGACCACCGGTAATATCACGGGTTTTCTGTGATTCAGTAGGGATACGCGCCAAGACTTCACCGACGTGTACTTGCTGACCGTCTTTCACAGTAATCAAAGCGCCGACCTGGAAGCCAATCGTTACCGCATGCTCAGTACCCGAAATTTTCACTTCTTCGCCAGCTTCGTTCAACAATTTAACTTGTGGACGCAAAGTTTTACCCGCAGCAGAACCACGACGTTTCGCATCAATCGCAACCAAGGTTGACAAGCCTGTGACATCGTCAACCTGCTTAGCCACGGTCACGCCTTCTTCGACGTTTTCAAACTTCACTTTACCGGTGTATTCGGTAATGATAGGACGGGTCAATGGATCCCAAGTCGCTAAATCGGTACCGGCTTTGATGGTCATACCGTCTTTCACGATCAAGGTTGCACCGTAAGGCACTTTATGACGTTCACGTTCACGACCATGATCATCCGTGATCAAGACTTCACCGGAACGGGAAATCACGATTTGATCGCCCTTACCGTTCGTCACATAACGCATCGTCGCTGTGAAACGGATGGTACCGTTAGATTTCGCTTCTACCGAAGAAGCAATCGCTGCTCGCGAAGCCGCACCACCGATGTGGAAAGTACGCATCGTCAACTGGGTACCTGGTTCACCGATAGACTGCGCAGCGATCACACCGACTGCTTCACCAGCATTGACCATAGAGCCGCGGCCCAAGTCACGACCGTAGCACATGGCGCACAGACCGTAGCGAGTGTCGCAAGTCAAAGGAGTACGCACTTTCACTTCATCGATACCCAGGGATTCGATTTCATCGACCATGACTTCGTCTAGCAAAGTGCCAGCCGGATACAAGGTTGCTTGGGTTTCTGGGTTGATGATGTCGTTGGCAGCAACGCGACCCAAGATCAAATCACGTAAGGCAACGTTAACTTCACCACCTTCAACAATCGCTTTCATCGAGGCGCCATTGGCCGTTCCGCAATCATCTTCGATCACCACCAAGTCTTGCGTAACGTCGACCAAACGACGGGTCAAGTAACCGGAGTTCGCTGTCTTCAAGGCCGTATCGGCCAGACCTTTACGCGCACCGTGAGTGGAAATAAAGTACTGCAGAACGTTCAAGCCTTCGCGGAAGTTCGCGGTAATCGGTGTTTCGATAATCGAACCGTCCGGTTTCGCCATCAATCCCCGCATACCAGCCAACTGACGAATCTGTGCCGCAGAACCACGCGCACCGGAGTCAGCCATCATGTAAATCGCGTTGAAAGACTCTTGCGTACCGACTGTGCCGTCACGACGGGTGACGGGTTCAACTTTCAGTTGTTCCATCATCGCCTTGCCGACTTCATCACCGGTTTTGCCCCAGATGTCGACCACTTTATTGTAACGCTCGCCTGCGGTCACCAAACCGGACGCATATTGCTGTTCGATTTGTTTAACTTCGTTTTCAGCGGTCGCCAACAAGGTGACTTTTTGTGGTGGTACCAACATGTCGTCGATACAGATAGAAATACCAGCGCGGGTCGCTAAGCGGAAACCTGACTGCATCAATTGATCCGCAAACACCACCGTCGCGCGCAAACCGCACTTACGGAAAGAGGTATCGATCAACTTAGAAATTTCTTTCTTTTTCAGAGGGCGATTCAAGACCGAGAATGGCAAGCCTTTTGGCAAGATCTCAGACAAAATCGCACGACCGACGGTGGTCTCATAACGTTTGATCGTTTTAACGAATTCGCCGCTGTCTTTATCTTTCGGGAATTCAGTAATACGCACTGTGATACGGGTGGTGAGCTCGACTTCCTTATTGTCCCAAGCGCGTATCGCTTCAGAGACATCCGGGAACATCATGCCCTCGCCCTTGCCATTGATCTTCTCACGGGTTGCGTAGTAGAGACCCAAGACGATATCTTGCGAAGGAACAATCGATGGTTCGCCATTCGATGGGAACAAAATATTGTTCGAAGCGAGCATCAAAGTGCGCGCTTCCATTTGTGCTTCGATAGACAAAGGTACGTGTACCGCCATTTGATCGCCGTCAAAGTCGGCGTTGAATGCGGCGCAGACCAGTGGGTGCAATTGGATCGCTTTACCTTCAATCAGGACTGGCTCAAACGCTTGAATACCTAAACGGTGCAAAGTTGGCGCACGGTTCAACATAATCGGATGTTCGCGGATGACTTCTTCCAGAATATCCCACACCACCGGCTCTTGAATCTCAACGAGTTTCTTGGCCGCCTTGATGGTCGTTGCCAGACCCATCAATTCTAATTTGTTGAAAATGAAGGGTTTGAACAATTCCAAAGCCATCAATTTTGGCAAGCCGCATTGATGCAATTTCAGTTGTGGACCGACCACGATCACAGAACGACCGGAGTAATCGACGCGCTTACCCAACAAGTTTTGACGGAAACGACCGCCCTTACCTTTGATCATTTCAGCCAGCGATTTCAATGGACGCTTATTAGCACCGGTCATCGCTTTACCGCGACGACCATTGTCCAACAAGGAATCGACCGCTTCTTGCAACATCCGCTTTTCATTACGCGTAATGATTTCCGGCGCGCGCAATTCCATCAGGCGCTTCAAACGGTTATTACGGTTAATCACGCGACGATACAAATCGTTCAAATCGGAAGTCGCAAAACGTCCGCCATCCAAAGGTACCAATGGGCGCAATTCTGGCGGCAAGACTGGCAACACTTCCATGATCATCCAGTCTGGCTTAATGCCAGAACGCTGGAAGGCTTCCAAGACTTTTAAGCGCTTGGAATATTTCTTGATCTTGGCTTCAGATTTGGATTCTTTGAGTTCAGTACGCAAAGATTCAGCATCACGGTCGATATCAATTGAGCGCAATAATTCGCGGATACCTTCGGCACCCATGAAGGCGGTGAATTCGTCACCATGCTCTTCATATTTGGCTGCGTAATCATCTTCTGACATGATCTGGCATTTTTTCAGCGGTGTCATGCCTGGATCGGTCACAACATAGGCCTCGAAATACAAAACGCGTTCGATGTCGCGCAAGGTCATGTCGAGCACCATACCCAAACGGGATGGCAGGGATTTCAAGAACCAGATATGGGCAGTAGGAGACGCTAATTCGATATGACCCATGCGTTCACGACGCACTTTGGCCAAGGTAACTTCAACGCCGCACTTCTCGCAGATCACACCACGATGCTTCAAACGTTTATATTTACCGCACAGGCATTCGTAATCTTTAATTGGGCCAAAAATTTTGGCGCAGAACAAACCATCACGCTCAGGTTTGAAAGTACGGTAGTTGATTGTTTCTGGCTTTTTGACTTCGCCATAGGACCATGAACGAATTTTTTCGGGTGATGCGAGACCAATTTTGATCGCGTCGAATTGTTCGTTGGGCTGAACTTGCTTGAATAGATCGAGCAGGGCTTTCATGTGTATCACTCCAGTGAAGAGTTGAATCGCGGTGCGCTGATGAGGCAATTAAATCTATCTTAAGTTTAACCCTGTTCGCATGAGCGGGAGAGCCTCGTCGACATCGAGTTCGACGCAAGTTCCGCTGATACCGGGAACAAAAAACACAAAAAATTACGCTTCATCTGAATGACCAAAGCCCGAAGTAAATTCGGGCGATGGGTTGCTACAAATATTGCAGATCTTAAAATCAAAACCCCTCAACGCCGAGGCGCAGAGACGCTGAGGAGCGCAGAGATTTCATGCTTGCAAATAGAGAAGGGCGTTTGTAGCTATACGCTTTTCCTCCGTTTTTCTCTGCGTCTCCGCGCCTCGGCGTTGAGGGGTTTACAATTCTTTTCTTAATCTAAAACTTAATTACGTTCCAGATCAATGTCGATACCCAAAGAACGGATCTCTTTGACCAGTACGTTGAACGATTCAGGCATGCCGGCATCGATTACGTGATCGCCTTTTACCAGATTTTCGTACACTTTAGTACGACCGTTCACGTCATCGGACTTGACGGTCAACATCTCTTGCAAGACATACGACGCGCCGTATGCTTCCAGTGCCCACACCTCCATCTCACCGAAACGCTGACCACCGAATTGCGCTTTACCGCCCAATGGTTGCTGAGTCACGAGTGAGTAAGGACCAGTGGAACGGGCATGCATCTTATCGTCGACCAAATGGTGCAATTTCAAGACGTGCATGTAACCGACTGTGACATTGCGCTCAAACGCTTCGCCGGTGCGACCGTCATACAAAGTCACTTGGTTTTTCGATGGCGTCATGCCGAGTTGCTTAGCGATGTTGTCTGGGTAAGCCAAATCCAACATGCGACGGATTTCACTTTCATGCGCACCGTCGAAGACTGGCGTCGCAAACGGCACACCGTTCTTCAAGTTGCTGGCCAATTCGGCGATTTCATGATCAGACAAACCATCGATGTCTTCCGACTTACCAGACTCGTTATAAATCTGTTTCATGAAGCCACGCAGCTCTTCAACCTTGGCTTGCGCCTTAATCATTTCGCCGATACGTAAACCCAAGCCTTTAGCAGCCCAGCCTAAATGCACTTCGAGAACCTGACCCACGTTCATCCGTGATGGAACACCCAATGGGTTCAACACGATGTCCGCTGGCGTACCGTCGGCCATGTAAGGCATATCTTCAACCGGAACGATGCGTGATACCACACCTTTGTTACCGTGACGACCCGCCATTTTGTCACCTGGTTGCAGGCGGCGTTTAACGGCCAAATACACCTTAACCATTTTTTGCACGCCCGGTGGCAATTCATCGCCTTGGGTTAACTTGGTGCGCTTCTCTTCAAAAGCGAGGTCGAACTGGTGACGTTTTTCAGCAATAGAATCTTTGATCGCTTCAATCGCACGGGCTGCATCTTCGTCCGCTGGGCGAATATCAAACCAGTGATATTTATCGACTTCCACCAAGTATTCTTTGGTGATTTTGCTGCCTTTAGCGAGCTTGTTCGGGCCACCGTTGGCGACTTTACCGACCAACATCCGTTGCAGACGTTCGAAGGCATCGCCTTCCACAATACGCAACTGATCGTTCAAATCGAGGCGATAGCGCTTCAATTCATCATCGATAATTTGCTGTGCACGTTTGTCGCGTTGTATGCCTTCGCGGGTGAACACTTGCACGTCAATGACCGTACCGACCATGCCCGATGGTACGCGCAGGGAAGTATCTTTAACGTCAGAGGCTTTTTCACCGAAAATCGCGCGCAAGAGTTTTTCTTCTGGCGTTAATTGGGTCTCGCCTTTCGGTGTAACTTTACCGACCAGCGTATCACCAGCGGTCACTTCTGCACCAATGTAGACAATACCTGATTCATCCAAACGCGCTAATTGATTTTCAGCGAGGTTGGAAATATCGCGGGTAATTTCCTCTGCGCCCAATTTGGTGTCACGCGCTTGCGCCGACAACTCTTCGATATGAATCGAGGTATAGCGATCGTCAGCCACCACTTTTTCGGAGATCAAAATCGAATCTTCGAAGTTATAACCATTCCACGGCATAAACGCGATCAACATGTTTTGACCGAGCGCTAATTCGCCCAAGTCTGTTGATGCGCCATCAGCCAACACGTCGCCTTTGGCAACCACGTCACCGACTTTAACGATAGGACGTTGATTGATGTTGGTGTTTTGGTTGGAACGGGTGTATTTGATGAGATTGTAAATATCCACACCGACTTCGCCCGCCAAAGCTTCCGCGTCATTAACACGAATCACAATACGACCCGCGTCGATATAGTCAACTTTACCGCCGCGCAAAGCTTGCACTGTCGTGCCGGAATCGACTGCAACTGTACGCTCGATACCGGTACCGACCAGCGCTTTTTCTGGACGCAAGCAAGGCACCGCTTGACGTTGCATGTTGGCGCCCATCAAAGCACGGTTCGCATCATCGTGTTCCAAGAATGGAATCAAAGAAGCCGCAACCGACACCACCTGACCGGTTGCAACGTCCATATACTGAACGCGTTCTGGTGAAACCAAAATGGTCTCACCGGCTTGACGCGAGGAGACTAATTCGTCGCACAAACCACCTTTAGCATCAATACTGGCGTTCGCCTGAGCGATGATGTAACGGCCTTCTTCAATCGCGGAAAGGTAATCAATCTGCGTCGTGATTTTACCGTCGATGACCTTGCGATAAGGCGTTTCTAGGAAACCATATTCATTCAAACGGGCGTACAAAGCCAAGGAGTTAATCAGACCAATGTTCGGTCCCTCTGGCGTTTCAATTGGGCAGACACGGCCATAGTGGGTAGGATGAACGTCACGTACTTCAAAGCCTGCGCGTTCACGCGTCAAACCACCCGGTCCTAATGCCGAAATACGACGCTTATGCGTGATCTCAGACAAAGGATTGGTTTGATCCATAAACTGCGACAACTGCGAAGAACCGAAGAACTCACGAATCGCAGCCGAGATCGGCTTGGAGTTGATCAGGTCATGCGGCATCAGGTTATCGGCTTCGGCTTGACCCAGACGCTCTTTAACAGCGCGCTCAACCCGAACCAAACCGGCACGGAATTGGTTCTCAGCCAATTCACCGACGCAACGCACACGACGATTACCCAAGTGATCGATATCATCGACTTCGCCGCGACCATTGCGCAACTCAACCAAAATTTTGATCACAGCTAATACGTCGTCATCCGACAAAGTCATGGCACCTGTCAATTCATCACGGCCAATGCGGCGGTTGAATTTCATACGACCGACCGCTGACAAATCGTAGCGATCTTCGTTGTAGAACAAACCGTTAAACAAGGCTTCTACGGAATCTTCTGTAGGCGGTTCACCAGGACGCATCATGCGGTAAATTGCGACGCGGGCAGCCATTTTGTCGGCGGTATCATCGGCCCGCAAAGTTTGCGAAATGTAGGCACCTTGATCTAACTCATTGGTGTACAAGGTTTGCAAATTCATGATCTTCGCTTCACGCAAACGCGCTAGCAATTCTGGCGTCAATTCATCATTGGCATTGGCAACGACTTCGCCCGTATCCGCATCAATGATGTTTTTCGCCAAAACGCGACCCAGCAAATAATCTTCAGGAACAGAAATCGCTTTCACGCCTGCCGCTTCGATATCGCGTACATGCTTAGAATTGATGCGCTTGTCTTTCGCAACGATCAACTTGCCCGACTTATCGGAAATATCGAAACGCGCAACTTCACCACGCAAACGCTCGGCGACAAATTCCATCTCAGCGCCATCATTGTGCAAGACAAAATTATCGAATACGAAGAAGTTAGCCAGAATCTGCTCATTGCTCATGCCGATGGCACGTAACAAAATAGTGACTGGCATCTTACGACGACGGTCAATCCGGAAGAACAAAATATCTTTAGGATCGAATTCAAAATCGAGCCAAGAACCACGGTAAGGAATAATCCTA
Source organism: Oxalobacteraceae bacterium (assembly GCA_023259175.1). GTDB lineage: Bacteria > Pseudomonadota > Gammaproteobacteria > Burkholderiales > Burkholderiaceae_D > Undibacterium. The sequence goes on along the minus strand of JAHFQV010000021.1, from coordinate 4,733 downwards.
GCCGAGAATAATAATTTTCCAGAGGAGTGTGTCTTGCCGCGATCATGCTCGAAGAACACGCCAGGCGAACGGTGCAACTGAGAAACGATGACGCGCTCAGTACCGTTAATGACGAAAGAACCCGTGGTCGTCATGAGCGGCAATTCGCCCATATAGACTTCTTGCTCTTTCATTTCTTTGACGACAGGCTTGGTTGGCGATTCTTTATCCAGAATGACCAAACGCACTTTGGCGCGCAAAGGCGACGCAAAAGTTAAGCCGCGCAATTGACATTCCTTGACGTCAAAGGCTGGATCGCCTAAAACGTAGGACAGAAATTCTAAACGAGCGAACCCATTATGCGACACGATTGGGAAAATGGACGTAAAGGCCGACTGCAGGCCTTCGTTCTTACGGATAGACGGTGCTTTGTCTTGCTGTAAGAAGCCCAAATAGGACTCAAGCTGGGTCGCCAGCAGGAACGGAACGTTGTGGACGTTAGCGCGTTTCGCAAAAGATTTACGAATGCGCTTTTTCTCAGTAAATGAGTAGTGCATGGACACTCCGTGAGTGACAAGGAAGGATGGAGAATTCAGATTTCAAAATTTTTTTCTAGGTAAATCAAACGTCGAGAAAATACATCAAGAAACCTCAAGTCTCAGCCCTCACCTTATGGGATTTGGCTTAGGAACAAAAACACTGCGGTACTGCAGAGTACGACTACCGGCTAAAACAAGAACGACGGAGAAGCCAAAGAGGAACCTCCTCTCACGAGAAGATTCCTGCCTTGGACTAACCCGCTAGACAAACCCGAAGGTCTGCCAGTATAACACGGAATTACTTGACGTCAACTTTCGCGCCAGCATCTTCCAATTTCTTCTTCGCAGCATCAGCATCCGCTTTGGATACTGCTTCTTTAACTGCTTTTGGTGCGCCATCAACTAAGTCTTTAGCTTCTTTCAAGCCCAAACCAGTGATTTCACGAACTGCTTTAATGACGCCAACTTTATTTGCGCCAACTTCAGCCAAAATAACGTTGAATTCTGTTTGCTCTTCAACAACTGCAGCTGGACCAGCCGCTGGACCAGCGGACATTGCAGCAGCGGATACGCCGAATTTTTCTTCGAAAGCTTTTACCAAGTCGTTCAAGTCCATTACGGACATCGCGCCTACGGCTTCCAAGATATCGTCTTTGCTAATTGCCATTTGAAACTCCAATATTTAAATTACGTTGATTCGGTATTTGACGAAAAATCTTATTCGGCAACAGCTTCAGTAGCTTCTGCTACTGGCTCTGCTGGCGCGCCAGATTCTTGTTTTGCTGCGAGCGCGGCCAAAGCACGTGCGAAGCCAGATACAGGAGCCTGCATCATGCCCAACACTTGCGCCAACAACACTTCACGGCTAGGAATACTTGCTAATGCAACGACACCGGCTTTATCCAAAGATTTGCCAGCATAGTTACCTGCTTTAACGACTAACTTGTCATTGCCTTTTGCAAAGTCTTGAATGACTTTAGCAGCAGCAACAGCATCTTCCGAGATCGCATAGATCAACGGACCTGTCATTTCGTTAGCGAGGCTTGCAAATGCAGTTCCCTCAACAGCGCGACGTGCAAGTGTGTTTTTCAACACGCGCATGTATACGCCTTGAGCACGTGCGCTAGCACGTAATTGCGTCAAATGACCGACCTGGATGCCACGATATTCAGCTACGACGATCGTCTGTGCTTTGTTAACTACAGCACTGACTTCAGCGACGACGGCTTTTTTGTCATTCAGATTGAGACTCACGGTCAACCTCCAATAATGATAATCAGTCCATACACCAGGATGGTGAACTTCCCTCATATCGTTTCGAACACGGCGTCCGAAGTTAGGAGCTTCACTGGAAAACCAGTGGTCACACCAAAACTTGTTCGGGAACACCATCTGCGTTGGGACTAGTCTTCACTAGCAATTAAGTCATTCGCCAACTACTCAAATCACCCCAACGGTCTTTGATTGCTCGGTCAATATGCGCGCATATCAACCGACCCAAAGATGCGCCTTTGAAATTTCAAAGGACTTAATTCTTACGAGCTTGCTTTTGCATTTAAATCCAAAAGTTCAAGCACAGAGATGCAAAATAAGCGGAGAAAACAAGTGATTAACGCTACGCCTTCTGCGCCTCTGCAGCTATTTTTTTGATTCTTACTTGATTCTTATGCAGCCAAATTAATGTGATCTACGCGCACACCTGCACCCATAGTGGATGAGATAGAAATCTTACGCAGATAAACACCTTTGCTGGTAGCTGGCTTTGCTTTATTCAAAGCTTCGATCAGTGCCAACAAGTTCGCTTTCAAATCGCCATCAGCGAAAGACTTGCGACCAATGGTGGAATGAATGATACCGGCCTTGTCTGTACGATATTGCACTTGACCTGCTTTAGCATTTTTAACTGCTGTTGCAACGTCCGGTGTCACTGTACCGACTTTTGGATTCGGCATTAAACCACGTGGGCCCAAGATTTGACCCAAAGTACCGACGATACGCATCGTGTCAGGAGAAGCGATGACGATGTCAAACGGCATATCGCCTGCTTTAACACGTTCTGCCAAATCTTCCATACCAACGATATCAGCGCCCGCTGCTTTCGCTTCTTCAGCCTTTGCACCTTGTGCAAAAACCGCTACGCGAACGGTCTTACCTGTACCCGCTGGCAAAACAACCGCGCCGCGAACAACTTGGTCAGACTTCTTAGGATCAACGCCCAATTGAACGGAAACGTCGATGGATTCATTGAATTTTGCTGTTGCACATTCTTTGATCAATGCAATCGCATTGTCGAATGGATAGACCTTCAAACGATCTACTTTTGTCTTCAGCAATTTTGCTTTTTTCGTTACCTTAGCCATTACAGACCCTCCACCGTGATACCCATGGAACGTGCAGAACCGGCGATCGTACGCACGGCTGCATCCATGTCTGCTGCAGTCAAGTCTTTTTGCTTAACTGTTGCGATTTCTTCTGCTTGCTTACGGGTGATCGAACCGACCTTATCCGTATGCGGCTTAGCAGAACCTTTTGTAATGCCAGCTGCTTTTTTGATCATGTAAGTCGCTGGTGGCGTCTTCATCACGAAGGTGAAGGACTTGTCAGCAAATGCGGTGATCACAACAGGGATAGGCATGCCGGGTTCCATACCTTGAGTCTGCGCGTTAAACGCTTTGCAGAATTCCATGATATTCAAACCGCGTTGACCTAAAGCTGGGCCGATAGGTGGGGATGGATTTGCTTTACCAGCTGGCACTTGCAGCTTGATAAAACCAATGATTTTCTTTGCCATGATGGCTCCTTAAAATGAGTATTAGCGCCTAAAAACAGGCTCCTCGACTACAAAAAACAAAACAAACTACTTTAAAACTCGGTGCCGCGCGGCGCTTAAATTAGACTTTTTCTACCTGCGCAAAATCCAAATCCACTGGTGTCGCACGACCGAAAATCGTTACATTGACACGCACTTTTGATTTGGCGTAATTGACTTCTTCCACGTTACCATTGAAGTCAGTAAAAGGACCTTCTTTGATACGCACAACCTCACCCACTTCGTACAAAACTTTCGGTCTTGGTTTCTCAACACCGTCTTGCACTTGCTGCAGAACCTTGTCGATTTCGTGGCGCGGAATAGGCGCTGGTTTATTTGATTTCCCACCGATAAACCCAGTCACCTTGCTGGTGTTTTTCACCAAGTGCCAAGTGTCATCCGTCATTTCCATTTCAACGAAAACATAACTCGGAAACAGGCGACGTTCGGTGACGCTTTTCTTACCATTCTTTACTTCAATGACTTCTTCGGTTGGCACCAAGATTTGCCCAAACATATCCTGCATTTCCGCGCGCTCAATACGCTCAGTCAATGCACGTTGAACACTCTTCTCCATACCAGAATAGGCATGCACTGCATACCATTTTTTTGCGCTTTTTGGCACAGACAGCCCTGCTTCGCCGTCTTGCCCATTATCCTGAATTTGATCACTCATTATTTTTTTAACCCAAGAATTACATCCAAAAGCACATACTCAAGAATCTTATCGGCGCCCCACAAAAAGATCGCCATCACAACGACAAACCCAAAAACCACCGCCGTCATTTGACCCGCTTCTTTGCGCGTTGGCCATACGACCTTTTTCGCTTCGCGTACCGCTTCTCTTGAGAACGAAATCAAATCGCGCCCCATTTGCGACAGCAATACAAAAACCATCGCCAAAGTAACGCCACCCAATAGCGAGCCTATGCGCACATATTTGGATTGATCTCTCAGAACGTAAAATGCAACAACGCCAGCAACCGCCAGGAGTATCGCCAAGATCAGTTTGACTTTATCATTGGAAGTGCTGACAGTTTGAATGGATTGGTTTGACATGCTATTTACTTTCGATGCCCTGCGACCTTAAATGGTGGCAGGGGCGGAGGGAATCGAACCCCCAACCTTCGGTTTTGGAGACCGACGCTCTGCCAATTGAGCTACACCCCTACGCCTGAAAACTACTCACTAAACCTAAACTTCAACCAAGTCGCCACGAAGCTACTTAGCCACTTAAGCAAAAACAGCGATCCAAGCTGGATCGCCATTTTGACCTAAAACTTGCAATATTACTCGATAATTTTAGCAACAACACCCGCACCAACAGTACGACCACCTTCACGAATCGCGAAACGGAGACCTTCTTCCATCGCGATCGGGTTGATCAATTTAACTGTGATAGAGAC
>JAHFQV010000206.1 GCA_023259175.1 Oxalobacteraceae bacterium | reverse complement strand
GACCAGCGCAAAGCGTCTGTGTCGAGGGCCAATTTAAATGGATGATGCATTTCCCGCTCCTAAAACTACCGGTGATATTCTTTGATCAGGCTTTCAACAGGGATGCCAAGCCCTGAATGTAAGCGCCGTATCATCGGCAAGGTCAATTGCCGCGTATGATTAAAAATTTCATAGATGCGATTGCTTTTTCCAATCATGGGTTCAAGGTCTTTAACCGACAAACCAGATTGCTCCATTCGGAATTTAATGGCTTCAACTGGATCGGGCAAATCCAAAGGGAAATGTTTGTTTTCATAGGCCTCAACCAATGTCACCAACACATCAAGCCTATCGCCATCTGGAGAGTCAAATTTTGCCATCATAAGCGACTCAATTTCTTTAAGCGCAGTCCTATGATCAGCTTTCGTTCGTATCGGTTTAATATCCATTCCCATCACCTTCAAATAGTTTGCACATCAATTTTAACGTACTGTTTATGCGTACCAAAAGATCGAACATAAATCATGCGATATGGGTAATTTATCCAGACCACCAAGCTATATTTATTCCCTGCAATATTAAAAACAACGCGACCATTTTGCAAAATACTGGCTTGACCAAAATCGAGCTTTACACTTTTGGGAGAATCCCAGTCAGCTTTAAGTGCATGACGATACCATGCCAGTGCCGGTTCTTTCGCATCAGCGAATGCGGGATTGCCTTCCCCAAACGATTTAATAGTGGATGTGGATATGATGCGCATACTCGCATAATAATCCCAAAATGGGACTATTGCAAATGAGATTCCAATTATCCTAGGAGCGGCAGTTGGACGGGTTTGGGTGTGCATTTTTCCGCCCATCTGGAAAGGCATAAGTACCTTTGGTGCTCAGCGAAATGCCCTTGTAAGGGCAGTCCGTTTCGTTGGAGGACAACATGTTGTCTGAAACATCGACTACACCACGACGACGTAACTTTCACGTTGATAGAGCCTGTCCTCGAATGCTTTAGTCGGGGAAGGAGTAACGAAGTCCAGATGGGCGAAAAAGTGTGCAATCAAGCCTGTAGCGTACTCACCGAAATGGTGACCACCATAAAGCGAACAATATGTCGACAAATCAAAAAGCTAAAGACGATTTTAAACGGTGAACTTCCGCTTCGAGGATTATTCTAATTAAGTAGGCACAAAGCCAATCCACACGATATGGTTCGCGTGCTATTCCCTCTCAAAATGATGTGTTGTGCTTGTCCGGCAATCAAAAAACGAGGCAAGCGTGCCATGCATTCCTCCAAAAATTATTTATGATTAAAGCATATGACATGCTATTCCATAAATCAATTTAATCTGACCCCTTTGATTCTTTTTGATTTTAAAGAGCGAAGTTCTTGAGCAGTCGGACGACCGGAGGGAGCGCATTTGATTGGTATGTTAGGACCTTAGGAGCTCAAACTTCACATCGCCCTTCGCTGTTCGACCAACGTCCTGCCAGCCTGCTGACTCATAAAAGTGCTGCGCACGTGTGTCAACCGCAGTACTAAGAGATAACCGAAAGACGCCGCGATTCCATAACCAACTTACCATTTGATCATGCAACTTTCGGCCATGTCCTTGACGCTCGTGATCCGGATCGACGAATAGTGCCCAGATGTTCCCAGTTTCGGAATTGCCGATTGCGAACGCCACCACTTCTCCGTTTTGTTCGACGACCCAACCGCGCCCACTGCCCTCAATTTCGGGAATGTAACTGGCTTCTGAAATAACATTTGAAGTGAGCCGATTCTCGCGAACTGCTAAGCGCACGCGATGCATGCCGACGATGTCATTGCGAAAGGCTTGTCGAATATTTGATTTCATGTTCTTAAGTTCTGATACAAAGCCGACGGGATCGCCGCCAGCGGATAAATTAAAAATGCGATCGTCATTGATGATTTCCGGTCGAGCGCCGAGCTATAAATTGCTGTTCTCATACGCGGATAAAAATTCGCTAAATTCAGAATACCGAAAATCACCTTCGCGATGTTCCTCGTAGCTCTTCTCGGTCATTAAATCCCGAATTTTTTACATTTGCTTTAGAACGCATAGATAGAAAAATTTAAGCTTTACTTCAAATTCAAGATTTTGTATTTTCGCGCATTCGGTAATTGAGACATTTACTTTATGCTCCTGCTCAAAATTACGAGTAAGCTTCCATTCGTACTTCACAGTTTCATCGTGCCACAAAAATTCAACCGAATTTTCGCCGCGCAATAAAGAAATCAAACCATTTAATAGCACTGCGATTGGGTTGTTGAATACGTGCGTCGGACCCATTGCAAACATTTCTCCGCCGGCATAGATGTAGCAATGCAGCTTGCACTCGCCCATGTGCCTGTCAATAAATTATTTCAATCGATCCGAGCAAATTCTTGCTGCATCCATTTCATCGCAGAAGCTTGGTTCAACTTAAAATCCGGTCGCACTTTCACTTTCGCAATTTGTTCACCGTCCAGATCAAACGCACTCAAATGAGCATACGGCTCATCCTCATCAGGAATGATTTGTAAGCAGATTTTGTAATCCATCTCGGTACCGCTGACGATCAAATTTTTATTCAAAGTCGCATGCAATTGTTGCTCATGGCGGCGTACGAATTCGCTGGCGGTTTTGACCAAAGTATTAAACGCATGGTGATCTAAAGGTTTAGGATTTTTTTTGTCGCGTCCCATGGTCCACGGCCCGATGAGGGCCGGCTCTGCCTGACCGTCTTTGTACATCGCAACTGCCCAGCCTTCGTCATCCTCATTCTTGATCACGCGTGCAGTCCACTCTTTGGCTTGCCACACACGGGCTTCTTGTATGAGTTGCGTTTCTTGATCTGACATGGTCGCGCTCTTTTATTTCTTCGCTGCGGTGGATTTAGCCGCATTAAAAACCTTAACGATGCTGACGCCCTCGCTGCCCGTGTCACAAGTGTAACTGCCATCTTTTAACTGTATGAATTGTTCTGCTTCCAACTCCACCACTTGGCCGTTGACATTCAAAGCGCAGCTACCAGTCAAGACATAGACACGAAATCCGTGCGAGGCTTTGATGGTGATGCTTTGATTGGCTTCATAGGCATTGCTGTAAAACTTAAAGTTTTCTGAAGGGCGGTGCTGTTGACGCACACTGATTTCGGAGATGCTGGTGTCTGAAATAGTAGACCAGGATTGAACTTGTGACATGGAGTTTCCTTGGGGATAGTATTGATTTCATATTTCTGCTAGACGCTGTTTTGTTTTTCGGTGTTCAAAGTGCCTAGAGAAACCGAGAAAATCATCGAAACAGTGAAGAAGGTGCTGGAGTATACGTGAAATTTGCGATTGACGACTCAGTCATCGATTGAAAACAGGTAGGGGGGATTGGGTTTCATCAATCGCGCGTATTTTTTCGCGCAAATTGGCGCAATACGCCTGCGGCAATTGACTTACGAAAAGCTTACGCCTTACGGCCTTGAATAGAAAATCAATTCAATCTGACC
>JAHFQV010000020.1:31165-46571 GCA_023259175.1 Oxalobacteraceae bacterium | reverse complement strand
TTGTTCCCACAATTTGATCGGCCAATTCAAGTGCCGCAACGCTTTCAGGGCTGCTGCCAGAACGGGCAAAGGAAACCAATAAAGTCGGCGTATTTTTTGAAAAATAACTATCGGGCCCGGACACCAAATCCGTCGTCGCTACCGCCACAATACGACCTTTCATCTTACGCAAAATAGCCGGTGCCAAACACTGTCCAATGAAAGCTGAAGTGCCTGCGCCAGTCAAAATAATTTCCAATTCTGGGTTTGCAAACAGCGGCTTTAGGAATAGCGCAATTTCGTGTTCGCGCTGGCGAACAAGCGTTAAGACCTGATCCCACACCGCCGGTTGTTGCGCAATTTCGCGCGCAGTTGCACCTGCGCCCAATTCAGCTAGGCGCATATTTTCAAATCCAAATTCGCTATCTAACATTTTTTTCCAATTCATATTCAGTTGGCGAGCAGGCATTTCTATACTGACGCAATACCATTGCAACGCCCTCAAGCAAAATTTCCGATGTCTCCAAGCGCAAGTTTCCAGCACGAATCGCTGCGTACTGATACGGCAGATACTGACTCAGCAAGGTCAAAGGCGGTGGTGATTTATCCAGATTAGTCAGCATTGTCGCGCATGCTCGCTGTACCTCTGGGTGTGGCCAGTAATAGCGCATGCGATCACTCAAACTAAACTGCATATCAAATTCATGCCGTGCAAATTCGCAGTAGTAGTTGCGCCAGTGCTTTGGCTCATCGCGCATAACTTTCAACACAACTTCTTTCAAATTCGAGCTGTGATGTGAGCCTAGCCAAGCAGCCTCAATATCCGCTAACGCCCACAATGTTTCACGCAGCGCAAAGCTGGCACCTGGTCCAACTTTTAGAATGGCATAATGGTCACGCACCAGCGCCTTTAAATTCGCTGACGTTTGATAGTCGGTTGAATGCGCTTCGTACACCAAGACAGGATCAGACTCTATAAAGCTGCTCAACTCCTTGGCCTGCGACGAACAATAGTCGATCACTTTGTCGTGATCAAACTCCACACCAGGCTGCACCACCAATCCAACAACGCGCAACCAAGCCAACGCCAGTCCGGCCCCGATAAAAGCGGCACGATGCACCTCTATTGTCTCGTTGGCTGCCGCTGCGCGAGTCACTTCTAACGCATGTAGTTCTTCTCTTGCGCCCCCAGGTACGGGTACCTCGGTGCCGATAACGTACACTGGCGCTTCTCCACCAACGGTTCGCCAGGCACGCTCGGCAACCGCGCACAAGCGCACTGCGCGTTGCGCTACAGTAGCACCACTCAAGGGCACTGGGTCATCGGCACAAGACATGGAACAATCAAGATGGATTTTTCTAAAACCAGCAGCAATGTACTGTTCGATTAAAACCTCTGATTTGAGCATTGCTTGCTCCGCTTTTTCTGTTTGCCAGCAATTGGGGCCAAGATGATCGCCACCCAGTAACACGCGCTCGCGAGGAAAATCAACTTTATCTGCAATCGCCATCACAAATTCGTGAAAATCGTGTGGAGTCATTCCCGTATAACCACCAAACTGGTTCACCTGATTTGATGTCGCCTCAATCAACACGGGCGCACCAGATGCCAAGCCTTCCAATAGCGCGGCTTCAAGCACGATAGGATGAGCCGAGCATATCGAATAGATTCCGCTACCCGAACCTGATTTATGCTTGTGCACTATGTCTAACAATATATCCAATTCGAATCCTCAAGTAATTGCCGTCGATTTCATTGACGTTAGTTTTGTGAATTATTCTGTTAAATCCAAGTTTTCCCTGATGTCGGTTTCTTCTTGAACTACTGGGATGGAAACTGACTCGTCGGGCTGCAAGGCTAGTAATAACGCAGCGGCAATCGCCAATGCAATAGCGAGCAACTTCGTAACACTGGGCATTGTGCCGGCCATGAGCATTGCAATAATCGACGTAATTAAAGGTGCGCCAGCATTGACCAACGGGGCAATCACGATCGCCTTGCCATATCGAAAAGCGTACACAAGTGCCAACGCGCCTACGGCATTCAATACTTGTATGATTGCCGCCAAACCTGGGCCTTCAAAACCCAGATTGATTGGTGAGGAAAAATCAGTCGCGTACCATGCGACTGGGATGAACGCTAAACCCATCACCATCATGTAAAAAAAGATGCTTTCTACATTCATCGTGGCATTTGCCAATTTCATGAAATAGGATTGCATTCCCCATGCCAACAACACCAGCACAGCCAGCGGGAACCACGAGCCTACATTACCGACACCGCCCCCAAAAGAAAGATCAAACATTGGTAAGGAAGTGATCGCAAGTATGATTCCGCCTATCCCAAATTTACCAACACGTTCCTTCAAAATAAAAATTGATAAGACAATCGTGATGACAGGCGACAAAGAAATGACAGGAAAAATCAGATACGTCGGCCCCACTTTTACCGCGTGAAATAGGAGCATCTGCCCGCCAGCTCCAAGTAAGCCAATTACGCATCCCATGACCAGCGAACGCAGATCATGTTTAATTTTCCAGCCTGCTCGATACATCACCAATAAGGCCGGTGGTATCATCGTGATTGACCAGACGATGTAAGACAAAGTATCTGGGAAACCCTTTTCGTTTGGGAGACCGATGAATGCCCCCCAAACACCCCATAACACCATAGTAATCAATGAAAAAGATAACCAACTACTGGCTTTCATAGCATGCCCTTCACACTATTGACGTTGCAAATACTACTTTCGGCGATGAAAAAGTGCGGCTCAAAATGTTCCGCGACCAAAACGGTTTTTCTATTTAGTTTTTTAAATTAATGCCAATCAGAAAGGTACGCCCATATGTCTCAAACAAATTCATCATATTGGCCTGACCAAGATTTCCACGCTGAATTTCATCCGTCAGATTGCGCCCCTCAATAAACACAGTCACGTTCTTTTTGATGTCGTAACTTGCCGATGCTGATACCCACAATTGCCTATCCATCATCTGCGGCCTGCTAGCAATACCCGTGTTGTTGGATGCTTTGAATTCGCCGGTTCGGTCCAAAGAAATATTTGCACTAATGCCGTTTGCTTCATACAACAGCCCTAGCGAGAAATTATTAGGTGCGACATTCTCAAGCGGCCCGGCATACACGCCACCTTGATATGACAATGTCGTTGTCCTGGAATATTTCGCGTTCAGACCAAAACCATTATTGAAGAAATGCTCGAATCCGACTTCTGCACCGAACACTGTAGCCTTATCTCCATTAATTGGCCTGCCGATAGAAAACAGGTAAGGCCCATGTGTATTGGGATCTTGGCCAATGACCCCAAGGTCAACATGCTCCGTCACAGAAGACGTGATGAAATTTTTCAATTTTTTGCCAAATATAGCCCCAGACAATATCGATTTTGGCTCGTAATACCATTCAAGTGACAAATCCATCTGAACGGCCTCGACAGGCTTCAGTTTCGCGTTACCATGATACTCAATGAAATTGGAGCGACTGATAACGTTGTCAGTTCTGGTTGGCGCCAATTGATACAGAGATGGACGAGCTATAACTTTCGCCAAAGCTGTGCGAGCCAACAATGACGGTGTGAACCAATAGCCAAAATTTGCCGACGGCAGTAACTTTGTATAGGAACCAGACTCTGATACCGGTGTTGACGGGCTATACTCGACATTGGGACTAGAAGTAGGATCGTCCGGCTTCAAATCGGTAATTTTGTTAATTTTATCCACCGCCGTGCTAGAGACTGTATTTGTTCTTAGCAAACGAAAACCTAGATTACCCTGCCACTTTTCTCCAGAAAGGTCCGCCTGAAAATACGCTGCAACAGTTTTTTCCTTGACTCGGTAAGAATCAGTTGCATCCAATACCGGCAATGTGCGTTTAGAGTCGTAAGTACCATATTGCGCCAAGTAGATATCGTTATTGGTAATCGGCTGTCCATCAAGTTTTTTAAGCGCATTGAAATATGCATCGTAGTCAAAACGAACAAAGTTTGACGGTAGATTTCCGCCAGCATTACGCATGAAATTCGTTAGAGATATTGGCTGCACCACACCACCTCCCAGCTGACTAAAGGTCGTCCCGTACATACCGCAGTACTGACAGGATCCTCCGGTTTTTTCATTGCTGATGGTATTGCGTGATTTTTCACGAGATGTATCACTTATGCCAAAACTGAGATCCTCCATATTCCACTTACCGTGCAACATCAACTTTCCATCTAAGGAAAACCCCGTCACTGTGTCGCGAATATCGTTACCGCGCAATCCGGCATAGTGTGGGCCGAAATCTGCATTTCCAAGCCGTCCTTTCAACAGCTCAGTAGCATAGTTGCGACCGTCACTTAAGGTTACGTCGATATTTGGCACTGCGTTGTCATGCTCTGACACCATTGCGGTATTATTTCCCGCTATGCCGGCGACGACCCAACCATCTTTCCCCCCAGACAGTCTTTTTGATGTAGAACGATACCCATCTCCCACCAACTTCAAATTGTCGGTGAGCTTCCACTCCATCTTCAATCCAAGTTGCGTCGTGTCAACCACGCGATGCGTGCTAATCGTACTTAATTCAGGGTTGAAATTTTGCACCGTGTAGTCGGTTACAAGTTGATTTTTGATTTTCGCGGGCCCAATCCAGCGCTCATAACCAGTATCCGGATTGGCTTCATAGGCAACAAAATACGATTGCGTATATCCACGTTGCGGCGCATCTAATCGTGTGCCCAAGGCGTCAAGCGTAAACTTCAGTTGGCTAGTTGCTTTCCATTCAAGCGCGCCAGACAAAGCCATTCTTTTTTTATCTTCGAGTGTTGTTCCCACGGAAAAACAACAGGAAGAAAACAAATTCTTCTCACCCACACTAATAACACCATCACGATTGGCATCGAACTCACCCGTCCATCCATAGCCACCGGGCGGCGTAAACGCATGCTCTTGAATATAGTCAGAGCGTTCATTCTTCTTGGAATATACAAAACCAAGCATGACACCAACAGTGTTATTGGAAAAGGTATTACTCACAACGCCGGTTAGCTTTTGCCCTGTTTTCCGCGATAAGTCGTTGTTATCCGCTTCAAGCCTAAAACTTGAATGAAACCCGGGATTATCCATTGCACGCGCCGCTCTTAAATTAACTAATGCACCCAGACTTCCTTCGATCTGCGATGCCTCTGCAGACTTTTTTACGTCAGCACCACCTATGACACTCGACGGCAACACATCAAATGCAAAATCACGTCCGTCACCATCCGTCGCCAAAATCCGATTATTCAAGGTCACCACATTAAACTGCGGCCCTAATCCTCGAATACTGACATATTGACCTTCGCCGCCCTTCGTTCGACTAATCGTGACACCGGTAATGTGAGTCAATGAATCAGCGACATTGTCATCAGGAAAGCGTCCCAGCTCAGTGGCAGAAATCGAATCTTGTAACACACTCGAATTCTTTTTTAATTCACGCGCTTTAGCCATCGCAGCGCGTTGACCAGTCACGACTATCTGCTGCACCGGCGCATCAACTACTTTTTGTACCGTTTCTGCACCGATATCTTCTTTTGCTTTTTCGAGTAGCACAGGCATCGCCCCCTGGGCATCGGCGGCACTACTCAATGTCAGCTCTAGCGCAGCAGCCAACAATGCGCGCTCAATTATCGTTCTATTCTTGATTTTCATATGACTCCGATTATTAGGTAAATTATCCAACCACACCAAATGAACTGTCGATGAAAAATTCTAACCCAGAAAAAACGAAAGCACAACATACTTTCGAAATCTTTCGATATTTTTTATTTTACGAAGGTTTGAAATGAATATGGACTATCAAACTAAACCCAGATTTACAATGGAATTCGCGGCAGTGGGTGCACTTTTCGAAATTGATAACCGTCAGCGGAACAAGAACTAGTCGGCACAAGAAAGCGCCTAGCCTACCTTCCCGAAGAATCTTTTCGTGTTTTGCATCGAGCCCTGAAGTGTAGAGCACTATCATTTCCTCTCGAAACTTCAAAAGTGGGAGCTATTCAGAAAAATTTTTCGAAAGTATTTGACACTTTCGAAATGCTTCGTTTAATATCGCTGGGCAGGGCCAGGGAATTTAAAGGAAGTAAAATAATGTAACCAATAAATAAAGGAGATTTTATGATTAAGCGTTCTTACAAGGCGGCTTTATGCATTGCTTGCCTAACATTTATCAGTCTGCCCAGCGCGGTGCGGGCTAAAACTATTACGGTAAGCCCGGGCCAGTCGATTCAGGCTTCAGTCAACTTGGCCGTCGCTGGCGATACGGTGCAGGTACTTGCAGGCACCTACACTCAAAAAATTTTAATCAACAATAAAAATGGCAGTGCCACCAATTTCATAACGATTAAGGGAGACGTTGGCGCAATTATCAGCGGCACCGGACTCACACCCTCGAACCGCGAGGGCTTGATCACTGTCACGAATTCTAGTTTTGTCCGGATCGAAGGATTTGACGTGGCCAATTTCACGTCTAACGGAACCCCAACCCCAGTTGGAATTCTGGTACAAGGCAGCGGCACTAACATTCAACTGGTGAACAACAAGATCCATAATATTCGCAACACCAGTACCTGCAAAGAACCATGCGCTGTTGGTGCGCACGGTTTAGCCGTGTTCGGCACTAACGCCACTGGCATAAAGGATTTGCTGGTAGAAGGGAACGAGATATATCAAAATGTCTTGCAGGCGAGCGAGGCGTTGGTTATCAACGGGAATGTGGACCGCTTCGAAATTCTCAGTAATAACGTCCATGACAATAATAATATAGGGTTCGATTTCATTGGTTATGAAAATGAGTGCTCCGGATGTGGCGAAAACGACCGAGTGCGTAACGGCCTAGTGCGCGGCAACACTGCAAAGAATAATTCGAGCAAAACCAATCCATGGTACGGCGGTCAAGGTTCAGCCGGCGGCTTCTATGTCGATGGTGGACGCTACATTATCTTCGACCGCAATATTTCGACCGGCAACGACATCGGATTTGAATTTGCCAGCGAACACGTCGGCAAGTCAACCGATGACATCCTGATGATGAACAACTATGTCTTCAGTAACCGTGAGGCTGGTCTCTCGCTCGGCGGATCTGATTCCAGCAATGGTGGCTCCCGCAACATTAGTATTCACAATAATTCGTTTTACAAGAACAAGGGATGGGGAACAGAAATGAATATCCAGTTCAATGTCACCAGCAGTGCGCTAAGTAATAACATCTTCTTTGGGGTGGCCAGTGCTGATGAATGTTATAACGTCTCCGGCACCGGCAACAGCGGCAACGTGTGGGGAAAAAATATGTGGTGGGGAACCAGTACTGCCTCTTCCACACTACCTGGTAGTCGCGTTATCGCCGATCCGAAATTTGTGGCTCCTGGGAACGGGAACTTAAACCTCCAGTCAACATCGACGGCCATCAATGTGGGTCAAGTCACGCCAAATATCGCGACCTGGTCCTCGCCTCTGTGGGCCAAATATTACACTGGATCGGCAATTCCGCCGAACGGGAACACCGATTTCAGTGGAGAATTACGAATCGAAGGTGTGATCGACCTCGGGGCCGATGAGTTTGGAACATCGACAGGCGCGACGTCTCCACCCGCTGTCCCGACCCTGCTGACGGCGACGGCCGTTTCACCAAGCCAGATTAATCTGTCGTGGAGCGACAACGCCAATAATGAAACTGGTGTCCGCATCGAACGCTCGCTCAGCCCCACCAGTGGCTTCAGCGAAATAGCCGTTACGGCGGCTAATACGACTGTTTTTCAGAACAACGGATTGAACGCCTCGACGATCTATTACTACCGAGTGCGATCCACTAATGGAGTCGGCAGTTCTGCGTACACCTCCAATGTCAGCGCCACGACCGGTACCGGAAGCACTGTAAACATTGTCGTCGACGGCAATATCGCAGATTGGAGCACCGTTTCACCCATCTCCACAAATGGCACAAACGGAATCACTTCACTCAAGGCCTACAGCGATGCGACCTACCTGTACTTGCTACTCACAGGCAGCACAAACAGCAATTACATTTTCTTCATCGACAAGGACAATTCCACAACGACTGGCTACAAGGCCGGGATCTGGAATCCTGAGGGCAGTGACTACTTTTTGGAAAACGGTGTGCTACACAAATACATCGGTACCGGGCAAGACTGGAATTGGAGCACGGCGGGAGTAAGCCAAACAGGCATTCAGGCGATCAAGACGGCCACAGCATTGGAAGTGCGAATTCCACGCATCAGCCTCGCGGGAAGTGGCGCCAGCATCCGGATTGGTGCCGACATTGAAAACAGTAGTTGGACTACGGTGGGTACTATTCCGGCCAGCGGCGGCCCTCAAGCGCAGTTCACATTCTGACCTGAGAAAGTCAGCTGGTATTGCACCGGCTCCAGTGATGGGACCGGTGTTTCTTCTTCTAAAAATTCATTCACGAATGCTCATATTTTTTCGGAACTTAAGCTTTTCGATTTTAAGAGCTGAGACTCGACCCACGCAGAGCACTATCGAAATTCTGGGTTTGAGGCCCTGTGGAACGCAGTCGCCACGGTGTAAGTTTTTACCTTTCTAATGAGTGTTTCGGCGCTCACTTTCACTAATTTCTTAATCACGACAAACAAACCGGGCATGAGCTGCGCAGCAACTGCCTCGCCACCGATTGCAACCCAAGGACAAGGAGTCCAATCATGAAAAAGACGATTCTCATCACCGGTGCATCCACCGGCATCGGCAAGCTGACTGCTTTGCATTTCGCCAAGCAAGGATGGAATGTGGCAGCTACCATGCGTACCCTAGATAAAGGAGTCGAACTGGCACAGGTGCCGAACATCAAGCTGTTTAGGCTAGATGTGCTTGACGAGGCCTCGATCCAGGCGGCGATCAGCGGTGCAGTATCCGCTTTTGGCGGGATTGACGTGCTGCACAACAATGCTGGCTACGGGTTGGTGGGCGCATTTGAGGCAATGAGCCCACTACAGATTAAGCAACAATTCGACACCAATGTATTCGGCGTGATGAACGTCACCCGCGCCTTGCTGCCGCATTTCAGAGGGCGGAAATCAGGTGTAATCATCACCAGCTCCTCGATGGGCGGCCTTGTCACTTTCCCTCTATGGAGTGTCTATCATGCCAGCAAGTGGGCTATCGAGGGCTTCATGGAAAGTCTGCACTACGAGCTGCGGCAGTTCAACATCCGTGTGAAGAACATCGAGCCTGGATCCATCAGGACCGAATTCGAGAATGCGATTGAATTTGTATCCTCGCCGGTCTACGATGCGTATGCGCTCACAGTGTATGAAAATATGTTGGCAAGCTACCGGTCCGCACCTAGCGCGGAGATCGTCGCGAACGCCGTGTGGCGAGCGGCCAATGACGGTTCTTCACGCTTACGCTACGTCGTCGGCGCACAAGCACGCGTGATTATCTTGCTGAAGCGCCTATTGCCTGATAGCTTGTTTTTCGGCATCGCCAGACGCGCCGTCGAGAACGGAAGTCATCCACAAAAATAAAAGGCAAATACCATGAATATTTTGATCTTCGGTGCCACCGGCATGGTGGGCCAAGGCGTATTGCGCGAATGCCTGACTGCGTCTGACGTCAGTCGGGTCACGACAGTGGGGCGCAGCAGCGTGCCGCAGCAGCACCCCAAGTTGCGGCAGTTTGTACATGCCGATCTGATGAACCTGACTGCGCTACAGCCGCACTTGAGTGACTGTGACGCCTGTTTTTTTTGCCTGGGTGTTTCCTCGTCGGGTCTCACTGAACAGGCGTACCGGCACCTGACGCACGACATCACACTGGCGGTGGCGAACAGCCTGTCAAAGTGGAATCCGCAAATGAGGATTGTCTACGTGTCTGGCTCGGGCACTGACAGCACTGAGCAGGGAAGTAGTATGTGGGCGCGCGTGAAAGGCATGACCGAGAACGATTTGCTACAACTACCGTTCGCTGGCGTGTATCTATTTCGACCAGGTGTGATACAACCCTTGCACGGCATACAATCCAAAACGGCGGCATACCGCTGGGCGTACATGTTGACGAAGCCCTTGTTGCCACTCGCGCGTGCACTGTTTCCGAGTAGTATCCTGAGCAGTCAAGACATGGGGCAAGCAATGCTCAATGTGGCGCGCCACGGTGGCGATCTACATGTTCTGGAACCCCGTGACATTGCTCTCCTAGCTCGCCAGTCGGGAAACATCATGCCTTAGCATCACGCGCTTTCACAGCTACTTAAAGGGTTTAATCAAATTGCGAATTTATTGATGGTCGGGTATATTTTCAATTTTGAGATTGAATCACCTTAGAGCTCAAGGAACACAACTGATGATCACATGTTACCTACGCTACATCATCGATCCGAACAAACTGGTCGAGTTTGAAACCTATGGCAAGATGTGGATCCCGCTAGTCGAAAAATTTGGCAGTACCCATCACGGCTATTTGATGCCGAGCGAAGGCATCAGCAACGTGGCACTTGCTTTTTTTCGTCCTCCTCGCTTGCAGCATATGAGCAGTATCGGAGCACCGCCGCATCTGACCCTGAGTGTCAAGCCGCGGTGAACTACTATATGGAGACAAAGTGCTTTATCAGCTATGAACGTTCATTTTTTCGTCCTGTCTTTCGCTAGGCATTAACAATAAGATCTAAGCACCCGTCGCGCTTTTGATGATGACCCCTTTGATTTAAACCCAAAGACTGTCATAGCATTGAAAAGCCACTAGACAATACAAATCCATTGTTTTTTGCTTCCTATAAGGGAGCAGTATTTTTAGTGGAAAAGTGCAGTACTCGTGTGCTGCAACCCAAAATCCCTTTCCAGCGTCACCACGGGAATGCAGACTCCATTTTTTCAGGAGCGATCTTAATAGCCTCGCATAACCAGCTTTGTCCAGGGCTCTTTCTGAAATAACTGAATTGATCTTATTCGATAGAACTGAGTCAGAAATTGATTGTTAGTTCATAGATGTTTAATCTTTGAAATAAGCGTCGGCTGGAAGCAAACGACGATTGCTGGAAGAAGTTCGCTCGTTGAAGAAATTAGAGTAGATTTTTGCTTGCCGAGTTAGGCGCGCAGCACCAGCACTTCGATCAAGATGCATATGAGCAAGGGAACCAAAAGCCAAGAGTAGCTACGGTCAATAGTCCATATCTTGGCTATGCGGGGATTGGACCTTAGGTAGCGAATTGCCACTTCGGTTCCGGTAGTAGGCAGCTCCTCGTGTGGCCCCCAGTCTGTGATCGAGTGCTCGACGCCGGCGGCAACGTAGTGAACCGAAGCGAAGTACCGCTTGACCGGATATGCATCTTGGTCTATCCAATCGCGTGTTTGCACTACAGTAATCTGGCCGGTCGAAGCACAGCTGTCTCGCCAGAACAAGTAAAGGCGCGCGCTGGCTCCAAGTATTAGCAGGATCGGAATTGCGAACGCAAAGGCTGCAATTGCTTTGAACGTTTCCATGGGCTCTAACAAAAAACGATTATCCACTGCACCGGAAACACAAAAATACGAGTCTGCGATCATTGCGGCGGAAAAACCTTGTTGGACTAAACTGAAACCTGTCAGGTAATTAAAACGATTGTATGCGAACTGACCGCTACATTGCTAGTAGATGAGTCGGGAAATTACATTCCTCGTGGTGAAGGTTCAGTGTTCGGGTGATCGATGATGATGATCGTCTTTCTGTCTGCATGTGTTATACCTGTGCTTTTTAGCGTGAGCACGAATGAACCCGCGGTACGCATAAGTACTCCTTTTAGAACTGAACAAATCAATGAGGCACCCAATCCGAAAAGCAGCAAGAAATGGAAGAAGGATGTTCGTGATCAGAGGCATACTCGCGCAAACCACACCTAAAAGCAGATCTAGGGAGGCGATCTTAGTATTCGTGTTTCTCATTGTTTCAAATTTTTTCTTTTTGAATTGGCTTTCCCGTTAATTCCGCTTTGCTAGACACCCGCAAAGCTACGGAAATGTTGCTATTAAAATCGCCCGCTTTGGGCTCGAACAGGCATGCCGAATAAATCCGCGTTTCCCTAGCAGTTAAATCACCTCGCCATCCTTTTATTTTTCACAACAAAACCCTCAGCCTTCGCTGACATGGATGTCTGTCGCTGCTTTGATCGCCGTTTCTAGGTTTATAATGGCGAAAATTAATTCGTAAAGGAAGCATCATGAGTGACGTACAAGCTTGGATCAAAGACACCGTTAGCCAAAACCCCGTAGTCCTCTTCATGAAAGGTACTGCACAATTTCCACAGTGCGGCTTTTCTGGACGGGCGATTCAAATACTCAAAACCTGTGGCGTGGGAAATTTGGTGACGATCAATGTGCTGGAAGACGCTGCAGTGCGCCAAGGTATCAAAGATTTTTCTAACTGGCCGACCATCCCACAACTCTACGTCAAAGGCGAATTCATTGGCGGCTCAGACATCATGAACGAAATGTTTGAAAACGGCGAATTGCAAGCCTTGCTCAAAGACTAAAGTGTCCACGCAGACCAGTCAGCCCGCTCAATCAACAGCGCAGCGCCTCATCATCGCCATCACTGGCGCGACTGGCGCGATCTACGGTGTGCGCTTGCTGAAACATCTGCGCGCATTGCCTCAGATTGAAAGCCATTTACTCATTTCCGATGCAGGCGCTTTAAATTTGCATCAGGAATTAGCGCTCAAACGCAAAGATATCGAAGCACTCGCCGATGTTGTACATTCAGTGCGTGACATCGGCGCAAGTATCGCCAGTGGTTCATTTCAATCGGAAGGCATGATCGTAGCGCCCTGCTCAATGAAAACCCTGGCTGCAGTCGCTCATGGCTTATCGGACAATCTCATCACCCGCACTGCCGACGTCACACTCAAAGAGCGTCGTCGGCTGGTGCTCATGGTGCGCGAAACACCGTTCAACCTAGCCCATCTGCGCAATATGACCGCGGTGACTGAAATGGGTGGCATTATCTTTCCACCGCTGCCGAGTTTCTACAATCAACCCAGCTCTATCGAAGAAATGGTTGACCATAGCGTTAGTCGCGTTTTGGATTTGTTTAAAATCGACAATCAACTGGCACCACGCTGGAGTGGTTTGAAGTAATTCGTGGCTAAGGCTCGTAGCTAGTCCGCGAGACCCAATAATTTCTGCAAGGCCGCAGTGTCAACTACACTCCCCGCGAAGTCATCGAAAGATCGCGTGGTCGTCGGGATGATATGGCGCTTGATAAACTCAGCGCCTTCGCGCGCGCCAGTTTCACTGTCCTTGATGCAGCATTCCCATTCCAACACCGCCCATCCGCGGTAATCGTATTGCGCTAATTTACTGAAGATAGCGGTAAAGTCCACCTGCCCATCGCCGACACTACGGAAGCGCCCAGCGCGTTCCTGCCACGATGCGTAGCCGCCATAAACGCCGCATTTGCCGGTGGAGTTAAATTCCGCATCCTTGACATGAAACATGCGTATACGTTCGTGATAAAGATCGATGAAGTCGAGATAGTTAAGCTGTTGCAAAACGAAGTGACTGGGATCATACAAGATATGGCAGCTAGGATGCTGATCAACGGCATCCAAAAATCGCTCAAAACTCAAGCCATCATGGAGGTCTTCACCCGGATGGATTTCATAACAAAGATCGACTCCATGCGCTTGATAAACATCGAGTATCGGCCGCCAACGCTTCGCTAATTCAGCGAACGCCAGCTCGACTAATCCATGAGGACGTTGCGGCCAAGGATACAGATACGGCCAAGCCAAAGCACCCGAAAATGTCGCGCTGGCCTTCAGATTTAAACGATTCGAGGCTTGCGCTGCGAATTTAAGTTGCTCACTCGCCCACAGCGTTCTAGCAGCCGGATTGCCCTGCACCTGCGGCGGCACAAAACGATCGAACAAGTGATCATAAGCGGGATGCACCGCCAAACATTGGCCCTGCAAATGTGTGGAAAGTTCGCTGATGACTAGGCCATGTTCTGCCAGTTTTCCCGCCACTTCATCGCAATAAGTCTGGCTCGTCGCGGCGCTTTCAAGATCAAATATATGGCTGACATTGCTCGGCATTTGCACGCCGACAAAGCCCTTATCGGCAGCCCACTTTGCCAAACCTTCTAGGGTATTAAATGGCACCTGGTCACGAATAAACTGTGCGAGGAAAATCGCTGGGCCCTTGATGGTTTTCATAGGAGTCTTCTCAATTGGTTGGGCGATAGAATTAATTTAGCTTTAAACCTAGAAACGGGACGTGAGTTCTATCCACTTCGACTCTTGCGCCGATGAATGAAGGCAAGCTTCGATAAAACAAAGATCGTGGTAGGCAGGCATTGCGCTATGCATCGGAGAGGCATCCAAATCCGTCAAAAGGAATTGTGCAAATTCACGATACAAAACCGCAAATGCTTCCAAATAACCTTCTGGATGTCCAGCTGGAATTAAGCTCAAGTCGCGGCTGGCCTGACTAATCTGATGACGGGCTCGACTCAAAATTTGCGTCGCACCATCAAGGCTAGAAAAACTTAATTGATTTGGTTGTTCCTGACACCAATCGAGCGCACCACGATCCCCAAACACTTGCAGGCGTAGATGATTTTCCTTACCGACCGCAACTTGGCTACACAATAGACTACCGCGCGCGCCGTTGGCGTAGCGCATAAACACTTGTCCATGATCGTCCAAAACACGACCTGGAACAAATGCGTGCAAGTCTGCGGCAATTTTGATCGGCATCATGTCAGTCACAAAATGCGCTAAATTATAGGCATGCACGCCGATGTCGCCGAGGCAGCCTGCCGCGCCCGCTTGCTTGGGGTCGGTACGCCAACTCGCTTGTTTTTGCCCGGTTTGCTCCAGCGCCGTGGCTAGCCAATCCTGGCTGTATTCGACCTGCACAATTCGGATTTTTCCTAGCTCACCGCATCGCACCCTTTCCCGCGCTTCCCGTATCATGGGGTAGCCTGTGTAGTTGTAGGTGACGAACAAATGTTTGCCGACGCTTGCGCTTACTTCCATCAGTTCGCGTGTTTCGGCACTCGTCATACACAGCGGCTTATCGCAGATGACATGGATGCCGTGCTCTAAAAAACATTTTGCGATTGGAAAATGCAAATGATTTGGTGTCACGATCACCACCGCTTCAATACCTTCAGGCCGCGCCGCTTCTGAACGCGCCATCGCTTGATAATCGGGATAACTACGCTCTAAAGGAATGCCGATCTCTATCGCACTATCAATGGCGCGTTGTGGGTCAGAAGAAAAGCAAGCCGCTTGCAGCGAAAATCCATCGCTGATACGCATCGCGATCCTGTGGACATTGCCAATAAATGCGCCCTGCCCACCGCCGACCATTCCGACTCGAATTTTTTGCTTGATCTTATTCATCCTATTTACGCAATCTACGCTATTTTCAAAAATTAAATTTAA
>JAHFQV010000020.1:0-31065 GCA_023259175.1 Oxalobacteraceae bacterium | reverse complement strand
ATGGCGCGCTTGAGCGATTTGGCTTTTTCCTCTGCTGTGTTACCGGAAGGCGAAAATTCCTGTGCGACATAGCCCTGAAAACCGCTTGCATGTATCGCTTTCATAATGGCGCGATAATTCAGTTCCTGATCGTCAGTAATCTCACCACGACCCGGTACACCGCCGGTGTGGTAATGCCCGATATAGGGCGCACATTTACGCAAGCGACGGATAATATCGCCTTCGTTGATTTGCACATGATAGATATCAAACAGCATCTTC
Organism: Oxalobacteraceae bacterium; assembly: GCA_023259175.1. Taxonomy (GTDB): domain Bacteria; phylum Pseudomonadota; class Gammaproteobacteria; order Burkholderiales; family Burkholderiaceae_D; genus Undibacterium. Next base: position 30,804 of record JAHFQV010000020.1, on the reverse strand, counting down.
ATATTCGGAGAATCGATACGCTGACAGAGCTCAAAAGCCCAATCACTGTGGTCGGCCATATAGTCAAGATGATCGATACGACTATTGAGGATTTCCATGTGCAATACAACGCCATATTTTTCGGCATGGGACATAATTTTCTTGAGCCCATCGACGCAATTTTTCATTCCAACTTCATCGTCCATGCCCTGTCGATTGCCCGTAAAACAGATCAAATTTTTATACCCGGCTTTCGACACCCATTCGATGTGGTCCAAATAATTTTTGATCAAAGTTGAATGATATTGCGGATCATTCCAACCCTTCTTCAAGCCCAGCTCGGCACCGTTACACATAGACGAATCGATGTTATGTGCCTTTAAGATAGGCCATTCTTTAGGGCCAATTAAATCCACCGCGGCAAAGCCTAGCGTCTGCACCAAAGCACAAAGCTCGGGCAAACTTAAGTGCGAAAAAGTCCAGCGACAGACCGCGTGATGAATATTGCCTTTCAAGCTCACACCAGTGCTCGCCAGTGCCAGATTGATCGCGTTCGGTGCCAACATGCCTAGTGCGCCTAAAGACAAATTTTTTAAAAGATTACGACGGCCCATTTGGATCATAGATTTTCCTTCAAACTGAAATACATCGTTATGAGACTAAATTTCTCTGCTTATGCCCAAGCACGTTGCCCTTTGATATAAGGAACCTCGCCATCGTAACGACTTGGAATCGGTACATAGCGCAGCGTTTTGGTCGCACCGGTTTCTGAAGTAAAAAAACCCAACAAGGTCAGTTGTTTCACCATGGTATAAAAGTGTTTTGGTAGACCTTCGAATTCCTTTTGCATGGCAAAACTATTGTCTTTGTTCTCGGTTTCTAACGCTTGCTTTCGTACTTTATCAAGCTCAGTTTGCGCAGCATTAAATTGCTTCGCTTCTCTTTCCATGCTCACTAGTAATGCCTGCCTTTGTTTGGCGTTCATATTGAAAAAACTTTTTTGCGTTTGCGCCAGACATCGCTCTGGAAAAGCCTGCAGACCTTCGACGAAGGCGGCTTGCTGCGCGCTCGTATAGCAATCTCGCACCATCACTTCCATGAATCTGCCTACTTTGGCGGCCTTCGCACCCGGTGTATCCGTCTTGGGAATAATCGTCTCTGCGATTTCGTCGAGCAAATTGATTTCTCGCGCAGAAAATCGCAAGCGTGGAGTTGTGATGCTAGTTGCAAACGCTTCGGCATGCGCGGCAAATGCCTCACCACCGATCACGCTTGCACCTGTCATGGCAGCGACCATTTGTAAGAGCTCTCTTCGATTCATTTCTTCACCTTTTCTGTCGATTCGTCTTGCGTGTGCATTTTATTTTTATGCTTTTCTACAAATTCCCGCGTTTTAATTCATTCACAGCAAATTCGGCAGCGCGCGCAGTCAATGCCATATACGTCAATGAAGGATTCACACAGGAACTTGAGGTCATGCATGCACCATCGGTCACAAAAACATTGGGCGCGTCCCACACCTGATTGTTACCATTGAGGACCGAGGAGCGAGGATCTCGTCCCATGCGCGCCGTACCCATTTCATGAATCCCCGCGCCCACCGCATAACCGCTATCATAGGTATAGACATTTTTCAAACCGGCCGCGGTCAACATTTCTTTGGCATCGTTCACCATGTCGATGCGCATGCGTTTTTCATTCTCTTTAAGTTCAACATCCATCGCTAATACCGGCAAACCCCACTTGTCTTTCTTGCTGTGGTCTAGGCTGATTTTATTGGAATGATCGGGTAGCATTTCGCCAAATGCGGTCATGTTGAAACCCCAGTTATCGGCAGGCACGCTCATCGCTTCTTTGAGTTCTTTTCCGATCGTAAATTCGGCGATTTCCACACCGCGTCCTCGCCCTGCACCGCCTTGATAACCAAAGCCACGTAAGTAGTCGCGTTTATCCTCATAGACATTTCGGAATCGCGGTACGTAAATCCCGGTGGGTCTGCGCCCAAAATCATATTTATCGCTAAAGCCTTCGACAGTACCACCCGCCCCTAATTTGAAATGATGGTCCATCACGTTGTGGCCGAGTTCTCCGCTACTGCTACCCAATCCGCCTTCCCATACATCGGTTGCTGAATTCATCAATACCCAAGTTGAATTAAACGAAGAGGCACAGACGAACACGATCTTTGAGGTAAATTCGTAAGTCTGATTGGTTTCGGCATCCAAGACTTCAACACCGCGTGCGCGCTTGGTATTTTTATCGTAGAGAATTTGTGTGACGATAGAAAAAGGACGCAGCGTCAATCGCTTAGTCGCCATCGCCGCTGGTAAGGTTGATGATTGGGTACTGAAATAACCACCAAACGGACAGCCGCGCCAGCATCGATTACGGTACTGGCAGTTCACCCTATCTTGCAAAGGCTCGGTAATATTGGCAGAGCGACCGATGATCAAATGGCGCTGACCTTGATAAACTTCTTCTAAACGTTTCTTGACGTGCTTCTCGGCACAATTGAGGGCCATTGCGGGCATAAAGTGACCATCAGGTAAAACCTCTAGGCCTTCCTTACTGCCCTGTATCCCAGCAAATTTTTCGACGTAGCTATACCACGGTGCTAAATCCTCGTAACGAATCGGCCAATCAACAGCCACGCCTTCTTTTGCATTCGCCTCAAAATCCCAACGATTAAAGCGATAGCTTTGCCGTCCCCACATCAGTGATCGACCACCCACATGATAGCCACGGAACCAATCGAAGCGCTTAACTTCCGTGTAGGGACTTTCACTGTCTTTCGCCCACAGATCGAGTACGGTTTCATTGAGCGGATAGTCACGTTTCAAAACGGGATAATCCGCGATCATTTGCTGCGTGCGGCCACCGCGATGCGGAAATTCCCAAGTATCCTTCATCGCATTGACATAGCCTTTAATGTGCTCAATATCCCGCCCACGTTCTAGCAGTAATACGTTTAGGCCCTTCTCAGTCAATTCCTTAGCAGCCCAGCCGCCGCTAATTCCCGACCCGATTACGATTGCGTCATAAAAATTGTCGTCCATATTTTTTCTTCTTGAGTGTGATTATGTGATTTTCTAATTTTCTAATTTTTTAATTTACGCTACGTCGTTATGCTTAATTTTGACTCCAACTACAAAAGAGGATGATTACAAGAAGCTATATCAAAACATAAAACCACTCAACACAGAGACACCGAGGCACAGAGAAGTCCATGAGAACTTCATAAAGGCACAATGATTAATGCAAAAACACGCCAAAATTTACCCCTCTTGCTTTTCCTCTGTGTCTCTGTGTTGAGCGGTTTTTTGGTTCTTTTATTCATGCAATCGTACTAGACTACAAAGGACGAATCTTGATATTCCTAAAGCCCACAGCGTCCCCATGATCCTGCAATCCAATACGCCCTTTTCTTGAGACGCCAAATCCGGGCATCTTGCTGAATTTACTTTGCTTGACTAAGTCTTTCCACGCATCTGTCCATAGCCGCGTATTGAGCACATGTCGCCCATTCAAATAGAAATCGAGTTCGCCTTGTTCGCTTACAATATCCACCGAATTCCACTCCCCGGGCGCGAGTGCCGCTGGCTGAGATGCCGCAATTAAGTCATACAAATCGCCGGCGCGATGTTTGAAAATTTTTCCATCGGCATGCCCGTCGTTGTCAAGTATCTGCATTTCCAATCCGGTATTCCAAGCGTAAGGGAAACGGGTCGCGTCCTCGTTGACATACAAAAAAATACCGCTGTTACCGTTTTTTTGTAGCTTCCATTCCAATTGCAAATGGAAATTATCGAATTCCTCGTCGCTCACAATATCGCCACCGCCCAAGGTTTGCCATCCGTCCTTTTGAGCGACATCGAGTTGCAAGGCTGCTTGATCGGTTCTCCAAGCGCTAGCGATGCTCGACTTACCATAGTTATGCCAGCCCTGGGGGCTCTTGCCGTCAAACAGCAGCTTCCAGCCATTGGCTAATTCGCTCGCTGTTAAGGCATTCACAGGTCGCGAGCTGCCTGCTTTTCGCGCGGCGATGATCGCTTGTAAGCCACGCAGCGACTGTTCCACGCTTTCTAAAGCACTCATCCCATTGGGATATTCTTCCTGCTCGACCACGATCCATTCTGTACCACCCACCTCGACATTGGCTTGATAGAGCGCGTCCCAATCAATATTGTCTTGACCGATAATGGTCGTATAGGATTTGCCGCTAGGGGGACTAAGTGGTTTCAAGGGCAGCCTGCTCTTGTAATGGGTCGTTACCGTGCGGCCCGGATAACGTTTGACGAACAGCACGGGGTCCTTGCCTGCGTAATTGGTCCAACCAACGTCTTGCTGCAAGATCACTTCTTGAGGGGTATTTTGCGCCAGCGCATCCCAATAAGTTTTGCCCTCGTAGGAATTCATTTCCACACTATGGTTATGAAAGCCAATTTGCATGCCGTAAGGTTTTAACTTGCCCACAAGCGCACTTAAATCTTGCGCCAGCAATTTGACACCTTGTGGATCGCCAGCACGTTTATCGCTAGGCACAATCAGTTTATTGCAGCCGATCTCTTGATAAAATTTGACCGTCTTTTCAAATTGCTCAGGTCCAAGCTGCGCCAAGCCCACATGAGCACCCGAAGCCTTTAAACCCGTTTTATCCAGAAATCGTTTTAGCCCCGACGGGTCGGCTTGATAGGGTCCAAAATTACCCGCGAACTCAATACCTTGAAATCCCATTGCCGCAATTTTCTTTAACGTACCTTCGAAGTCTTTACTAACATCGTCTTTCACCGACCATAGCTGTAGACTCAGTTGTGGCGCATTCGTGCTTGGTTTATTTTGCTCGGCTTGCACGGTCGCGATGCTCAGTAGGCTGACTCCAAACAAAATACCGACTCCCATAAGACGCAACTTTCGAAACGAACTTTTCAATTTTGTCTCCAATTTAGTCTCCAACTTAGTCTCCGATTTAGTATGGTTTATTTTCAAATCCGCGAACAATTATTTACCCTATTGTTCAGCTCAGTTTTTAGCTCCGCTTTGATTGCTCGACTTCCAACAAAAACTGACGCGGTGTCACTCCTACTGCTGCTCGAAACTCTTTTGTGAAATAGCTTTGATCACAAAACCCGGTTTCAGAAAAAGCCTTCTTAATGCCATAGCCCGTGCGCAATAGCTTGCAAGCTTGTTGTATCCGCAAATGCTTCAAATACTGCATCGGTGTTTTCGAAAAATGCTTCTTGAACTTGCGCTCAAAGGTACTCAAAGACATGCATGCTAGTTCCGCCAGATCGGCGATATTCACCTCGTTCATATACTCAGTTTGCATATATTCGATACTCGATTTGAACACTTGAAATGGCGCGATGATGTTTTGCGAACGTTCCGCATCACGGCTAAAACCTTCGACACCGACCACCACACCTTTACGATTTCGTATCGCTGTCTTGGTGGTAAATAACCAGAACAATTTTCCATTCACGCCCACCACCACTTCAAACTTATCCTTCACCACCAATTGACCCGACATCACCGCGAGATCATCCTCGCGAATACGACTGGCGACATCGTGACTCAAAAAATCGAAATCGGTTTTACCTATCACTTCTTCGGCATTCGCCAAGGCAAATTTTTCTTGCAGTAATTTATTCCCGCATACAAATTGTCCGGCGCTATTTTTCGCAAAATAAAAGGTATCCGAGAGCAAATCAAAGAGCGCAACGGGCGAGGAAATTCCGTGCTTGGCATAGAAATTCTTAACATCCATGGGCGACCTAAGCTTGGGGTTCCGATGCAGCGCGCCGCTGGTCTTGTAGCGGACCTTTTAGCCGATTTTGTAGCCGATCGTTCCACCAGATCGCGGCAAAGATCGGCAGCAATAAGAGTGGAATAAGGGCGATGACTTGAAAGGATTTCTGCGAGGCGATTTGCGTCACCGCGATCGACTGCTCGGCCGTGAGCGTTACTAATTTGTCCGCGCCGCCTGCCGCCAAATTTTTCGCATCATCAAACACCTTTCCCAGTACAGGCAATAAAAACTGTATCGCCATCCCGCCGGTGAAGCCCATCAAACCCATCGCCAAGGCACCGCCACGCACGAAACGTTCGGAAACCACGGCTAACATCGTCGGCCACATGAAGCAAACCCCCGCACCCCAAATCGTTGCAGCGAGCATGGCGGTCAATGGGCTATTGGCACGACTGAGCGCAAACAAACCTAGCGCCGCCAACAAACTACTCAGCCACAACAGGCCTATGCTCGATAAGCGATGCGATATCGGCCCCGCAAAATGACGCAAAACAAACATCAAACTACTGACATAAATCAGAATAAAAATACCGCTCATCCCCACGGTATGACTCAAAGTTAAATCCACCCATTGACCCGGAGCCAGCTCGCTTGAAGTGGTCAACCACATGCAACATAAGAAAACCAAAAATTGCGGACGGCGTAGCAATTCACGGCACATATCTGCATAAGTAAATCCCTGAGCGACCCGCTCGGTCACGGGAAATACCTGACCGCGCACCAGTATCAAAATAGCGATAGCGGGAAGACAGAGCACCACCAAATTAGTTTGCCACGGCAGCGCCAGCGCTTTGACCGCAATACTAAAGAGCCCACCAAAGACGATACCGGCCGGCCACCACGCGTGCAAAATATTGAGGCGCTTGATTTTGTTCTCAGGATCAATACTCACCACCAAGGGATTGACCGCCCCTTCGACACCACCCCAGCCCAAGCCGGTCAACATTAAACCGATCAAGACGATGGTGTAACTAGTAGCGTCAATCGGACGAAGCGAGGCCCAAAGCACCAGCAGACTACCGAGTAAATTACTCAGTGCCGAGAAAACTAAAATACGTTTGGAACCCAAGATATCGACCAAAGAACTGCCAACGAGCAGCGTAAAAGCGAAGCCAAGAAAGGTCATACCTAAGGCCTGCCCCACCATCGTCGCCGATTGCGCGGCATCGATGACTGCGAAAATTTTCAGCCGCAAATCATCTGCAATCGCCGCACGCACGGCAAACCCAAGACCGATCGTAAAAATCGCTAAATTTGAAGTGAACAACAAACGCGTATTGAAACTATTCCTTGTCTCCATCTGCTTTCCTTTTTTCTGTTCAATTGGAAATGCCTTATTTTTGTCCTGAGTCCAACTTCAAATCCTTGCCGTCGGCACAGTCATCTAATCCCTAAGCTGCTTTTTCAAAACGCTTCCCTCGGATAGTTGAGGAATATATTAACAAGCAAAGCACCGCCTCGCTATGGATAAATCCGCAAAAAATATAATAAATTCGGCAAACGTGTTTTGCTGTTGCCTTGCTGACTCAGCGCATTTGATTTTCCCAAGTGGAATTTGAGGGGAAAGAATGGGGAAATATGGACAGGTTTTGCGTGCTATGGCGAGGGTAGGACAAAAATTTCAGTGGTGTTCAAACTGCAGCGTTTGAGCATCCAAAGAATTTTTTTGATTGAGGCGACCAGGATGGATCGTTATTGCAATTCGTAGCAACAGCTTTAGCCGCACCCGAAAAGACAAAAGCCTTGCGTGCAGAACACGTAAGGCTTTTGTTTTGAATTGACATGTTCATCTAGCGGTAGCTGCCAATTTCTTTTACGGCTACTTTACGCTGGCAACGGCTCAAAGGGGCGAATCCGCGCCTTGATTTTTGGAAGCAATTTAACTTCCGCATTGCGTACATCGAATTCAGCTTGCAGGTTCAACCAAAACCGCGCCTCCATTCCAAAAAACACCGCTAAACGCATTGCAGTATCTACGGTAATTGGCCGATGCCCATTCACAATTTCACTGATACGACTGGTGGTGACGTCTAAGTCGCTCGCCAATCTGGCATTGGTAATGCCCATCGGCTTGATAAATTCTTCACTCAGAATTTCGCCTGGGTGAATTTCTGGCAGTTTCTTAGCCATTTCTGTTACTCCTAGCGATAGTCCACGATCTCAACGTCATATACCCCATCTGTCGCCCAGCGAAAGCAGACACGCCATTGATCGTTAATTCGGATGCTATGTTGCCCCTTCCGGTCGCCGTGCAAGGGTTCAAGTCGATTGCCTGGCGGTACCTTCAAAGAGTCCAACTTCGTCGCAGCCTGTAGCATTAATAGCTTGCGCCTAGCAACCGATTCAATATTTTTAAAGCGCCTCACAGAATAGCTATGAAATAGTTTTTCAGTCAGAGCGCATGCGAATGTGTTTATCATCTTGACTTCTATACTATATCGCCAATCAGATTCCGTCAAACAGAATTCACAAGGAAAAAATCTAATGAATCAAACCCTTAACAAGGACTTTAGGGGTCAACTGCCGTTTCTAGTATCATCGCTGGCAGAAAATCGCGTATGGATGGGACTGTACTTGATGCGGCTGTACTTTCAGCACGCAAAAAGACAAAAGCCTTACGTGCAGAACACGTAAGGCTTTTGTCTTTGATTGGTGCCGGTTGCCGGAATCGAACTGGCTACCTGATGATTACAAGTCAACTGCTCTACCAAGTGAGCTAAACCGGCGTAAACTTTTTCCTGATCCGTAATTCCAGTTTTCACTAGTTCCAACGAATCTTGAAGAACAAGATTATAGACTACTTTACGACTTTAAGGGAAGGTTTTTTTGGAATTTTTTCTGGATCGGAGGTGTCTGGACGATCCGTTTCGGCGACTTCGGCTTGGCTGCGGGGGCTGTCAGTCACACTTTGCAGAGCAGAGGCTTCTTGACCTGCTATTTCGTCCTCGGCGATTTCAAGCACTGGGTCAAACACCATGCCTTGACCATTTTCACTAGCGAAGATGGCTTGTACGTTGGCAACTGGAATATAAATGTCGCGTGAAGCGCCGTTAAAACGCGCTTTAAACGTGATGGCTTCATTGTCCATTTTCAGACTGCTCGTCGCACCGAAACTGACATTAAAAACGATTTCACCTTTACGCACGTATTCCATAGGAACTTGCACCCCGCCAGTAACTTTAACGGAAAGATGCGGCGTTAATCCATTGTCGGTACACCATTCGTAAATGGCGCGCAGCAGATAAGGTTTGGTGGAAATTTCAGGCATATACAACTTTCAAACAGGCACATACCATCGTGAAACCTCTGCGCTTTCACGATGGCAGGACGGGAAACCTACCGACGCATTACTTTTTCAGACGGGGTCAATGCTTCAATGTAGGCAGGACGCGAGAAAATGCGTTCGGCGTATTTGAGTAGCGGTGCCGCGGTTTTGGACAGGTCGATACCATAGTGATCGAGACGCCACAGAAGCGGCGCAACGGCCACATCCAACATCGAAAACTCGTCGCCCAACATGTATTTGTTTTTGACGAAAAGTGGTGCCAATTGGGTTAAGCGATCACGAATTTCGGCGCGAGCTTTGTCTAAGATTTTGCCGGTAGAGCTGGCTTTTTCATTTTCCAAGGTGTGCACATGGACGAACAATTCTTTTTCAAAATTGAACAACATCAGACGTGCGCGGGCGCGTTGTAGCGGGTCGGCTGGCATCAGTTGTGGATGGGGAAAACGTTCGTCTATGTATTCGTTGATGATATTTGATTCGTACAATATCAATTCGCGCTCAACCAAAATCGGCACTTGCCCATAGGGGTTCATGGTTGAAATATCTTCAGGCTTGTTAAAAAGATCGACATCACGGATTTCAAAGTCCATGCCTTTTTCGAACAAAACCAAACGACAACGTTGTGAGAATGGGCAAGTTGTACCCGAGTAGAGAACCATCATGTTGAGTGTTCCTTAAAAACGATTAGGGCGAGGCGCAAAAGCGTGCCTCACCCCGGAATAACAAATCTGCGACCTATTTGCGAGCCCTCTGCAAAAAAATCACAGACGACGAATTTACTTTACTTCTTTCCAGTAAGAGGCATTCAAGCGCCAAGCCAAGGTCGCTAGCAGCGCCATGAACAGCACAACCCAGACACCGATACGCTTACGACTATTTTGGCCGGGCTCGCCCATCCATTGCAAATAAGCGACCAAGTCGCCGACTGCATTGTCGTAGGCCACCGCATCAAGCTTGCCGCCAGTGGCGGCGCCCAATTCCACTTCTTTGCCAACATGATGATGTTCGCCTTCGAGTTTTTCGGTGTGAACGGTGACCTCACCATTGCCATCGTAAGTGCTGACTGTCTCGGTATAGCCTGTGACTTTTTCAGAATTGGCTTTGTCTTCTTTCAGTTCCTTCACTTCGCTTATCACCGCGCCGCGATTAGCGCCTTGCAGCTCCCATAAGGCGTGCGGCATGCCGACGTTGACGAACTCTTTGTTATTCCAGCCCGTAGTGCGGGAAGAATCACGATAGTAGGAGCGCAAATAGGTGTACAACCAGTCCGCGCCTGAACCACGATCCGATGCTTTAGCGCGCGCGATCACCGACAAATCGGGAGGCACTACGCCAAACCAAGTCTTCGCGTCTTTTGCGCTCAAATTGGTTTTCATCAATTCGCCGATCTTTTCTGCCGTGAACAATAAATTGCCCTTGATCTGCTCGTCGGTCAAACCAATATCACGCAAGCGGTTGTAACGCATTGCACTCGCCGAGTGGCAGTTCAAACAGTAATTCACGAAGAGCTTGGCACCGTTTTGCAGGGCGACCAAATCAGTCGAACGTTCTGGTGCACGATCGAGTGGAAAACCACCTTCGTTCGCCAACACCAGTGCGGGTACTGCGCTCGTCATCAAGGCTGCGCTGACGATCAGTTTTTTAAGTAAATTCATGCTCATTTTTTTCACTATTCCTCGCTTAATCTGATCAGTGCGCAGCAAAAGTGACGCGCTTTGGAACTGGTTTAAATGTTCCCATCGCACTCCACCAAGGCATCAATAAGAAGAAGCCATAATAGACGACTGCGCATACTTGGGAAATCCGTTCACGCAACGGTGAAGGTGGCACTACACCGAGGTAACCCAGGGTTACGAAGGCAATGCCAAACACGAGGTAAACATACAGGTGCCAATCAGGACGATAGCGTATCGATTTGACTGGCGACATATCGATCCACGGCAAAGCCGCAAGTATCATCACGGAGCCACCAAACAACACTACACCCCAGAATTTGGCATCGAGCATACCTGGCAGCATCCCGACTATCGCCAATAAAGCTAGCGCTGCGATACCTGATTTCACCGCAAAGCTCAATTGCGAACGCAACCAGATCAAGCCCACATACGCGGCAATGCCGCCTTGAAGCACGAACAGGAATTCAGAGGTCGTGGCACGCAAAATCGAGTAGAACGGAGTGAAATACCAAGTCGGCGCGATATGGAGTGGTGTCTTCATAGAATCGGCTGGAATAAAGTTATTGTATTCCAAAAAGTAGCCGCCCATTTCTGGCGCAAAAAACACAACTGTGCTAAAGAGCGTCAAGAACACAGTCACACCAAAAATATCGTGGAAAGTGTAGTAAGGATGAGAAGGTATGCCGTCCACTGGATGTCCGTCTGCATCTAAATTTTCTTTGATTTCGACGCCATCCGGATTGTTTGAACCGACTTCATGCAAAGCCATAATATGCGCTGCGACCAAGCCCAAGAGCACCAAAGGAATGGCGATCACATGGAAGGCGAAGAAGCGATTTAAAGTGGCATCGGAAACGACGTAATCGCCGCGTATCCACAGAGACAAATCAGGACCGATAAAAGGTATCGAACCAAACAGATTAACGATTACCTGTGCGCCCCAATAGGACATTTGACCCCAAGGCAAAAGGTAACCGAAGAAGGCTTCGGCCATCAAGCACAAGAAAATCGCGAAACCAAACAACCAGACCAATTCGCGCGGCTTACGATAAGAGCCGTACAACAAGCCTCGTATCATGTGCAAATAGACGACGATAAAAAAAGCCGACGCACCGGTCGAGTGTATGTAGCGAACAAGCGCACCATTGGCCACATCGCGCATGATCGTCGTTTCTACCGAATAAAACGCCAATGCCGCGTCGGGCTTATAGTGCATCGTTAAAAATATTCCAGTCACAATCTGTATCACCAAAACCAACATGGCGAGCGAACCGAAGATGTACCAGAAATTAAAATTCTTAGGTGCGTAGTATTGACCCCACTGATCATTCCATAATTTGGTCAAGGGAAAACGGGAATCGACCCAATTGAGTGCCTTGTCGATGACAGGCGCATCGTCCGGAAGTTTTTTCTCAACAAATGCCATGATTAAGCCTCGCCTTTCTCATCTTTACCGATGATGATTTTGGTATCCGATAAAAACATGTGACGGGGCACATCCAGATTTTGTGGTGCAGGTTTGTTTTTATAAACGCGACCTGCCAAATCAAAAGTAGAACCATGACATGGGCAGAGGAAGCCGCCAGCCCAATCGTCTGGCAAGGAGGGCTGCGCACCCGCTGCAAACTTGGAGCTTGGTGAACAACCGAGGTGAGAACAAATACCGACGGCGACCAAAATATCGCTGTGCTCTTTGCGCGAACGGGTTTGCTTATCGCAATACGATGGCATGTCCATCGTATAGGGCTTTTCGGAATTTGGATCCGCCACTTTGCTTTCGGTTTGCTTCAAACTTTCCATCATTTCAGGCGTGCGCTTCAAAATCCACACAGGCTTACCGCGCCATTCCGCCGTGGTCATGGTACCCGGCTCCAAAGCGGAAATATCCACCTCGACTGGCACACCTGCCGCTTTTGCCCGCTCAGACGGTTGAAAAGTGCTTACTAAGGCACCCGCCGTTGTTAACCCAGCCGCACCACCTGCGACACAGGTGGCAACGAGTAGGCCGCGGCGGCCCGGATCGACCTGTTTCTCGATACTCATACAAACCCCAATCTATCAATAATCAAAACTTGACGAAGCAAAACCCCACTTCTTGCAACCTTAAATTATAAAGGAGCGGCGAGGTGATTTAAAGAAAAAGATGCTTTGAAGGACAATTTACCGTGTTTTTACTGCCGATTTAGCACCGAAGCGCGCCAAAGGTCTTACAAATTCACTTAAATTTAGAGCCTGAGCGGTCTTTTGACTAGAATTGACACAAATTTACTTTCTCCATCAACACCGAGCAGGAAATCGCGTTTAACATTCTATTTAACATTCTATTTTCAAGCTATTTAGCTTCAACCCAAATTGGCGGGAAATTACTCATGAGCATGCTACAAGACTTCAAAAGCTTCGCCACACGTGGCAATGTTGTTGACCTCGCGGTCGGCGTTATTATCGGCGCGGCCTTCGGCAAGATCGTTGATTCCCTGGTCGGCGATATTGTGATGCCCGTCATAAGTCGGATTTTTGGCGGCCTAGACTTTGCCAACTACTATCTCCCGCTCAACGGCCAAGCGAACAATTTAAGTTTGATCGACGCAAAAAAAGGCGGCGCAGTTTTAGCCTATGGAAATTTTCTGACCATTTCACTTAACTTTCTCATTCTCGCCTTCATCATTTTTCAAATGGTACGCTTGGTCAACGCACTGAAAACGAAAGAAGCCGAAGACTCGCCCTCCGAGCCAGCGCCCACCCCGGAAGAGGTGGTGTTACTGCGCGAAATTCGTGACGCACTGAAGAAATAATTGAAGCGTAAAACTACAAACCGAGTATCAGCAATCTTCATGCGAATCTCGGTTAAACCGGATTATCAATATCGATAAATTCGTGGATTAAGCCATGCTTCTGCGCTAACCATGTACCTAGAGCTAGGATGCCGTAGCGTTCAGTGGCGTGGTGTCCGCAGGCAATGTAGGCAACCCCAGCTTCGCGTGCCAAATGCACGGTGGGTTCGGAGATCTCACCGCTCAAAAAAACCGTCGCACCAGCCTCAATCGCAGCTCCCAGCATATTCTGCGCTGCACCGGTACACCATGCGATGCGGCCTATTTTTTGCTCCGGCTCGCCTATCGCCAAAGCGCTACGCCCCAATTGCGTTTCGATGTGCTGCTTCAATTGGGCCAGCGTAGTGATCTCGGGCTTTTGGATTTCACCCAGCCAACCTAAATCGTCTTCACCAAATCGCCCGCTTGCTTGCAGGGACAAGCGCCTGCCAAGCTGCGCGTTATTCCCCAACTCAGGATGGGCATCGAGTGGCAGGTGGTAGGCGAATAAAGAAAGCTCATTCTCCAAAAGGCATTTCAAGCGGCGCTGTTTTTGCCCGATCACACGCATATCTTCGCCGCGCCAGAAATAGCCGTGATGCACCAAAATGGCATCGGCATTCGCGGCGATGGCTTGCGCTAACAGGGCTTGGCAGGCCGTCACGCCCGTCACAATTTTTTTAATCGCACGCCGCCCTTCCACCTGAAGGCCATTTGGGCAATAATCACGGAATCGTGCGATTTGCAATTCCGTCGCCAGTAACTGCGCCAAGTCTTCCCTATCCATCGTTGTATTTACCATGTGATCCTCGTTATGCGTCGTCTTTGGCTACTCTTTGCACAAACCATCACCGTCGGTTTGGCACTTTGGTTTATTGTAACGAGCTTAAAGCCGCAATGGGTACGCGATGCGCTTTCAGGTCATCGAAATGTGTCAATCGGCACTAAGGTCACACTGGTTGAAGCGGCCAATCCCAGTATTCCTGCGCAAAATTCTTATCGCACCGCAGCCAAGCGGGCATTGCCGGCCGTGGTTAATATCAGTGCGTCCAAAGAAGATGCGCCGAGTAAAAATGCGATCATCGATGAGCCCACACTCAAGCGTTTTTTCGGCGAGCAAGGCAAATCAAAAACCGAACACCCCGTCAGCACTGGCTCAGGTGTGATCATGAGCCAAGATGGACATATCCTCACCAATAATCATGTGATACAAGGCGCGGATGCAATCGAAATCGCACTTGCAGACGGGCGTACTGCCAAAGCGACCGTGATCGGCACTGACCCTGAAACCGATCTCGCCGTTCTTAAAATTGATCTCAAAGATTTACCCGCCATTACACTGGGACAATCGGACCAAGCTGCAGTCGGTGACGTAGTCCTCGCCATCGGCAATCCCTTTGGTGTCGGGCAAACCGTCACGATGGGCATCATTTCCGCACTCGGGCGCGATAGTCTGGGCATTAATGTCTATGAAAATTTTATTCAAACCGATGCTGCGGTCAATCCCGGCAACTCGGGGGGCGCACTGATTGATGTTAACGGCAATTTGCTGGGCATTAACTCAGCCATTTACTCGCAAAACGGCGGCTCGCTAGGCATAGGATTTGCGATTCCCGTATCGACCATTAAAGTCGTCATGGAATCCATCATCACCAACGGTCAAGTGATACGCGGCTACCTTGGCATCGTGCCGGAAGATGTCACGGTCGAAATGGCCGAAAGTTTTAATTTACAAAACCATAGCGGCGCGATTGTCGCTGCCGTCATGCGTGGCAGTCCCGCATTTGCAGCAGGTATCAAACCGGGCGACATCTGCTTGGCACTCAACGGCAAGGCGATACAAAATAGTCGCGAGATGATTAATCAAATTGCGAAATTCCCACCCAATTCAACGATTAAATTAAAAATCGAACGCCAAACTAGCATCCTGCAAATCGACGTAGTGGTTGGGCAAAGGCCACCTGCGAAAACCAACTAGTATCCTCCGTCAGATCAACTTAGCGCTCAAAGAAACACTATGCATATTCCTGAACTCTGTCGTTACCTTGCCGAATTAGCGGACAATAACGAACGTCCTTGGTTTTTAATGAATAAACCGCGCTACGATATTTTACGCGCTGAATTTTTAGAACTGGTCACTGAACTGATCGCCAACATTGCGCGGTTTGATCCTGAAATCGCGCAATGCGACCCGAAGAAAGCCCTGTTTCGTATCAATCGAGATGTACGTTTTGGTGCGGACAAATCGCCCTACAAAACGACATTTTCGGCCGCCCTCACGCCGCATGGCAGAAAAAAACCCAGTGAAGGCGGTGGTCCCGCCTACTATTTTCAGATCAATGCGCAAGGCAATTTATTGTGCGCAGTCGGTGAATACATACCGCCTGCCGATAGACTGAAAATAATTCGTCAGCACATCGTCTCGGACGCAAGTGGTTTTTCTAAGCTCATCAAAAACAAAAAGCTCAAAGAACGCTACGGAAATCTTCAAGAAGAAGGCAAGCTAGTGCGGCCACCCAAAGGCTACGACGCAGACCATCTTCACATCGAATATCTCAAACTCAAAAGTATGATGGTCTGGGCCGAATGTCCGGTCAAAGGCATGGTGCATGCCGACTTAAAGCAGCACATCAGCAACAGCTTTAAAGATGCCTATCCTTTGGTGACGTGGTTGCGGGCTGCTTAATACCGATCAGGCTTCGGACTTAAAGCGACTCGGGCGCTTGGGTGGCTTTGACGAACATCGGTGCCACGAGTAGGCCTAGTTCAAATAACAGCCACATAGGAAGCGCTAAAGAAACCATACTCATCAAGTCAGGTGGTGTCACGATCGCCGCAATCGTCGTGGCGCCCACGATCACATAGGCACGTATCGCCCGTAATTTCTCTACCGTCACCATGCCAGTACGTATCAAAATCACGACCACCACAGGCACTTCAAAAGTCATGCCAAAGGCAAAGCACATCGACATAATAAAGTCGAGGTAGTTTTCAATATCAGGGGTCACCGTAATCGATGTCGGCGCAAACTCAGCAATGAATTTGAACACCCGCCCAAACACGAAAAAATAACAAAAAGCGACACCTGCTACAAAGAGCAGCGAAGAGGAAATCACCAAAGGCGCAACCAAACGTTTTTCGTGCGCATACAAACCCGGTGCAATAAACGCCCAAGCTTGATACAAAACCCAAGGCAAGGCCAACAAAAAGGCCAGTAAAAGCGTGATTTTCATTGGCACCATAAACGGCGACACGATGCCCGTCGCGATCAGCTTCGCTCCGATTGGCAAAGAATCGATCATGGGTTGCGCCAAGACATCATAGATACGCGCCGGACCTGGCCAGGAAAAAAGCGCAACGCAGGCAATCAAGATACCTAAGCAAGCTTTCACAAGACGATCCCGCAATTCGACCAAGTGCGAAATAAAACTTTCCTGGAATCCGCCAGAATTACTCTCTGAATTACTTTCCGAATCGCTCATAGTGCCTTGTACTCAATATTTAAAATTGGATTTGTAATTGTTCAGGCCGCTATGACAGCATTTCAATAAGCTCATTTACATTCTCTCTTACGTCATTCCCTAGGCTTTTATAGGGAATCCAGTGGCCTTCGTTACTCAACAAGCGTCTCTGGATTCCCGACAAAAGCACTCGGGAATGACGGCTTACATAGGGGGCTGAATAGTTTTAATAAAAACTCACGGGTGATTTACTCGCTGCACGATGTTTGTGCATCCGTGCCGCGCCAGACAAAACGCGCTCATGTTGCCCATGACGGCTTTTATACCAATTCGGAATATTCGCATTTTTGTGCATTTTTTTGCGCCGAAACGATTTCGCTTTGGCGGCAAAGGCCATTAATCCATCAGAAGAATGATAGGGCCAATGCGGGTGATTATCGACATCGTCTGAATTCGCCGTGAGTGCAGATTGGACTTCGGACTGCATGGCAGCATAGTCGCCGCCAATAGACTGCTCCATCTCTTGCGCCGCGGTTTGCACTTGGGACTGCATTTTACGCAGTTCATCCAATTCAATTTCACGACTCACCTCGGCCTTAATTTGGCTCATGTAACGCTGCGCACGACCCAGCAAGGTACCGGCCATGCGCGCTACTTTCGGTAAATCTTTTGGGCCGATAACGATAAGGGCAACGCCACCGATGAGCGCAAGTTTGGTCAGTCCGAGATCGATCATAAAGAGTTCTTACAACAAGCTAGGCTTATTGTTTCGAATGATCCTTTGCGTCTGCGTCGGCCGTAATTTGTTCAGAAGTGGTTTTAGGCTTATTGGCGGCTTCATCGTCGCCCTTAATCCCATCTTTAAATCCCTTGACGGCCTTACCGAGATCACTGCCCACGTTACCCAATTTTTTGGTACCAAACACCAAAATAACGACCACCAACAATGCAAGCAAATGCAATAAACTAAACGAGCCCATCATCTTTCCTTCACGGGGAAATTCCCCAATTATCCAACTAGCGTTGACGAAACCTTGGCACCACCCAAGACGTGCATATGAATATGGTACACCACCTGCCCGCCTTCGGGACCGGTATTGATCAGGGTTTTGTAACCACCTGTAAGGCTGCCGTCGGCGTGTTTAACAGGTGCACAGCCTTGTTCACGGGCTAATTGTGGCGCCAAGCTCAACATTTTACCCAAGATCGCGCTATGACTGGCATCGGCATCGGCTAAGCTGGCCAAATGGATCTTGGGAACGATCAAGAAATGCACTGGCGCAGCAGGATGAATATCCTTAAACGCCATCAATTCCTCATCTTCATAGAGCATCTGCGCCGGAATTTCTTTGGCCGCGATTTTACAAAAAATACAGTTATCCATAGAGCGCACTCATCCGTTTTTACAAAGATTGTTACAAAGTCTCGGACTAGAGGTTTTCCAAACGAGAAGCTTTTTCCACTAAACCCGACAGTCCTTCGCGCCTAGCCAATTCATCTAAAACCTGTTGCGGGTGCAAATTATACTGCGCCAACAGCACTAATGAATGAAACCACAGGTCGGCACACTCATAAATTAAATCTTCCGTGTCGCCAGAAACCCGTGCATCTTTCGCGGCCATCACGGTTTCTGTCGCTTCTTCACCGATTTTTTTTAAGATGGCATCGTCGCCTTTGGCAAATAATTTAGCGACATAAGAAGTCGCCGGATCGCCGCCATTGGCCAACTTGCGACTCTCAATCAGCGCAGCGAGTTGTTCGAATAAATGTTCCTGCTTCATTGCGCCTAGCCTATTCTTGGTAGATGTTTTCGGGATCTTTCAGCACCGGGTCAACACTGATCCATTCGCCCTCTTCAAAACCACCTTCGAGCTTTTGAAAAAAACAGGCGTGGCGACCGGTATGGCAGGCGATACCTTCAATTTGTTCTATCTGAAGCAAAATCACGTCTTCATCACAATCGAGTCGAATCTCTTTGACCTTTTGGATATGACCTGATTCCTCGCCTTTATGCCACAATTTTTTGCGCGAGCGACTCCAATAGACCGCTTCGCCGAGTTCGACTGTTTTACTCAAAGCTTCGCGATTCATCCACGCAAACATCAGCACGTCCTTGCTGCTCGCTTCCTGCGCAATCACGGGTACCAAGCCGGTTTCATCCCACTTTACTTTATTCAACCAACGAAAACTCATAGTAGCCTCATCGGTATATGTTGTTGTGCCATGAAAGTTTTGGCTTCTTGTACGGTGTGCTGCCCAAAATGAAAAATACTGGCTGCCAAAACCGCATCCGCTCCACCCAATTTAATGCCATCGGCGAGGTCTTGCAGCCCCCCCACGCCGCCCGATGCAATCACGGGAATATCGACCGCATCGGAGACAGCACGGGTCAAGGCCAAATCAAAACCTGAGCGGGTTCCGTCTTTGTCCATGCTGGTCAATAAAATTTCCCCGGCACCGAAAGCGGCCATTTTACGCGCCCATTCCAGCACATCTAAACCTGTAGCTTGCCGACCACCACGGATATACACTTCCCAGCGTCCGGCCGCGACGGCTTTCGCATCAATCGCGACCACGATGCATTGTGATCCGTATTTTTGCGCGGCGTCCGCCACTAATTCGGGAGTTTGTACTGCGGAAGTATTCATCCCTACTTTATCTGCACCGGCATTGAGCAAGCGCCGCACGTCGGCCACAGTACGGACCCCGCCGCCCACTGTCAGCGGGATAAAAACTTGCGAGGCGACCGCTTCTATCATGGGTAAAATCAGATCTCTGTCATCGGAAGACGCGGTGATATCCAAAAACGTAATTTCGTCCGCACCTTGCAGATCGTAACGCCTAGCGATTTCCACTGGATCACCGGCATCGCGCAATTCGAGAAAATTCACACCCTTAACAACCCTTCCTGCGTTCACATCCAAGCAGGGGATAATCCTTTTGGCCAAAGTCATTCTTCGTCTTCTTCATAGGCATAGTCGCCACTTAATTCATCGGCGCGGTCTTGTGCCGTCATTAAATCCAGCGTACCTTCATAAATCGAACGACCGCAGATCACGCCTTCGATGCCCTCATCTTGCACCTCGCAAAGGGCTTCAACATCGGCCAGCACATGCACGCCACCGGAGGCGATCACGGGCACCGTAACGGCTTGCGCCAATTTCACGGTCGCTTCAATATTCACGCCGCCCATCATGCCGTCGCGACCGATGTCGGTGTAAATAATGGCTTCTACACCATAGCCTTCAAATTTTTGGGCTAAGTCAATGACATCGTGACCCGACATTTTGCTCCAGCCGTCGGTGGCCACTTTGCCGTCTTTGGCATCGATCCCTACGATAATCTGTCCTGGAAAAGCACTACAGGCATCGGCTAAAAAACCAGGACTTTTAACGGCGGCAGTGCCAATGATGATGTAGGAAATACCCGCATTAAGATAGCGTTCTATCGTGTCGAGATCGCGAATACCGCCCCCCAATTGGACGGGAACTTCCTCGGTATCGGTTTCTTCGGCATAGTCGCGTACTGCTTGAATGATGGCTTTAATGGCCGCTTCGTTTTTGGGTTTTCCAGCGAAAGCGCCGTTCAGGTCAACCAGGTGCAAGCGCCTTGCACCTTGTTCTAGCCAATGCCGTGCCATGTCAGCGGGATTTTCGGAAAATACGGTGGCTTGATCCATATCGCCTTGTTTCAGGCGGACGCAGTGACCATCTTTCAGGTCGATAGCAGGGATGAGCAGCATGATAAATTTAAAGTGTGGGTAAAAAAATAAAAACTAAAAATCGACAAACTTCAAAACGATGAAAAAATAAGTTACGGCTTCCAGTGTACAAAATTTTTGTAAAGTTGCAATCCTGCTGTAGCGCTTTTTTCAGGATGAAATTGCGTAGCAAAGATATTATCGCGTGCCACAGCCGAAGCAAACACATGCCCATAGGCTGTGCTGCCAACTTGATGTTCTGGGTTTTGTGGACGCACATAGTAGCTATGCACGAAATAAAAATAAGCCTGATCCGGAATGTCTTGCCAGAGTGCGTGCGCTCGCGTTTGCGTGACGCGATTCCAGCCCATTTGCGGGACTTTAAAACGCGAGCCATCAGCTTGTAACTGGCCACTTAGATCAAACCGGTGCACCTCGCCGGGCAACAGCCCTAAGCAAGCGCTAGGGCCCTCCGCGCTGGCATCAAATAACATTTGCTCACCCACACACACGCCCAGGAGCGGCTTATTGCGCGCCGCTTCCAGCACCGCATCACGTAAGCCTGACTCATTCAAGGCACGCATACAATCAGGCATGGCACCTTGCCCAGGCAATACTAAACGATCGGCACTCGTTACATCCGATAACTCGGCTGAAATCAACACTTGTGCTTCGGGTGCAACAGCACGCAGGGCTTGTGCAACGGAACGCACATTGCCCATACCGTAATCAACGACAACAATTTTATTCATGGCAAGGAAAAGGTGTCATGGCTCAAGGGAGACAGCGACGCTGTCATTTTGACTGTGGTTTTTAAAGACTACCCTTAGTCGATGGAATAGAACCTAAGGCACGATCATCGAGTTCCGATGCCATCCTTAAGGCGCGTCCAAATGCTTTGAAAATGGTTTCACATTGATGATGCGCATTTTCGCCACGCAGATTGTCAATGTGAAGTGACACAAGCGCATGGTTCACAAAACCCTGAAAAAATTCGTGCGCCAAATCCACATCAAAACTACCGATCATGGAGCGTTTAAAAGGGACATGGTATTCCAAACCCGGACGACCCGAGAAATCGATCACGACCCGCGACAAAGCTTCATCCAGCGGCACATAGGCATGTCCATAGCGGCGTATTCCTTTTTTATCGCCAATGGCTTGCGCAAATGCCTGACCCAAAGTGATGCCGACATCTTCCACCGTATGGTGGGCGTCAATATGGAGATCGCCCACGGCCTCAATCTCAAGATCGATCAAGCCATGACGCGCAATTTGATCGAGCATATGATCCAGAAACGGTACGCCCGTTTGCAGTTTTTGTTGACCCGTTCCATCAAGATTAATGGCGACACGGATTTGAGTTTCGTTGGTATTACGAGTGACTTGCGCTGTGCGTTGAGCAGACATGATGATTGTTGACAGAGTTTATTTAAGTGCGTCGCCGAGACCACATTGAAGTGCCTTCAGCAAAGCCGCATTTTCTTCCAAGGTGCTCACGTTCACACGTAAACAATTTTTGAGAAGATAGTGCATTCTACCCACATTTTTCACTAAAATTTTTTGTTCACGTAATTTTATGAAGACCTGATCGCCAAAGTCGTCCTTTTTATCAGGATGATTGACACGAATCAGTAGAAAATTAGTAGATGAAGGGAATACTTCCACACCGGATAAGGCGCTAAGTTGTATAGCCAACTCTCTTCTATTTGCGCGCAATTGTGCGGCCTGTTGCTCAAAGACTTCAGCATGCTCCAACAGGCATAAAACAGCCGCTTCGGTCAGCACATTGATATTGTAAGGAGGGCGTACTTTTTCGAATTCTTGCAGCAAGGCAGGAGCGCAAGACATATAGCCCAAGCGCACGCCTGCCAAACCTAATTTCGAAACTGTGCGCATCACGACCATGTTGGAAAATTCCGGCAAGCGCGCCATCATACTCACTTGCGCAAAGGGTTGATAAGCCTCATCCACAATCACGATACCAGTATCGCCCACCGCATGCAAAATCGCCTCCATATCCGCCACATCGTAAAGACCGCCGGTAGGATTATTCGGATAGGCCAGATAAATCATCGCAGGCCGATGTTCGACAATGGCAGCTAACATGGCCGCGCGATCTAAAGTGAAATCGGGATTCAGTGGCACACCGACAAATTCCATGTGGGCTAATTTCGCCGCCAATTCATACATTACAAAACCGGGCATCGGTGCTAAGACTTTAGCGCCCGGTTTAGCACAGGCAATACTAATCATGCTGATCAATTCGTCGGAACCATTTCCTAGACTTAATTCAAACCCCTCGGGTACGCCAAAATGGGTCGACAGACTGGTTTTAAGCGCCGCGTAACTCGGTACGGGATAGCGATTTAAAGCGGTTTTCGCAATACGTTGTGCCAGCGCATCTTGCAATTCTGGCGGCAATAGAAAAGGGTTTTCCATTGCGTCGAGTTTGATAAAACCCTTGGCATCCTGAACAGGATAGGCATGCAAGGCTTGCACATCGGGGCGGATAATTTTGTTGACGATATTGGTGACGATATTGGTGACTATATTGGTGGCAATATTGGTGGCAAATTCGTTGGTACTATTGCTGACATTCGGCATCGCTTTTTCACCTTTCGCAGAGACTGCGATTAAATGTTTTCAGACCACAAGGAGGTTTGCATCTCAATTTCAGTTTGCTTAGTTTCGATGCCTTGTGAGCCCGTATTTTGCATTTTTTCTGTGCGCAGTGACGCTGGTGTTTTCACCGAGCTTTGCTCTTGCTTTTTTTGAGCTGGACGGCCACGCCTTGTGGGCGCTGCCATCAGTTCACTTGGTGCTAATTTCTCGCGCACCGGTTCGCTAGGTTGGTTATTCAAAATTTGTAGTGTCGCTTCAGACGATGCCAAACGATTTTCTGCGATCTGACAGTAATCCGGATTCAATTCAAAGCCCACAAAATGTCGGCCACGACGACGCGCAGCCACCGCTGTGGTGCCGCTGCCCATAAAAGGATCGAGTATTAATCCACCTTCGGGACAAGAAGCCAAAACCATGCGCTCAATAATTTCCAATGGTTTTTGGGTAGGGTGATCCACCCGTTCTGGATTTTCCTTATGTAGACGTGAGGCACTCCACAAGTCTTTCGGGTTATACCCTAACTCCAACCATTTTGCACCAACAAAAATAGACCGCGAACGCGCTTTTTTGGTCTCAGCATCATAAGGAATCCGAACCGCATCTAAATCAAAATAATATTTTTTACTGTTCGCAAAAAAACCTGCTGTATCGTGTACCGAAGTAAAGCTACGAGTACTACCGCCCATCGAAGGCACTCGCCTATCCCAGATGATTTCATTGATCATCGTCATGCGCTGCTTCAGCATGACGAAAATCTCGGGCGAATAACGCCAAGTCAAAAAAATATACAGGGATCCATCGGGCTTTAATTTCGGCAAAACCGCGTCTATCCATCGCTCAGTCCACGCCAAATATTCACGCGCTTCCTGCTTGTCGGAATTGTTACCATAATCTTTGCCCAAACCATAGGGCGGATCGGTCAAAATTAAATCGACACTGGCATCGGGAATCCGGTGCAGGGCTTGCAAAGCATCTTCGTTAAAAATTTGATCGACGTATTTAGGCATACAGTTGGGCATACGCTAGGATTTCAAACGCAACTCGGCGCTACGCGCATGCGCAGTTAAGCCTTCACCATACGCCAATTCCGCCGCAATTTTTCCCAAGCTTTGTGCGCCCGCTTCGCTCACCTGTATCATCGACGAACGCTTCTGAAAATCGTACACGCCCAGCGGCGAAGAAAAACGCGCAGTACGTGAAGTAGGTAATACATGATTGGGGCCAGCACAATAATCACCCAAAGACTCAGATGAAAAACGCCCCAAAAACATCGCGCCTGCATGACGAATACGATCAGCCCATTGCTGCGCATTTTCGGCTGAAATTTCCAAATGTTCTGGCGCAATGTCGTTCGCAATCGCACATGCTTCTTGCATATCCCGCACTTTAATCAAAGCACCGCGATTGGCCAGGGAGGTGCGTATGATGTCTGCGCGTGGCATGCTAGCTAGCAGCTTATCGATACTGGCATGCACCGCATCAAGGTAAGCGGCATCGTGACAGAGCAAAATCGACTGCGCCAATTCGTCATGTTCTGCTTGCGAGAATAAATCCATCGCGACCCAATCAGGATCAGTTGAGCCATCGCATAGCACTAAAATTTCAGAAGGACCGGCGATCATATCGATCCCCACCGTTCCAAACACACGACGTTTAGCCGCGGCTACATAGGCATTGCCAGGCCCGACTATTTTATCCACTTGTGGAATCTGTTCTGTGCCAAAGGCCAAGGCTGCAACCGCTTGTGCGCCACCAATCGTAAATACTCGGTCAACGCCCGCAATCGCGGCAGCGGCTAACACCAAGGGATTCTTCACGCCATCGGGAGTCGGCACCACCATGATAATTTCTTGCACACCCGCGACTCTAGCTGGAATCGCGTTCATCAACACCGATGACGGATAAGCTGCTTTACCCCCTGGTACATAAATTCCAACACGATCTAAGGGACTCACTTTTTGCCCGAGTATCGTGCCATCGGGCTCGGTATAGGAAAAGCCCGCCGAGCCACATTCTGTTTTTTGCCGTTGGTGATAAGCACGCACACGTTCGGCCGCCGCTTCCAGTGCATGACGGCGCTCGCTCGACAAAGAAGCCAGCGCGGCTTGTAGCTCCTCAGCGGGAATCTCTAATTCAGACATGTGCTGCGCAGTGAGGCGATCAAAACGCTGGGTATATTCCAATACTGCAGCGTCGCCGCGCGCTTTCACGGCGGCCAAAATCTGCTGCACGCTGAGATCAATCGCGGCATCTTCGCTCGCTTCAAACGCCAACAACTGACGCAGCTGAGTTTCAAATCCGGTCTGGCTAGAATCAAGTCGTTTGATTGCGGTCAACATACCGACTTACCCTCCGAGGCACGTTCAAATGCGGCCAAAATAGGCTGCAAGCGTTCACGTTTTAATTTCAATGCGGCTTGATTGACCACCAAGCGCGAAGAAATTTGCATGATTTCCTCAACTTCCACCAAATGATTGGCGCGCAGTGTGTTACCTGTACTCACCAGATCAACGATCACATCCGATAAACCCACCAAAGGTGCCAGCTCCATCGAGCCGTAAAGCTTAATCAAATCGATATGCACACCCTTGCCAGCGAAGTGCTGGCGTGCGATTTCTGTGTACTTAGTCGCCACCCGCAAACGTGCGCCTTGCCGAACCGCATTGGCGTAGTCAAAACCCACCGATACCGCAACCGACATACGGCATTTGGCAATCCCCAAATCGATAGGCTGATATAAACCCTCACCGCCATGCTCAAACAAAACATCCTTACCCGCCACCCCGAAATCGGCAGCGCCATATTGCACATAGGTCGGTACATCGGAAGCACGAACGATAATCACCCGCACCATCGCATCATTGGTCGCCAAGATCAGTTTGCGTGATTTTTCTGGATCCTCCATGACGCGTATCCCCGCCGCTTCCAACAAAGGCAGGGTTTCTTCAAAAATACGGCCTTTGGACAATGCCAAAGTAAGCTGCTGAGAATTCATAGTGTCATCATCGAAAAATCAAAACAAAATTCACTTCACTCTTTACTTCACTCTTTACTTCACTCTTTTTATCTGCGCACCCACCGCAGAAAGTTTAACTTCCATCCTATCGTAGCCGCGATCTAGATGATAAATCCGGTCAATCAATGTTTCACCTTGTGCCGCTAAACCGGCGATCACCAAAGAAGCCGATGCACGTAAATCGGTTGCCATCACCGGCGCACCGACTAATTTTTCGACTCCGCTCACAATCGCAGTATGTCCATCGATTTCAATGTGCGCGCCCAAGCGATTCATTTCTTGTACGTGCATAAAACGGTTTTCAAAAATGGTTTCGGTCACCCGACTAGTTCCCGAAGCGATGCAATTCATCGCCATAAATTGCGCCTGCATATCGGTAGGAAAGCCTGGATATTCGGTGGTACGAAAACCCACAGCCTTAGTCCGTCCACTCATTTGTGCGCGTATCCAATCAGGGCCGCTGGTCAAAATAACGCCCGCTTCGCGCAACTTATCGAGTGCCACATCAAGAATATCGCTACGGGTATTGGTCACAGTAATGTCGCCGCCAGTGGCCGCAACTGCGCATAAAAAAGTCGCCGTCTCGATACGATCAGCAATCACGGTATGACTTGCGCCGTGCAATGCATCCACGCCTTGTATCATCAATCGGTCAGTACCAATTCCAGAAATTTGCGCACCCATCGCGACTAATAAATTCGCCAGATCGGTGACTTCAGGTTCGCGTGCTGCATTTTCTAAAATGGTTTCGCCCTCAGCCAAGCACGCGGCCATCAATAAATTTTCGGTACCCGTCACGGTAATCATATCGGTCACAATCCGCGCACCCCGCAAGCGCCGTGCTTTGGCATGAATGTAACCCGCTTCGATGGTAATTTCCGCCCCCATCGCCTGCAAGCCTTTAATATGCTGATCAACCGGGCGCGAACCAATCGCGCAACCGCCAGGCAAAGAAACTTTCGCTTCGCCAAAACGTGCTAACAAAGGCCCTAACACCAAAATCGAAGCACGCATGGTTTTAACCAAATCGTAAGGGGCTTCCAATTGATCAATGTGCGCGCCATTCAAGCACATCACGCCTTGATCTTCAGTGACCTGCAAACCCATTTGCTTGAGCAATTTCAACATCGTGGCAACGTCTTGCAGCGCAGGGACATTACGCAGTTGCACCTCGCCAGCGGTCAGCAAACCCGCGCATAGAATTGGCAACGCGGCGTTTTTTGCGCCTGAAATCGCAATTTTTCCTTCCAGACGACGGCCGCCTGTAATCAATAATTTATCCATCTTAGGCGTATTCTTCGGGAGTCAAAGTTTTCATAGAAAGTGCGTGAATTTCGGCGCGCATGCGGTCGCCCAAAGCAGCGTACACCATTTGATGACGCGCAATTAAACGCTTGCCTGCAAAGGCTTCGGACACAATCACCGCCGTAAAGTGCTGGCCATCACCTTCAACTTCAAGATGACTGCAAGCGAGCCCATCGGCGATGTATTGTTTAACTTGTTCAGGAGTGGGTAACACGTTTTAATCTTTCAAAAATAATCAATGCCTGAGCTTATAGCCCGAACGCAGCATGTGAATCGCAATGCTACTAATCAACAGCAAAAAAACCAAAACAACGACAGCACTCTTCACAGGATCGACATCCGATTGCCCAAAAAAACCGTAACGAAAGCCATCAATCATGTAGAAAAAAGGATTGAAATGGGAAACCACCTGCCAAACTGGCGGCAAGGATTTGATGGAATAAAATACACCCGACAAAAAAGTCGCAGGCACGATCACGAAATTTTGGAAAGCCGCGAGCTGGTCAAATTTTTCCGCCCAAATACCGGCAATTAAACCCATGGTTCCCAAAATCGCAGCCCCCAATAAACCAAAAACCAAGATCCAAATTGGGGCCGTAAAACTCAAATGTGCAAACCAAGCAGTCACCACAAAAACGCCCAGACCGACCACCAAACCACGTACCATCGCCGCTAACACATAGGCGGAAAACATTTCCCAGTGCGATAAAGGCGGCAGCATAATAAACACCAAGTTACCCGTCACTTTGGATTGAATCAAAGAAGACGAAGCATTAGCGAAAGCATTTTGCAAAACGCTCATCATCACCAAACCTGGTATCAAAAACGCCATGTAGCTCACACCATGCACCTCTACATGTCCATCGAGTGCCTGACCAAAAACCAGCAAATACATCATGGAAGTCATAATCGGTGCCGTCACCGTTTGGGTCGCGACTTTCCAAAAACGTAGAATTTCTTTATACAGTAGCGTTTGAAATCCTATCACTTAGGCTCTCCCATTTTCATTATTCATGATCTGCAAAAACACGTCTTCCAAATCGGCCTGCTGTAAATGCATGTCGTCAATCACACATCCTGCGATACGCAATGCAGCTAAAATCGGTTCGACTTCGTCAAAATGATTGACGCGGAAAACAGTGGCTTGATCGGCCTGTTCTTGAGAATTAATTTCCTGCGTGATCAATTGTGTTCGCAAATGCGCTGGGATAGTCCCGCTGGATAATTGCACTTTCAACTGCGTGCCAGAAACCCGTTTAATCAAGGCCGCCATGCTATCTAACGCGACAACTTGACCGGCTTTAAGCATCGCAACACGATTGCACAAAGCTTGCGCTTCCTCCAAATAATGCGTGGTCAAAACGATGCTATGTCCGGCACGATTTAAACGTGAAATAAAAGCCCATAAAGTTTGTCTTAATTCGACATCGACCCCTGCAGTGGGCTCATCGAGCACAATCACAGGCGGCTTGTGTACCAGCGCTTGCGCCACCAAAACCCGGCGCTTC
Organism: Oxalobacteraceae bacterium; assembly: GCA_023259175.1. Taxonomy (GTDB): domain Bacteria; phylum Pseudomonadota; class Gammaproteobacteria; order Burkholderiales; family Burkholderiaceae_D; genus Undibacterium. The sequence continues at coordinate 1,632 of JAHFQV010000020.1, read as the reverse complement.
ATACCGCCGGAGAGTGCGCGCATATTGGCATCGGCCTTAGCGGTCAAGTCTAGGTTTTCCATCACCTCATCGATCCACTTATCATTATTTTTCAGACCGAAATAACCTGACTGCAAACGCAAGGTTTCACGCACCGTAAAAAATGGATCGAACACCAGCTCTTGCGGCACCACGCCCAAATTACGACGCGCTGCACGGTATTCACTGACCACATCATGCCCTTGCACCGTCACCCGACCCGCATCGGCACGGCTCAAGCCTGCCATGATGGAAATGAGGCTGGTTTTTCCTGCGCCGTTCGGGCCAAGCAGGCCAAAAAACTCGCCCTCCTCAACCCGCAACGAGACCCCAGCTAAAGCCTGCAGGCGCTTGCCTCCAGTGGAATACGACTTTTCAACTTGCTCTACGATAATGGCTGCCATGAGATGCTTATGAGAGGGTTTAGTGCGCTAGTGCGGAATTTACTGAGAACAAGTAACTGAAATCTCATAGAAATTTCAGCGTGAGTCAGAGATTATAGGTGATTTTGCTCTTTGAGGCTTGAGCAATGATTTTGAGCGAAAACCACTCAAGAGGAAAGATCAGTGAGCGTCAATGTCGTTCAGAATTAGCCGCAACGATAGAAAAAAATTCAGTTAAACCATACAATTGAATTAAGCTTTGCAGCCCAGTTGAAACCCCGACAAACTCCAAAGAACGCTGCAAAGTAAGCGCCTCTCTTTGCCAAGTAATCATCACGGCAACGGCAGAGGAATCGACTTGACGCAGCTCCGTCAAGTCAAGTCGTCCACCCCCAGTGCGTATCACCGCCAAGCCTTGCTCGGCAAGCGCCAGCGCGTTGTGCAATTTAAGCTCAGTGCCCTTCAAGACCATCTTAAACCTTCTTAACGTTTGGCTGCGGCTGCAGCGAGTTTTTGATTTTTTTCAATCAGTGTTTTGATTAAGCCATCCAAGCCGGACTTACTCACTTCGGCGGCGAAACTGCCTTTGTAGGTCTCAACTAGCCACGCACCCAAGACATTGATGTCAAAAATTTTCCAACCATTAGCCGTTTTTTCCAAGCGATAACTCAATTGCAAAGGCTCGCCACGTCCTTGAATTACCAGGGTTTTGACTTCGACTTCAGTGTCCTCAGGCGCGGCGCGCAAGGGTTTAAAATCAACGCGCTGATCTTTGATCTGGGTGATCGCGCCGGAGTAAGTATGGACCAACAAAGTTCTAAATTCGTTGATCAATTGCTTTTGCTGCTCAGGGCTTGCCTCACGCCAGCTTTTACTTACCGCCAGCGAAGTCATCCGTGTGAAATCAATATACGGCAAAACTTTTGCCTCAACCAATTCACCGATGCGTTTGCGATTTCCACTTTGAATTTCTTTATCCGTTTTAGCCGCATCTAAAATTTCTGTACTCAGACGCTTGATTAACTGATCGGGTGCTTCATCAGTAGCATGAGCCAAGCCAGTCATTCCGCTCAACCCCAACACACAGCACAAACTTAAAACAAAGCGACGCAAGGATTTCATGTTTTCTCTTTCATATAAAAATTTTCTGGCCTCTGCAGGAATACAGGAATAAGACTTCCTGCATCCTTAACACAAACCACTCGAATTCGGTTGACGACAGCAATGATCA
>JAHFQV010000205.1 GCA_023259175.1 Oxalobacteraceae bacterium | reverse complement strand
GATTATTAGGGAAGCACGGATCTATTCGATCAGCGCGAATATAAAGTTAGGCTCTTTCTCTCGACTTCTCGACTCGCCTTTGCAAAACAAAAATGGGTTGCGCCCATTCGCTGTCTTTTTTCTTCTTGCTGGTGATGAGCGTGAGTTCGGACGGGTCGTAGACGTCGGTGTTGTGGGTGAGTGGGGTGGTCATTAAATACTGTGCGTCGGTATTTTTTAAAAATTCACCGACCAATTGAATATTGCGAATATCTAAGTGAGCAAAGGGTTCGTCGATGAAAACGAAGCCGCCTGAGCCGTCTTCTGATTTAAGTAGTCCAATTAAAAGAATCAAGGATTTCATGACTTGTTGCCCGCCTGAGGCTTCGCCATCGTTTAAGCCGATGGGGCCTTTGCCGTCGAATTTGAAGCGTACATGTAAGCCTGCTTGTGCCAGTTGGATGTCGTCGTTTTCTAATTTAACGGGATCGGTGTGGACTTCGATACCCGCTAATTCGCCTAGTTGTTTAATGTTTTTGCTGTAGGTTTTGATGGTGTAGCGCAGCCTATCCATGTAAGCGGCGCGTGCATTGACGGTCGCTTCCATCGCACGATTGTTTTGATAGCGGCGCTCATCCGTTTCGGCTTGGCGGTTGTGCAGTAAATTGTTGAGGCGCGTGTATTGATCAACCACGGTCGCATCAGTCTCCCAATCATCTCGCGTCAGATTGTTACCGAGACTACGTAGACGCAATTCAACTTGATGCACATTTTCATGTTCGGCGACCAGTTCGCGGCGATGCGCACTACGCTTCCAATTGAGTGGCAAACTGTGCCAAGTGTCACGCATGACGCGTAAAGTGTCGTACTGCGCTTTGCGTTCGTCGGCTAGGCGTTTTTCAGAAGAACGTAATTGCGCTTCTGCGTCAGCAATGGCGGCTTTGGCTTGTTCCCATTTGAGATGGGCGACCGTGCGTTGTTCGGTCGCGGCTTTAAGCAAGGGTGCGATTTCACCCAAGCGTGTGCCGACTTCGATACGCTGCTGTTTTAAAGGCTGGGTATTGCGCGCGGCTTCTTCAAACTCGGTGTGCCGTGCACTTAATTCTTTGGCGGCGTCGACCCCTGCCAAACGTGCTTTGTATGAGCTGATTTCACCGGCGATTTTGCTGATCTTGATGGTCAACTGATCTTCTTGTGATTGCAAGCGCGGTAGTGCTTTTTGTAAAGCGTCTAGCCTTTGCGTGCGGCCTGCATTGCCGAAGCGATAGCGTGAGACTTCGACGAATAAAGAGCGGCCACCCCGTCGTTCAAAATGGTAAGCGTCGGGCGTAATCCACTCTTGTGATTTTGTGAGACGCATGCCTTCGTCGATGCTGTCAACGGTATCGATGCGCTCTAATTGCTCGATCAACCACGCCGGCGCTTTGGCATTGAAACTCACCACGGACAATAAACTGCGATCCTTCACCGTGGGTGCATTGATGCGATCGGGTACGATGAAATGGCTATAGCGTTGCTTCTCACCGATGCGATAAGCGGCGCTGGCATCGCTGGCATGGTCAAGTAAAATAATCGAGGTGTAGCCGCGTAAAATGCCTTCTACTGCGCCTTGCCATTTGCTGTCGGTGACTTCGACAATTTCGGGCAGCATGCTGTGCGCGATGTTGGCTTCATTTAAAGCGCGGCGCATCTGCCTTACGTTTTCTGGGTCAGGTAAACTGGATTTACCTTGTAGCGCGGCGATCGTTTCCAACTCGGCTGCAATGCGTTGTGTCAGTGCATCGCGTTCTTGTTTTTGTTGCGCCAATTCGGCTTCTTTTTTTTCTAATTCACCCGCTACGTTGGCGATGTCGGCATCCGCTTCAGCCGCTAATTTTTGTAGGCGTGCTTTTTGTTCCAATAAACTTTCTTGTGGTTTTATTTTTGCGTTAATGTGCGCTAATTTTTCTCGCAAGAGTGACTCTTCTGCTTCCAAAGTCAATTCGCTTTGTTGTGCTTGGCTATGGTTTTGCGCTTGTTGGGCTAAGGACAAACGGCGCTCTGACAAGGCCGCATCTTGTGTTTTGAGGTGATGTTTGCTGGCGCGTAAGGCTGTACTGGTGCTGCCCGCTCGGGCTAAATCTTCGTGATATTGCAGCGTCGGTAAAATCTCTTCTTGCAGATTGCGTTTTTCTTTGTTGAGACTTTCCCATTGATGGTAGTTTGCGACCTTGAGGCGCAAGCCTTCGAGATTGGTTTTGGCACCTTCTAATTCAGTTTCGAAACGTTGTAGCTCCGATTCTGTATCGCGTTGATGACGTTTCGCATCGTCGTAAGCATCCAGCACTTCCTTGTCGCCAAATACTTGAAATACGAGGTCAAGCAATTGGCGTGGCGCGTACTCACAGAGTTTATCGGTTTCACCTTGTTCCAGCGCCAAAACTTTGCCCATTGCCGAAGAAAGACCTGCGTGTGATAAACGCTTACGGTAATTTTCCACCCCTAACCAATCATTGGCATCGCTAATTTCTTCAATGTCGACTTTGCCGCTACGCATCAAGTATTGGCGTTTCCAGTCGCCGCCATTTTTTTGAATTTGGCAGAATAAAGTGACCTCATCTTCGTATAAGCCAGACATACGAAAGGGACGATTAGAAATTTGTGGCCCCACCGCGCTATTGTCGACGACGGCGCGTATCCAAGCAGTTTGTTGCCCTGAGTGGCGCGCATAATGTTTGTAGGAACGTCCCATTGAACACTCTAAGCCAAACAAGGTGCGCAAGGCATCTAATAGGGTGGTTTTGCCCGAGCCATTTTGACCGGCGATGGTAATAATCTTGGCATCAAGCGGAATATTTTTGATCCGTTGCCAGTAATCCCAGTGAACCAATTCGAGTGATTTGATATGAAACATAAGCTTTGTATTTTCAGAAAAAGGGTGCGGCTGGAAACTTCATTTTTAAAAGCGCCTAAAACACTTAAAACACTTAAAACGCTTAAGAATGCGGCGCGGTAGTCTCGGTTTGATCTTGACCACGGTATTCTGTTGTCTCGTTCGGTTCTGCTTCCTCGCTGCTTGCGACGATGAAGGTCGCTGAACTTGGCATGGGGATATGGAAAATATCGGAGAGCGCACCATTAATGATGCGGTCTTTGAGTGCGTCGGTGTCCATCAGCAAATCTAAGAGTGGGCCTTCGAGGATGAGGTCGGATTTACGCTCGACAAAACCTAAACGCGCAAGTTGACCTAGGTTCATGTCCATCCGGGTTTTTTTCCCAAGTTTCTCACCAAAGTCGGCTAGCAAGGTTCGGTAGGAAATGCCGATGGAGGTGTCCTGGGCGCGTGGCAGTGGCTTTTCTTTACCGAACATATCGTTTTGATCTTCTTGCGCTAATTGATGCGCTTCTTGTCGTTCGCGCTTGGGCAAAATAATCAGTGACCATAGCACCACCAATAGTGCAACACCGTCGCGGGCCAAGCCAAAATTATTGTTCTGCCAGGTGTCTTTGCTGCCAAATACCTTTGATTCGCTAT
>JAHFQV010000204.1 GCA_023259175.1 Oxalobacteraceae bacterium | reverse complement strand
TCAGATTAAACTGATTTTTGCTAGATTGGATGATCGCGACCGGATAGCGTTACCCAACCGTTGAGCTTTAAGAAGGAGTCTCAAGCGCACCATTGGCTCATTCGTGCTCAAGCCAAAAAACAGCTTAAACAACTACACACGGTACGCACGGAACACACGGAAAGAAACTCATCATCGATCCCCCCAAACATTTAACCCTCGCCAAAAATTAATTAATTTCCTTGGCAATCTACTCGCAATGCAACGATCAATTCGCATACAATCTAGTTAATCAACCAACTCGCCTCGGTTCAGTTCAATAGGACCTATTCGCACCAATGATCGCGGAATCATATTTATGCGTTTCCTGTGCTGCGGATAGAGGCAGTTCGTTAGGCTAGATTTCGAAACTAAAATGCGTGAGATATCAATGAAAAATAAAAGGCAGTTTTATCTTAGATTTATTCTTGCTGTGTTTCTTGGTTTAACCCTAAATCTAAGCGCATTCGCCAGTTCTGCTATTTGCACGCAAGTTGAAAATGATCCCGCATCCAAACATCAACTTAATCCTCCACCCAGTCATATTGATGGATCCGAGGCATTGATATATAAATCGATTGATGGAGTCGATCTGCGCTTACATGTGTTTGAGGCCATCCAAAAACAATCTCAGCGTCACCTAAAAAACTCAAAAAAGCCTGTCATCCTATTTTTCTTTGGTGGCGCCTGGGAATATGGCTCCGTTAATGAACTCATTGAACCCGCAAAATATTTTAGTGAACGCGGTGTAGTGAGTGTTTTAGTCGACTATCGAGTTTTTTGCAGAAATGGAAGTAGCATTGCAGACGAAATTTCTGACGCAAAATCAGCGGTTCGCTATATTCGCAGCCATGCAAGTAAATTCGGCATAGATCCGAATCGCATCGCCGTAGCGGGAGCGTCTGCTGGCGGGCACTTGGCGCTAAGCACGGCTACCATTGAAGGATTTGAAACCAGTAATGAAGATAAGTCGATCAGCAGCAAACCAAATTTATTAGCGCTATTTTATCCGTGCTCGGATGTTACTACCGACGAGGAAAAAATGTACGGAGGTGATGCAATTGGAACCTACGGCAAAGAAGTCTCACCGCTCTATCATGTTCGCCAAAAACTCCCACCTACACTCATAATTCAAGGGACAGATGACATTGTGTATGAGGAAAACAAGAAGTTTTGCTCGGAGTCAAATACATTTGGAAACACTTGCGAATTTATTGTTTATAAAGGTGCCCAGCATGGCTTTTTTAGCGCTGACTTCAATAATGGCAAATGGTATCGCCAAGCCCTGAAGAAAATGGCTGGGTTTTTAACAAACGTTGGCTATCTTAAGTACAAATAAAACCCAACAAATCGACGAGACGGACAGTGAGTAGGTCGCGCGATTTTTGCACTCGCTTCGCGCCTTGTGCGCAAAAAAATCACAACTTGCTAAGCATCGTTTCGCTCTAAGTTAAGGCAGTAAAAGGCATCCTTCTTACCTACGCTGGAAAGGAAAATGACATGAGCAAACAGATATTCCTAAACCTACCGGTTTCCGATCTTCCAAAGGCGAGAGCCTTTTTTAAGGCTTTAGGGTTTCCCCATGATCCAAAGTTCACAGGTGACGAGGGCGCGTGCATTGTCATCAGCGACAGGATTTTTGTCATGTTGACTACCCATGATAAATTTCGAGAATTCACGCCAAAAGCAATATGCGATACCAACAAGGCCGTAGAAGTGTTGATCAACCTCAGTTGCGAGAGCCGTGAAGAGGTAGATAGTCTTGTGGCCAAAGCGCTCGCTGCAGGCGGTTCAAGCTATGATAAGCCTGAGGATTTAGGCTTCATGTATTCCCACAGCTTCCTAGACCTCGATGGCCATGGTTGGGGGCTCTTCCACATGAGTGCCGATCAAGCCCAGGAATGACTCGAGAAATTCAATGATTTTCGCAATGCTGCCCCAATGAGTAATTTAAATCGCGAATTAAATTGGCCGCCCATCCAGCAATCCATCCACATCACACATCATAGGTGTCAGATAAATTTGATCTGCGAGTACGAGGGATCAAATTGCATGGCCATGACCACATCGATGTACCCAAAGCTGAAATAAAGAAAGGGTTCTTACGCGAACTTCGGCCTGGTTCGTGCCGTAGTCAAAAAACGCAAGTAAAACACTCCGTCGGGAAAGAAGACAATGATCATACATCCGACAAAAGCCCTAGCCACGCCGCAGCATAAATAATTTCTTTGCCAATCTACTCGCAATCAAGCGCTCAATTCGCATACAATTCTCTTGGTCAATCGACTCGCTTCGGAGCCGTCCAACAAGGATTATCCGCCGCGATGATCGCGGGTCCTTATTTTTGCGTTTCCGATGCGGCGGATAATCGCTCTTCGTTAGAGCGTTTGCTAGAGGTGCGTAAAATTTGCATTTGAGTAAGCCACATCCAACGCAGATTATCGACGGTTCTTGTCCCTGATTTGCGTATAGGCGATCATCTTTTGTGATGCCACGCTTCGTTCAAAATTCTCTTGAGCTGTTGATGTCTATCGTGCATAATCATTGCAATATTTTAACGAGCCTAGCCAATGCTGGGACCTTCTCTAGTCCTAACATTCCGGTCGTATCGGACACGTCTGACCGTAGCGTTGCGTGAGAATGGGGGCTCATAATCCGCATCCATCGCACGCCCTTACGTGCGTGCCGCACACTTCAACGATAGGGGTCTCAATGGCCGTTTCTAGAGTTATTCCGCGCTGGTTCCCATTGCCCTTCTTGATTCTTGGGGCGTACATTGTGCTCTTGTCTCTTGGTCTGCTGCCCTACGCACCGAGTCACAAGAGGCCAGCAGTCTTCGACAGCCCGCAACACTGGCAAATCACCAGCATTGGCATTGGGTTCTTCTGCGCCGGGATATCCCTCGCCATCGCCAATCGAGGTCGCTGGCTACCTGCAGTCGTAGGCACAGTTGTTATGGTTGCGTTGGTTACCCCCATGGTGTGGTTTTTCTACTTTTCTGGCGTAGTGGAACTGCCAATCCGCTTTTTTGCTAGCATCCCGCTAGTCGCCGGATTGGCAGGAACGATATTCGGTCTTGTGCGCACGGCACAAGGAAAGTCTCCAATTGCAGGAATCGCTCGCGACCCGGCTGGCGATGCTGATACCCTTCTTGCTTACGGCAGAACGGCTCAAGCTAGAGCGCTCTTGCGCGATGCGATGAAACGCGATCCGTCAAGGGCGGCGGAATTTCAAAGAAAGCTCGAAAAAATTGACCGGGACACTTAACGAGTAAATTCAATAGAATTCAAAATTCACTAGAGTCAGATTAAATCCAACTTCAATAGGGTCAGATTAAATCGATTTCCTCAAATTGGATGCCTACGACCAAATCGCAGTACACAAAGCTGAAATAAAGAAAGGGTTCTTACGCGAACTTCGGACTGGTTCGTGCCGTAGCTAAAAAACGCAAGTAAACCTCTCCATCGGGAAAGACG
>JAHFQV010000107.1 GCA_023259175.1 Oxalobacteraceae bacterium | reverse complement strand
TGGAACACATCCGGTTCAACGATGTAGTCAAACTCTTCTGGCGTGCGCAACCATACCGTCACTGGGAAACGACGATTCGCCAAATGCTCAAAAAAAGTCAGCTCAGGGATTAAGCCGGGCACAGCAACGATGGTCCAACCCGTTGCTTGCAACAGGGCTTGCGAAGTTTTTTCAAATACGGGAATACCGGCCGAAGCATCCATTTTTTCCAAGGCTTCGATAAACTCATCGCAAGCCCGTCCCGGCAATAACGCTGCTTGCCGTTGATACAGTCTGCGCCACAATTCGTGCTCTGCTTCGGTATAAGCTGCCCAGTCTTGTGTGACCTCATAGCGCGCATCGGCTTGGCTATAGTCGCCGCGCAAAGCTGCGCCATCCGATTTGGTCGCGACAGTCGCAAGAAAATCATTATTCGATACGCTGGTATCCATTACTTACCTCTCATGATAATTCGATCACTCCCAATAAAAAAAGCCGACAAAAAATTCTCCGTCAGCTTTTTTTCTTCTATTTTCCTAGCATCAAGCGGGCGCTTTATCGTCTTTCAAAACACCACGGCGTATCTGATCTAACTCTATCGATTCAAACAGGGCGCGGAAATTACCCTCGCCAAAGCCCTGATCGCCCTTGCGTTGAATCACTTCAAAGAAAATCGGACCGATCACTGTTTTCGTGAAAATTTGCAGCAATAATTCGCGCGAACTTTCGGTGCTCTTACCATCCATCAAAATCCGCAAGCGACGCAATTCATCGACGTTTTCACCATGCGCTGGCAGACGACGATCAACCAAGTCATAGTAAGTTTCGATGGTGTCTTGGAAGTCCACACCGGCAGCCTTCATATCGGCAATCGTCTGATAAATATTATCGGTACTCATCGCGATATGCTGCACGCCTTCACCATGATACAAATCGAGGTACTCAGAAATTTGTGATTTATCGTCCGAAGATTCGTTGATAGGTATCCGTATTTTTCCGCAAGGCGACGTCATCGCTTTAGATTTCAAGCCGGTCAATTTACCAGCGATATCGAAATAACGAATTTCGCGGAAATTGAAAAGTGACTCATAAAAATCGGCCCACTCCGCCATCCGACCACGATGCACATTATGGGTCAAATGATCGATGTAGCTTAAGCCATTGCCGACGTGATTTGGGTCAGTGCCAGGAATCGCAACGAAGTCTGCATCGTAGATACTGATGTTACCAATCGAACCGGAAAGTGCGCCATCTTTACCCTGCCAACGATCAACGAAATAAATCAAAGAGTCGCCAATACCTTTAATTGCAGGAATATTCAATTCCATCGGTGCAGTCTGATTATCAAAACCCCATGCCCCTAATTCCAAGGCACGTTTATAGGCAAGATTGGCATCTTTAACGCGAATTGCAAAAGCACAAACGGAAGGACCGTGTTTGCGCGCGAAGCGCTGCGCAAATGAGTCTGGTTCAGCATTGATGATGAAATTCACGCCACCTTGACGGTACAGGGTGACATTTTTAGTGCGATGCTTTGCAATCGCAATAAAGCCCATTTCGATAAATAATTTTTCTAATTCTTTTGGTTCTGGCGCTGCATATTCGATGAATTCGAACCCATCGGTTCCCATCGGATTTTCCCAAGTTTGCACTTCCATTTTGCTCTCCAAGTTAAACAAGCCAATCACGCTAGTCGCTACAGATCATTGTGGGCCACTGGTATTTAGCCGACACCAATTGATCCAAATCAAAACGAAAGTATAGCCTCAGACTTACGCCATAAAATTGCAAATGACTGCACAAAAACCAAATTGTGCGCAATAATATTGCCAATAATTGAAATTTTGAGGCATAAAATGACCCCAGTTGAACTCGACAAGATAGACAGGAAAATCTTAACCATACTGCAAACCGATGGCCGCCTAAGCAATCAAGAAGTCGCCGAACGCGTCAACCTCTCGCCCTCCCCCTGCCTACGTCGCATTAAAAGACTAGAAGATAGCGGGGTAATTCGCAAGTATGTCGCGCTAATTGCGCCGGAAAAAATAGGCCTAGGACTACTAGCCTATGTCAATGTACGTCTAGAAAAGCACACCGACACGCCCAATAAAGGCAAAACACGTTCACCCCGCATCGACTTCTCAGCCTCAGTCGAACAATGGCCCGAAGTCGTCGCCTGCTACGCGATGACGGGCGAAATGGATTACCTACTCCGAGTGAGAGTGGAAGACATGAACCACTTCTCCCGCTTCATGATGGACACCTTGCTCAAACACAGCGCAGTGCTCGACGTAAAATCGAGCTTCGCTTTACAGGAGATCAAAGATACGACGGCCCTGCCCGTGCTGGGGTAAGGACATGGCCTAGGCACGCCGTGAAAGCATGGATGATTTTGGGTATTAATGGACGTAAAAAGCTAGACTAAACGATCAATATATGCAATTATAATATCGTTAAAAAATTGACTATTTTTTGATGTGAATACGCCTAGGAAAGCACGGGCTTAGGATTTTCCGCGCGAGTGTAGGCATTTGTTTTATTTTATTTTATTTTGGCATACCGCAGAGTTCAACATTAGGAGCATATTTTGAAGAAATACGTCGGCAAATTCGGGATCGCAATCGCAATGTCTTTTTGTGCATCACAGACCTTCGCACAAGAAGTGTCAGTGCAGGTTTTAAGTGCGGTGGTCAAAGATCAGCACATCGGTGGGGCAGAAGTCATCCTGCAAAAAAACGGCGCGAATAGCGCAAATTCGCGAACCGATGCGCAAGGTGCTGCAAAACTCAGCACAAGCTTTCCCGACACTTCAGATAGTCTGGTGATAATTAAAAAACCTGGGTATTCAAACTTAGTGGCAAAATGTCCCTGCAATGGAATGACTTATGCGCTCAGTCCTGTCATGAAGGACTTAGATGGCATGCGTATCGTGCTTAACTGGGGCGCGAGCCCGGCGGATCTTGATTCGCATCTCGCATTTCCCGCATCGCATATTTATTGGCAAAAAAAGGTCGGCAAAGCCGGTACCGATAGCAACCTCGATGTCGATGATGTCGATGGTTTCGGACCTGAGACCATTACCATCACCAAAAAACACAGCGGCGAATCCTATGTGTACGCCGTACATGACTTCACCCACAATAGCTCACCCGATTCTAATGGACTGGGAAACAGTCAGGCCAAGGTTCTCGTTTATATCGGACAGTCCTTGGTACGTAGCTATTATGTGCCGCAAAAAGTGGGTAACTTGTGGACGGTTTTTCGAATCACGCCTGAAGGTGAATTTCAAGACATCAATACCATGACAGGAACCCAGGTAAGCGCTGAAAAAGTATTAGACAGTGTTAATCAATACCTAGACACCTCGACCCAAGTTGCGAGCGTCAGTGTGAGTGGGAACGATTTAGAGAATGCCAAGGCGCTCAATAAAGAAGGGGAGCGTGCCTACCATAACGGCGACATCGAGCAATCAATCGAACTCTATCGACAAGCCATCGATCTTGATTCCAACTATGGTCAAGCGTATAGCAACCTAGGTCTCGCACATGGAAAACTCAATCACACCGCAGAAGCGATTTGGGCGAACAGGAAGGCCATCGCATTGGCAAGCGGTGCCACTGCAGCCACAGTCCGTGCAGGTTCCTATTTTAATATCGCCAAAATTTATGAGGCGGCGGGACAATACCGTGATGCCTTAGCCCAATTCGAATTGGCCAAAGCGCAAAAAGCAAATCCGGTCTACGACAAAGCCATCGCCAGAGTCAAAGCGCTGATCAACTAAAGCGCAATCCTGCGTTTGAATTACACGCCTGCTCACGTCAGCAGGCGATTTTTCTTGATCACACATTTCGAGTATCGCATTCAGGAAAACCGCATCTCACTTTTGCTTGGAAACCCTATGAACATGAAACAGTTTGCACTTCTTCTTGTATTTGGCGTGAGCCTTCAAGCGCAGGCGGCCGGGCCTGAAGCCATCGCGCGGTCCAATCGTAGCCTATGGCCGGAAAATATCGACTCGGTATCGGCATACAATCGGGCTTCGCGCGCTGAAATTCTTGTTTTCGCCTCTGCATTGGGCGACATCATTGAGCTCAATGATGACGAGCTTAAAACGACACTGAAAATCAAATCCCTGGATCGAAACGCGATCAACACGCTCAAAGCGCGGCTACAGAGCCAGCTGCTCAATAACATCAAAATTGCGCAGAGTAGTTGCGCACCGAAAGAGTTATTTTGTTCGCCGATCAATTCCGCACAGGGCTTACAAGAAGCGGGTAAGCGACTGAGCAAAGAGCTAGCGGAGCCGTATCGCCCTTGGTTTGAGAACGCCAACAACTTTCATCGCACCTATGCACAAGAGATGGTACGTTTGGCTGCTTTATTCTCTCGTGTCAGTAGCGAAATCGCGACCTTTGATAGTAGCGAACGAAATGGCACTGAATTACGTGATGGTCATTTTTTATGGACTTTCGACGACGGCCCCTCAAAACCAGGTGGCACCAGCGATGCCCTAATCGCGACATTGGCGCAACATCATATTCACGCGATTTTCTACACCTTGGGTGAAAGAATGAAATCACGTTTGCAATCTGAATCCGCCCCCGCACTACAAAAAATGTACGCGGATCAATGCCTCGCATCCCATGGATGGGTACACGAAAGCCATCAAAAAATGGAGCAATGGCAAAGCTCGATTACCGATACCGCAGCGCTGCTCAAAGAAAATTTCCCCACTTTATATCGCCCATTTTTTCGGCCTCCGTATGGACAAAGACGCGACGACAGCGGTCCATTTTTCCTAAAACAAGGAATTACGGTTGGCCTGTGGAATATCGACTCCCAAGACTGGAATGTCAAACTGAGCGAACATGATGCCGCTCAGCGCGTGTTCACTTTGATGCTGCTTTGGCGCAAGGGCGTCATCTTGTTTCACGATGTCCATAACAAAGCCGTGACCGCCCTACCATGGATTATGGAAGCGTCCAAAGCGGGCGAAGTACATTGGGATGACTGTCGCACTTACTGAGCTTGGTCGAAAAATTGTGATGATAGGTGGCGCACTAATTTTTCGGCTCACGTTTCAAGAGTTCCTCGATTGTCACTCCGATTTCAGGCTCGCCGCCAAACGCGGTTCCTGATTTTTTTGCTTGATAGTTGAGGCGGGTGTGTCCATAGTCTTTGGCGCTGAGCGGAATATAGCGTACTTGTTTTGCCGCGCTATCGGCTTTTGCTAAATAGTATTCGACGAATTCACGCACCTCGGCTCTTTCATCGGCTTTGATATTGACATAGATGAAGAGTGGCCGCGCCAATGGTTGGTAGCTACTATCGACGACCGTTTTTACCGAAGGTAGCACCGCGCTTGATCCTTCTTTTTTGACGATCGCGGCCGCCTTTAATTTTTTGCTGTTTTCAAGGTAATAGGAAAAGCCAAAATAGCCAATCGCGTTGATGTCTCGCGCGACAGCTTGTACGATCACATTATCATCTTCTGAGGGTGTATAGTCGTTACGACTGGCTTTCGCTTTACCGACGATGGCCTCAGTAAAGTAATCAAATGTCCCTGAGTCTACGCCTGGACCAAATAATTTGATCGGCGTTTTAGGCCATGCAGGATTCACTTGGTTCCAAGTCATGATCGTCGCTTGTGATGCGGGCTCCCACATTTTCTTGAGCTCCTCCACAGTCAATTGACTTAAAAATTTATTCTTGGGGTTAATCACGACCGTAATGGCATCAAAGGCGATGGGCAATTCCATATAACGAATTCCATTTTTCGCACATTCGGCCATCTCTTTTTTAGTAATCGGGCGCGAAGCATCGGAGATATCGGTTTCTCCTTGACAGAATTTTTTAAACCCCCCTCCGGTACCGGCAATGCCAATCGTCACTTTGGTGTTTGGATGATTTTCATGAAAGCGATCAACGATGGCTTCCGTAATCGGGAACACCGTGCTAGAACCATCCACTTTGATCAAAGTTTGGGCTTGTGTAGCGCCGCTATGACAGGCCAAGAGAGCCGCGACAAGCAGCAGGGAAAAACTCATCAATCTCGTTTTGTGTGGCGAATTCATTTGAACTCCTTAAAATCAAAATATTTAATTTGACGCAATCATGTTGGGATCAGCGACCAAACCGTAGGCTAAACGAACAATTTCAACCATCATTTCTGCAATACGATCGCTGGTTGATGAGATATTGCGTAGATCTTCGGATTTGAATTGACGCGCACTCAATGAGCGGTCGTAAAACACCCATTGCTGTTGCGCCAAAACGAAACGTTCACGCAAAGCCTTGCCCGATTGCGTTTCTGCTGCGAGCAAATTCAAGCCATTGAGAAACTCAATACGCGATTGCTCCAAGTCCACTTGCAAGCCTTGTTTTTGCGCCATATTTTTATCCATCGACCGTAGCAAAATAATTTTCGCCATTCTTTGTGCAAGCGATGCCTGACGCAAAGCCAAACCCGTGATTCGAGAAGAAGTGTCGCTGGTCTCGGACTCAATTGCGAAGGAAAGAAAGTTCATTTTATTGAGCAGGTCTTCATTGATGTCGTACATCATGGCGGCGGTCTTTTCGTTCAACTTAGGCAGCCCATCAACCTGATCATTCAGCGCGAGATTAACGCGGTGAAATACCTTGGCTATTTTTTCTGACTTTTGCGATGTCTTGGCTAGTTCAGCTCTGAGCTTGGCAATTTTTTCCACCGAACGGGTACGTTCAATTTGAGTATGCGCATTGAGGATGCCCAGCGCCATTTGCAAACTCAATTTATAACTACGCTCTGACTCCAAGCGAAACATGCCTGCCGTCACAATAGCTGGTGTACCGACTGCCGAAGGCGAAGCAGATTGGATGCTACGCGTATCGGCTTGAGCCAGTGTTGACATCCCAAATACGCAGGCGCAGGCAAGCTTAAGGCTGATTTTTACCATGGTTTTCTCTCTCATCTAAAACTTCGAAAAACTGTTTTTTGACTCAAGACAATCACGTCTGAATTTTTTAGAATTTTCCGTGAGGGCGCGCCTGAAAAATGTGCGACTAAAATCTATGGAAAATCTCGGTTCAAACACAATGCTTGTGCAAATTTTTTATATCGAAATTGTAGAAGGGAGATGTGACCTGCGTATTACAAGGGAGGTGCGGCGCGCAGTGCAGCACGAATAGAGGAACGAATAGAGGAACGAATAGCGGAACGAATCGCATCTATCCGTGCGACTCTGACAGCTTGGGCTATTTTTTGCGGTTGACCGAGAAATTTTTGTGCGACTTCACCGGCATTGACCGCCCGCGCAGCGGCGAGCACTAGGCTGAGAAATTCAAATTGTGGAAAACTAATCTGTGGTAAGCCTGCACGGCCAAAGCAGTCGCATTGCGCGGCTCGGAGAAAATCAATGAAACGTTGTGGTTTGCGAATCGCATCATTGCGCTCTAACATGTCCATCAAACTGGCCGGACGCATTTGCTGGGCGCGCCCCACATTCCCATGATCGCGCGCCGTCATGATGGCGAGATCACGACTCTCGCTGGGCACTTTAAGACGATCACACACTTGACCTACCAATTCAACGCTACGTTCTTCATGTCCGTGATGACGCGGCCATAAGCTAGGATCCGTCACGCCCTTACCCAAATCATGCAGGAGTGCGGCGAAACGTATCGGCAAGCTAAAATTTTCCTGTGCCGCGTAGTCGATCACCAGCATGCAGTGAACGCCGGTATCAATTTCAGGATGATGCAAGGCAGGTTGCGGTACGCCCCACAAGGCAGCTAACTCGGGCAATAATTTTTGCAGTGCGCCGCACTCGCGCAAAACTTCAAACATGCGTGAAGGTTTCGCCTCCATCAAGCCACGCGACAATTCTTGCCACACACGTTCCGGCACTAGGGCATCGACTTCGCCCGCATGCACCATATTTTTCATCAAGGCCAGCGTTTCCCCCGCAATCGTAAAACCGTTTTGTGCGCCAGCAAATCGCGCCGAAAAACGCGCCAGCCGTAGTATCCGCACAGGGTCTTCTTCAAACGCCGCTGATACGTGTCGAAACACGCGCTCATGCAAATCACGCACCCCATGATAAGGGTCGATCAAGATCCCATTTTCATCACGCGCAATGGCATTGATGGTGAGATCGCGACGGGCGAGGTCTTCTTCTATGGTGACACTGGGGTCGGTATGAAAAACAAAACCACGATAGCCTCTTGCTGTTTTACGTTCCGTCCTTGCCAGTGCATATTCTTCATGCGTTTGGGGATGCAAAAAAACCGGGAAATCTTTGCCTACAGGTTTAAAACCCAGTGCCAGCATGGCTTCGGGGGTGCTACCCGTCACGACATAATCACGGTCTTGCACGGGCAAACCGAGCAAGTTGTCGCGAATCGCACCACCGACTTCATAGATTTTCATCTTCATAGATTTTAATACGGCCTTATCCCAATTAAGGAAAATCAAACTTAGGCAGGCCATCCGATTCCGCCAAAGCTTGCTGTACCCAAGCGATCACGGCGGGATGGGCTTCGATTCTTTCGCAATACGCTTGCAGCGCGGGTGCCAAAGAAACGCCATAAGTTTTAAAGCGCATTACGACGGGCGCAAAAAAGGCATCGGCAACCGAAAAATCGCCAAACAAAAAACGATGTGCGCCATAGGTCGCGAGGCACTCTTCCCATATTTCGCTGATACGACCAATGTCCGCTTGCGATCCCGCATTGCGTCCCTTGCCATTAAAATTGGCTTTAATATTCATGGGCATAGCGCCACGCAGTTGGCTAAAACCAGAATGCATCTCGGCACAAATACTGCGCGCTGTTGCACGCGCCGCCACATTTTCCGGCCACAAATTTTGCAGAGGAAAGCGTTCGGCAAGGTATTCACAAATCGCCAATGAGTCCCAAATAACCAGCTCATCGGCCAACAAAACCGGCACACGTCCGCACAAAGAATATTCGGTAATCCGCTGTGTGGTGTCGGGTTGATCCAGCAAAATCATAATTTCTTCAAAAGGTATCCCGAAGCTCTTCATGACTAGCCAAGGTCGCATCGACCAAGATGAGTAATTTTTATTGCCGATCACCAGTCGAAAATTACTTTTTTTCTGAATATGGTGTAGCGGTGCAACCGCACTTTCTAAGTCTGTCTTTTGCATAGGTCCTCCAATTTATTTCTAACATCGACGCTATTGAATCTATTGAATCTCTTAATTCTATTGATATTCCGGCTCGTCACCGCTCTGGCTTTTCGGTGCAACGACCCCTAAACGTGCCTTCAGCGACTGCGGTTTTTTTTCCAAGAGCGCAGCATAATAAGTCGCGTTCGAGAGCACATTTTTCACGTAATCTCGGGTTTCCCAAAATGGAATGGTCTCAGCAAAAATCGCCCCTTCGACCGGATGTGACAATGTCGCACGCCAAGCGCGTGGGCGACCCGGCCCGGCATTGTAGGCCGCCGATGCCAATGCCTGTGAACCACCCAAATCGCTGAGCACCATATTTAAGTAATTCGTCCCCAAAGTAATATTGGTATCAACATCATTCACCTGATGCGGCACATAGGCCCCCAAGCCAATTTTTTTGGCGACGTATTTGGCCGTTTTAGGCATCAATTGCATCAAACCCGATGCCCCTGCGTGCGACTTGGCGACGCTGGCGAAGCGCGATTCTTGGCGAATTAATCCATACACCCAGGCCATGTCGATACCGATCGCCTGAGTCGCTTTGTACATACGATCATTGTAAGGGGTAGGAAAGCGTTGATTGAAGTCGAACTCGGATTTGGTTTTGTCAGAAGTATTGACCATACGGTCGAGCAATTCGTTCTGCCTTGCAAATTCCGCCGCAATCAATAACTCACGTTCAGACATACTACGCAAAGCCCAATTCCATTCACGCGTACCTTCAAAACGCAAATTCATCGCATAGAATTTTAATGCGCGCTGCAAATTAAGATTATTCGCAATCGGCTGCAATTCTTCCGCCGTAATGGCCTTTGCCAAAGCCGGGGTGCCTATGCTTAATCCACGCTCTTCTAAGGCCAATTGTCCATAGAAATGCATTTGGTCTGAAATACTAGCGAATAAAATTTGCGCTTCCTCTTTCTTGCCTTCTTGCTGCAACGCGCGCCCAAACCAATAGACCCAGGTCGGCATATTTTTAAGCGATGGCGGCATCGCATTAATCCAGGATTTGACTAAAGGCCACTGCCCTTCTCGCAGCGCGGTTCGGACTCGCCATTGATACGCATCGAGCGACAAACTAGCGTTTTCAGAACGCTTCCAGTACTCCAACGCGCTCGCCTGCAGGCGCTGCGCTGTTGATAGCGCAATCATCGCCCAAGCCTGCGCTTTCTCGGAGTTGCTCAATTGGGTAGCTGAACGCTGTAAGGCAGCGACGGCTTTATCCTCGTCCGTTTTCGCCATGCGGCCTAACGCCAGCAGAAATAATTCCTTTGCCACCCTATCGTTGCTGGGTGCTTTTTTCAGCAAATTTTGTGGTTTTTCGATTGCCTCGACGATGCGTTTTTCGCTGACATTTAACAAGGGTGCCAGCCGTTTGGCCGCTGGCAACGCTGCACTTTCGGCGGCAATACGAATTTGCGCCCAAATATCGGCATCGGTCAATTGCGCCTGTTCGTACAGCGTAGAAATAAGCGCTATGCAAGCTTCGCCGATTTGTTTCGGTGTCGTAATCAAGGCACGCGCTTCCACTGCCACGCGTTGCTGCTTTACGGCTTTCGACAGTAGGCCATAACACTTTACTTGGCTATCGTCAGCCAGTTGAAACAAGGAATATTGCTGATCAAACGTGGCCCAATCGCCGCGCCATCCCAACACCACGAGCCAATCATTACGCAAGCGATCTGCAATGGCACTACCCTCGTATTTCTTAAGAAAACTGAGGTATTCGGCATTGCTGGCGCTACGTAAGCGACTCCGGATTTGATAATAATCGACGTAGGACGGAATCGGATAGTGCTTCAGTAAAGCCGCATGCATATCGGCGGCTTTGCTATCTTCGTGCATGGCGGCATCACGCAAGGCCATAAATCGGTCATCGTCACTGACCAGACTGGTACTCATATTGGTACTCAAATTCGCTTCCGGCCTTGGTGCCGCGAACGCAGGTGCAGGTAAAACTGCTAACATGGCACAGATCACTAGCGTGCGATCAATTCGGGAAAACGGGAAATACTTTTTATTCGACATAAGAACTCATCTAATTTTCAGGCTTGGCGATAGCGACACGATTAGAACAGCGCAGCGTTTGGACAAAATTAATACCTTTAGGACTTACGCAAAATTGCGCTGGCTAGAGCCTGCCCTCGAATGCTTGAGTCGGGGGCGAGGAGCTGAAGCCAGTGCTTTTGCACGGCAAGGCGAACTCAACAACGCCAGCGTCTGTTTTGCGTAGGTGCTAAGCTTAGTCCCTCGGTGACCACCATTTACTTCAAACAGTATGACACACGACCATCTTAGCGTAAAACAAGAAATACAAAGCCGCGCCGAACTTAGGCGCACGCTTCTGCAAACCAGACTAGCGATTGCGCCGGAAACCCGTGCTTTGTGGAATGCGTCTTTGGTGCAGAATCTTTTGCGGTATCTAGACACGCAGACCATTCAGTGCCTAGGGAT
>JAHFQV010000203.1 GCA_023259175.1 Oxalobacteraceae bacterium | reverse complement strand
GTATTGTTGGTATTGTTGGTGGTGGAACCACCACCGCAACCCAACATAGACAGGCTTGATGCGCCCGCCAGTAACCAGCGCAAACTAGTGCGACGGTCAGTGCCGCGTTGTAATAGGGTAGTGAGATCGTGTTCTAAACTGTGTTGATGTGCGTCCATTTTTACTCCGGTAAATAAGCCTGCGAACAAGCATTAAAAAATTTAATAAAACTTGAAAAATGTAGGTGCTGATCCAGCCATGCAAGGACAAAGTTGGATTAAGCTTTGCGTCACGATGCGTTTATGCGCTGGTGTTAATGACATAGCCGCTGCTACTGGCTCCTGGCAAGTTATCGGCTAATACTTGTAGAAATTGTGCCAGCTTGGTGCCTGCGGTATCGCTACTGCCACCTAATGCTTGCAATAAGGTGCTAAATGCATGCTCCAGCGAACTGCTAGTGTCAGTGCTGCTGGCGGCGTTGGTGCTGGTGTCGTTCGATGCTGTCAGGTTCGAAATGAGACTTTGCAGATCAGACTCGAGCTTTCCGCCGCCACCGCCAAAGCCTTGTGGTGGTGGCGGTGGGGGTGCATCGTTGGCCGAGGAGGCGCCATTCTGCTCATGTAAAGCGCTCAGCAGTTTTTGCAAAAAGTCCCCTAAAGCTTGGGCGGCATTGCTGCTATCTGCGGCGCTAGTGCTGTCAGTGGTAGCAGTCGAAGTGCCACTTGCGCTGGCGCTACTCGTTGCGCTATCGCTGCTGCTCACGCCTATTGATTTGAGCGCGCTGGCAATGGCTTCAATAAAGCCACCGCCATCGGGTCGGCCATGCGGTTTGCGCTGCACTTGCATGTTGCTATTGTTGCCGCTGCCGACTTGATTCGCGTAGCTCGCCTGGCTGGCCGCGGTGCTAGCGGTAATTGTGCTAATTGTCATGCTGATGCTCCTTATTTTGCATAAGTCTTAAAAAACAATGAAGAACGAGTGGCGCTGACTGGAGGCGAAATCGATCCGATGCAATGACTTCGATAGGCTACCAAGTGACTATTCTCCGTTGGCACCATGTAAAGCGCGGTTATGTCATGTAAAACCATGTAAAGATGTCGCTGTAAATACTGGGCTATGAGATGTAAATCTAGGTAAATCACGTCGAAGCAGCGGAGCAAATTTGCTATGATGGTGGGATTGAAATTCCATAAAATAGACCACAATGAACAAAGTATTACTGATAGATGATGATCTCGAACTGGTCAGCATGTTGCAGGAATTTTTAGTTCGCGAAGGTTTTGAAGTCGACATCAAACATGATGGCCAAACCGGCGCGGTTGCGGCCCTTAGCGGGGCGTATGCTATCGTGGTGTTGGATGTGATGATGCCGCGTATGCATGGTCTGGATACCTTGCGGCAAATTCGCCTGCGTAGCTGCATACCAGTTTTGATGCTGACTGGACGTGGCGACGATACCGATCGGATTGTCGGTTTGGAACTCGGTGCCGATGATTACGTCACCAAACCGTGTACCCCGCGTGAACTCACCGCACGAATCCGCGCCATCTTGCGCCGTACCTTGGGTGCGGGCTTGAACAATGCGGGCAGCGCACTGCCTTTAGTGCTGGGGCAGCTCAGTATGTGGCCAGAACAACGCCGGGTGACATGGGGTGACCTGACTCTGGAATTAACCAGTACAGAATTTAATTTGCTGGAAGTGTTGATGCGTAATGCGGGCAAGCCGGTGAGTAAAAATACACTCTCAGAGCAAGGGCTGGGGCGACCCATGGCGCGCTTTGATCGGAATATTGAAGTGCACCTGAGCAGTCTGCGGCATAAACTCGGCACGCTGGCCGATGGCCGCTCATGTTTGCAAACGGTGTATCGACTCGGTTACCAGCTGATTTGGGAGTAAGTGCATGAGTCGCTTATTTTGGAAATTTTTTCTCTCAATTTTACTTGCGCAATTGACCGCAACGGTGGCGATTGGCGGTGCAATCTGGCTCAGGAACCATGAAAATTCCATCGAAAAACGCGCTGATATTGATACTGGGCCGCATGCTGAGGAAACTATTAGCGCGGCCACAGCCATCTTAGAATTTGGCGGCATCAATGCCTTGAAAGCCTGGTTGACTAGCACGCAGCGCCATCAGTTGTATGTTGTTGACGAAAATAATCACGAGCTGCTGCAGCGTCCGATGCAAGCGGCCACGCTCTCCGCAGTACGTCGAATGCTGACACAATATACGCACGGTATTCAGGGTGAGCCGGCAGTACGCGGTGTGCAAGCACCGGATGGCCATCACTACGTATTGTTTTTAGCGGCACCGGTAAGTCGCGATTTCGCAGCTGGTCTGCGCAATCGTGAACAAAACCCGGCGGATTTCAATCCGGCACCTCAGACGCAATTTGAGCGTGACAGGCCGCCGCCAGAAGGTTTGAAGCCGCCTCCACATTTTCAACCATTGGCACCGTTTATACCGGTCGCTGCCGCAGTGGTGGCAAGTCTGGTATTTGCCGCTTTACTGGCATGGTATTTTTCGCGTCCCATCCTTTCTTTACGGCAGGCTTTTAATGCCGCTTCACATGGCGATTTAACGCCGCGTTTTGCACATGGAGCTAGATTAGGTGGCGATGAATTGAATGATTTAGGACGTGATTTTGATCATATGACGAGCCAGTTGCGAACGCTGATTGAGCGTCAAACGCGCTTATTGCATGATGTCTCGCATGAGCTGCGTTCGCCATTGGCACGGCTGCAGGCCGCGATCGGATTGGCGCATCAACAACCGGAACGCATGTTGAGTTATATGGAAAGGATAGAACGTGAAAGTATGCGTATGGATCAATTGCTAGGCGAATTGCTGACCCTGGCGCGCTTGGAAGCGGGTGCCTTGCGTACTAGCCAGGATCCTATCGATATGGCTGAACTGATTGAGCAAGTACTCGATGATGCCCAGTTTGAAGCCAAGGTGCGGCAACGTCAGATTCAACAGAAAGGTACTGCCGAAGTTACGGTTATCGGTCAGGCAGCCTTATTGGCACGGGCGATTGAAAACATACTGCGCAATGCGATTAAGCATAGTCCCGTCGATAGTGTCGTGCAATTAGAATTGGTGCCGGATTTGCAGGCGCACACCTTAGTTATTCGCGTCATTGATCAAGGCGCTGGCGTGCCGTCAGCAGAATTGGATGCGATTTTTCAAGCCTTTTATCGCGGCCATAACATGCCAAAAAATATCGAGGGCCACGGTCTGGGTTTAGCCATCGCACAGCAGGTTGTGCTGGCACATGGCGGCAGTATTCGCGCCCGCAATCAGGCAACTGGCGGCTTATGTGTAGAGCTTGTGCTGCCAATTGTGCCGCCGATTTAAGGTCCGTAAGGTCCGGGTCAGACTTGTAAGGTCCGCATGGTCCGGGTCAGCATGGTCCGCATGGCCCGGGTCACCCATTAGCCGAACCGTGTCAAGTAGTGATGCAAAATCCTCGCACACACCGCGATAATTTTTACCGCTTCCACCATCACACCAATTTTGCGAAATTTCCTCGTGCCTTTTGC
>JAHFQV010000019.1 GCA_023259175.1 Oxalobacteraceae bacterium | reverse complement strand
GCATCGCGAATGATCGCCTCACTTGGTGCGGCCTATGCATACGGTGCAATGCATTGCGCCCTACGGGACTGCCCGCTTGCCCTGTATTTCGTAACTATTTAACTCCCTTAATACAGCGCTGTATGTAGGGGAATGAATCGGTGATCATGTAGTAGTAAATCCCTTTTGGGAATTCTGGCGTGACACCGACGCGCCCATTGCATTCGTCCAAATCACCTAAGCCCGCCACATATTCATAATCGGGCGTAAAGGTGCCCATGGGGAAAATGCTAGTTGCTGGCCGCCCTGCATCGGCGCTCGCTTTTTTTCGGTAGCTCGAGCTTAATACCTTGATTCCCGAATTGCTATTATTGGCATCGATGTAGCCATAGCGCCCGTAAATAGGGAAGCCATCGACGGCAAAACCCACCAAGCTCATCGCTTTGCCCTGGTTGAGTTTGCTTAAAATTCCTTCCGGCATGCCGTGATAATGATATTGTCCATTCGGCTGCACATGGGCGTTACTCTCGTCAGTCCCAAACACAAAGGCGCCGCCTATGGCTTCTAATATCCAAGGGCCGCTCCCCCCCACCATGACACAGCCACCACCATTCATGGTCGAGGTCGCGCTCGAAGTACAAGACCCGGCGGTGGCAGGATCGAACTTCACGCTATTGGTGGCATAGCCTATGATAGTGGTGGCTGTTTTGCTCGATGTCACCGGGGCGATGGGCATGCTCTGATTGATCGATTGGCTAGACATCGCGGTGGCAAAGCTGCCAGTGGTCACGGCATGATCGGGGATTCCGTTACCAGTGAGGATGCGTTTGCTGTCGTTGCAGCTCCAGCTATATACGCTATTGGCGTTCACCTTGGCGCTACTATTAAATCCAGAATAATTGACGTTGCAACCCACGCCTTGCGTTGAGCTCGTGCCACTCACCGCACCCCCTGCACTGGTGGGCGTTAGGAAGTAACTCGCAGCGACGCTGCCGTGCACTTTTCCTACCCCTTCATCGGCAGCTAGGTAGCTGCGAACATACTCGACTTTTACGCTTGTAGCTGAGACATTGACACGCGTATAGCCCGAGTTGGGAAATTTATCGCCGGATAAAAATGCAGAGGAAAATTCGGAGTAGTTGTAATTCGGATTGGCCGGCTCTGATAGGGTTTGATAGGTAATGCCATCGAGCTGTTGGCGCACCCACACATGATCATGCCCTTGAAAAAAAGCAGTGACTTTATTTGCCACCATGAGCTGATGTATTGGCAAACTCCAGTTAGCGCGCTTTTGGCTAAATTCATTCACGCCATTTTTATTCATGCCGCCCCACTCTGCCAATGAGGCGATCTCGACGCCGCCTCGGTTCGCACCCATGACGTGATGGGCAAAGACGAATTTATATTTTGCCTTACTCTGTTCCAATGTCGATTTTAACCATTGGTACTGCGCATCACCATGGGTAACTGCCCAGATGTCAGTGTTGAGCGCGGCATTCCCAAAAATCGTTGCAAGTGGAACCGGCGAAGGTAAATACGGATCGATGGCGACAAATAAGGCATCACCCCAAGTCCAGGAATAGTAATTGCGTGGTAGGCCAATATACGGAATGCTCTGCGTATTACCACCGTAAAAAGCATTGGGCTCGGGCTGAGAATAATAGGCATTGCGCGCATTTTGCGCCCACACCGCAACATTATCCGCACTTCCGTTTAATAAATAGCCGGCCGATTGCTCGTGATTTCCATTGACTAAAAACACCGCAGCGTTGCGTCCGACCAAGCCCAAGTAAGGTCGCTGCAAGCTATAGCGTTCTATCACTTGCGCCTGGGTGACGGTCGCGGGATTTAACATGTCCACGCTAAAATCATCCCCCAGACTAATATGAAAATCGGCCTGATCGGCGGACACGGTTTGCAAGGTGCGCTGGTAGAGTGCGCTATTAAATTCATTCGCCCGTTCAGGATGAGAGTCGCCTTGTATCGTAAAGCTAAAACTGGAACCGCTCGCGCGCGCCGTGTGGAAACGATATTCGGCACTGGTCGCGAGCTCCACATTTTGGCTATTCAAAAAGTGTAAGCGATAAAAATACGCTGCGTCTGCTGCGAGCCCATCGATAAGTATCTCAGTCGGCACGCCAGCCGGCAGTTCTTTGACTGCTGTTTTTTTCTCGTAGGTACCCGAAGTGCGTCCATAAGAAATGGCGACGTTTTGCTTGACCTGGTTTGATAAGAGATTGGCGGTCACCGCATCTTGGGTAGGCGCAGCGAGCACGATACTGCCGTCAAAAGTGCTCACCGGCGCGAAACTTGAGGGCGTTCCGCTAACGGGTGCCGACGCAGTGCCGATCAACACGCCGCTACGTGCGCTCACGGTGCAGACGTACTGCACACCATTACTCAGACCTGAGAGCAAAAGAGGGCTTACCGCACCGGCAACCGTACTCATCTTACCGGCACCGCTACAGTTGGCGACATAGGCATCAATGACACCAATATCGCCACTAGCGCCACTTTGCACTTGTCCAGCTTGAAACGCGATGCTCAAGACCCCATCTCCTTTTCCCAATGCAAGCACGGTGGGGAGTTCCGCTCGACTGGCCAACAAAGAAAATCCATCTTGAGCCCAGCCAACTAATGACAAGGCTTTACTGGTATCGGTTTGACTCACCGCCGCCATAATGGCGCTCGATTTCGTAATATTCTCATCATCGCTCAAATAACTAATACCCTGTTCCACCGCGATAAAGCGCCCCACATTGAGCTTATTATTCAAGAGCGTTGTCACCCAGCCATAAGTCGGGTCTTTCGCAAACGTCCTAGCCGAAACCAACATAGCATTGATAAGCGACGCTTTAGTCGAGCGCCCCGATATCAAATCCTGCGCCCAATAGTTCACTTCGCTATCGGAGGGGGCGCTGGCACCGGTTCGTCCTAAGACATTTTTATAAATCACGCGGACAAAATCTTGCGCACTCATGGCATCGGAATATCCGGTAAGTTGCGGATAGAGTTTGCCTGCCGCATAAAAACTCTCCGCGATTTTTTCCAAGCTAGTGCCGTTTAACAGCATACCGATCCAATAAGCCATTCCTTCCGCATCCGGGCTGCGATTAAAAAAGGCGATATACAACTCGATGATGGATTGCAGCTGAGTCTCGCTAATTTTTTGCGCCAGATCACCCACCCCGAGGTGTATTCTCATATCACTAAAATTGAGCTGACTGGCATCGGTGAATTTTTGTGTCCCGGTACTCCCCACAAGATCGGTCACCGTGACCTGATTGGCATTTTTTACGATACTGTAATTTGAGCGCGGAAACTTAAAACTGGCGGAGCTGGAAATGGGTGCTGGTGCTGGCGCTGCCGCTAACAAGGTCGGCAAATTCGACGATGTGCTGCCGCCACACCCAGATAATAGGGGTAGGCAACAGAGCAAAGTGAATGCTAAATTAGGTGTCTTGTTTTTCATTTCAATCCTCATTTTCATCATTCTCATCATTGAAAAAGCACTACACAAGCTCGTCACCACGAGCAAAGAGCACAAGTTTTGTTCCAATAAATTTTACTGATTGAATATGAAGAAAATGTGAAGAAAATAGAGACTTACATTTGCTTACATCATGGGTTGAATTGACGCATCCGATTCATTATTCCTACACATTGCTTTGGCATCCTAGGCCTGAATCGTTCTTCCAAAAACGGATGCTGCAATTGTTGCGCCGTGCTTTAGCCAAAATTTTCAGACCCGTTTGAACTGGTATAGCCCATCCTAACTCGCAAAACAAGAAAATTTTCACAGCTTTTTTATGAAACCACTTCACACACTATTCCTTGTCCTCAGCTTAGCTTGCGCACAGCTCTGCTTTGCGCATTTGATGCCAGCACAACAGGGCAGCATCAATATTCAGGGGAAATCGGCTTTTGTGGCAGTCGCCCTACCCGCTTCTGGGCTGACCATTGGCGACGCAAATCGAGATGGCCGTTTATCCACCCAAGAAGCTTCAATTTATCAACAAGCCATCGCAGAACAAGTCAGTGCACGACTCCAACTCTGGGATGGAGACACGCAAGGCAATATTGATTTCATACAGATTAATGCGGAGAGCGATGCCAGCCATAGCGGACAGATAGCAAATAGCGAGGATATGGGCACATGGAGTTTTCTCGCCCTAATTAAAATATCCTTCCCGAAAGAACCGCAAGCACTTCATCTGCGCAGCACTTTTTTCGGCACCCGCCCTGATCAAATGCAGCTCACCATGAAAGCGATACGGGGAGACGAAACTGAAGTCGTCATGCTCACACCCCAGCATGCACAACACCATTTCTTTCGCAGCAGCGGGCAAGTACTCGGGGACTACATCGTCATTGGTGTGCAGCATATTCTGAGCGGTTGGGATCACTTGGCTTTCCTATTGACGATACTCTGCATCATCAACAATTGGCGACAAGGACTATTACTCACGGGTGCATTCACCGTGGCACATAGCCTTAGCTTAATTGCGGCTTTACTTGAACTCGTTCACTTCAATCCACGATGGATAGAAAGCGCGATTGCGATCAGCATCATCATCATGGCTTGCCTGAATTTATTGATCCAACGCTGGCCAGGAAAACAGAAGACGCGCTGGCGTCTGTTCGTCGTATTTTCTTTCGGCCTACTGCATGGCTTAGGATTCGCTGCTAGCCTGAGCGCCATCGGTCTCAATACACAGTATCGAGTTTGGAGTTTGCTTGGATTTAATGCCGGCATAGAAATCGGACAGCTCTTTTTTCTCAGTTCGCTCAGCCTTTTTTACATGGCAACGCAAAGATACTTACCAGGCTTTTTTCACGCGTCTTTTAAAAC
Source organism: Oxalobacteraceae bacterium (assembly GCA_023259175.1). Lineage (GTDB taxonomy): Bacteria > Pseudomonadota > Gammaproteobacteria > Burkholderiales > Burkholderiaceae_D > Undibacterium. The sequence goes on along the minus strand of JAHFQV010000019.1, from coordinate 42,660 downwards.
GCAGTGGCGCGATCGATTCCTCATCCCTAGCACTAATTTGCTTGCGCTCGGTGTCGGTGTTTATTTTCTGCTGTACTAGCTGAAAAAGTGGGCGCTTATAGACGATATTGAGCAATCAATTGCTGTTTTTAGGTTGTCGTTTAAGGATGGGCGAGTGTATCAATTCGTTCGGCGCAATGCATTGCGCCCTACGTGGCTTACTCTAGCAAGTAGCAAGTAGGGCGGGTGAAACCCGCGCCGCCAGAATTTAAAATTGATCGAGGTGGTGAATTGATGGGCAAAAGCATGTTTGAACGATAAATCGTTGAGAGTTGATTTACAACGCGGGTTGCACCCGCCCTACGCCAATTTTAGCGCGTAGGGCGCAATGCATTGCGCCGCATGGTCAGTCATTGTACGACAAGGTCTCATCCAATCCACCCACCCAATCAGCGGGATACACAACTTGTGTCACCAGCGCACAGCGAAATCATCCTAGAAACGGCGATTGATTTGGGAAGCGCAGATGAGTTTGCAAGGCAGCGTTTCGAAGCACCTCTAACAAAAAAATATCGACTTAGGGTATCCGTTTAGCGGGTACTTCACGCCCGCCTTGCAGCAAAACTACTTGAGTCACTTTACCTTCAAGATCTCGATCAAAACGCAATTGAGCCGGGATGCTCGCCGCGAGAAACGTAGTCTCGGACAATGCGACAATCTCCACACTGGCTTGACCAGTTGCCTGTGTCAGAAAACGATCACCATCGCGGCTAAGCTCTAATATAAAATTGGGGGCGATTTGATACTTCCCAACATAGCGATCAAACAGCTCGTTCGAAATTTTGACTGTCACAGGTGCTGCAGGTAAGGCCTCAGTAGTGCGCGGGTGACTAATCGAGCTTCCGTTTTGATGCACAAGCGCGTCACTCACTTCCCCTTTTTCATTGCGCTTAAATTCAACTCGCAATAAAGACTGGCGATCAACAAAAAACGCATTCGGCGCATACGCCTGCAACACTGTGCGCGGACCATTGGTGCGTGTCATGATCAATTTATCGCCCTCACGAACAAACATGCGCCGATTATCGCCATCGATTTTATATACGCCGACAAATTGATCGAGTACTTTTTCATCTAGCTTGAGCGGGCTAAATTCTGGAATCGTTTTACCTATTGCGCTAGCGGCTAAACGGCTTGCCAACACCTCTGGACGCGCGATTCCACTATCCGAATTGGTGAGTACAGCGACATAGATTTTTTCATTGGGCAAACGTAAAGCAAAGGTCGAGAAACCATTAATACCACCACCATGCGCGATCATCGGACTACCCTCTAATTGCCCCAAGCTCCAGCCATAGCCATAATGCGCGCCCTGCCCATTGCTCATCACATAATCGCTAAAGGCCCGCTTCCAAGTTGCTGGCTTTAACAGCATTCCTGCACTGATCGCGGCATCCCACTTCACCAGATCATCGACGGTCGAACGTAAAGAACCTGCGGCGTAAGGCAGACTCATACTAATGGCTTTGCTTGCTTCAAATCCAGTCGCATTCGCGGTATGCCCCACCGCCTGTGTTTGCTCGCTACGCTCATATCCTTCGTAGGCAGTCTGTTTCATTCCTAGAGGTAAAAACAAACGCTTCTCAATGAATTTTGCGTAGCTCTCACCACTTATTTTTTCGATGATGGCACCTAGAAGGAAATAGCCGGAATTACTGTATTGATAGCGGCTGCCAGGCTCAAACTCCAAAGCGTCGTTTTTAAAGCTTGCGACCATCTCCGCAACACTGACATCCTTCGCTACCATCGCAGAAAATCCCGGCTTGCTGGTATAGCTGGGAATACCCGAGGTGTGGGTCAACAAGTGTTCTATCGTGATTTTTTTCCCGCTCTCTGGGTAGTCGGAAAAGACACTCTGCACCGTATCGCTCAGCGCCAATTTCCCCTCGTCCACCAACATCAAAATACTCACTGCAGTGAACTGTTTGGTAATCGAACCCAAGCGCATCACATCCTCCGGCCGCATCGCGCGTTTAGCGTGCATGTCGGCCATACCATAGGCTTTGCGAAATAGCGTTTGACCTCCTTTGCTTACTATCACCGTCGCGCCTGGCTCAGTATTATTGTAATAGGAAGCCGCCATTTGATCCATTTGCTGCGCCAAATTCTGAGGCGCGATTTCTTGCTTTGATTGCGCGATGAGGGGTGCAGTTTGTGCGTAGCTGCTAAGCGATTGCAGCAGCATGAGAACGGCAATATAAACGGGGTTAAGCTGGCGCATAGGAAGCCTTCAATGTGATAGGGCTTTCGGAAAACAGACGCGGACCTTATTGAGTTCGCCTTGACGTACTACGGTACTGTCTTGGGCACCTCCCCCCGACTCAAGCATTCGAGGACAAACTCTAGCCAGCGCTATTTTTGGTAAACCCTGTGTGAGTTAAGAGTGTCCAGCATAACCATTCCAAGAGACTCATCAAACACAAATGCGACAAAACAACAAATACGCGGCTTGAACGCGTCCCTAGCCAGACGAAGACTTCAAAAAGCGCGGATAGCGAAGTGATGCGCGTATTGATTTCCAATCGATATTTTCCCAATAAAACAACAAGTAGCACGACTGCCTTGCGACAGTTCTATAAACAAAATGATCATCTTTTCGTAGTTTCTGCAAACTCAGCAAAACCAAGTTCCCCACTGGTATCAGCGCTCACGAAAAAAAACCCTGAAATTTAAGGCGATTTCCCACCCTTCCCAAAAAGTGGCTTACAAGCTCACCACAAAGAATTTAATACCACTTTAACTACCCTAAAATCAGTCTAAACAAAACAATATTTTTATTATTTTTTTAAAAAAATTAAGTCATTGACAGTGCCCCAATTGCGCATCGATACTTGCGATCCTGAAATTACATTTCAGTAGTAAAAATTAACAATATTGAGATTTTGCATGAGCCCAAACCACTGGACTCCATCCCTATCTCTTAAAAATAAGCTGCACCACGAAAAAGCGTGGATGCGAGCTTACAACAAGCCTGGAGAATCAAAATGCACGTAAATCCCCTGTTTCAACTTAGCTTATGCAGCGCTGCACTCATCGGCGCTTTAGCCGCTAGCAATGCCCAAGCTGAAATTAAGACGAATTACTTATCCAATGTTCGTCCCTTAATCAAATTTAATGAACTCACCCGAACTGACAAACTCTTGTTAGCGCAACAGGCGCAATTCCTGCTGCGGGATTTATACGTAAATCGTTATGAAAAAAATGAATTCTACGGCACCAATCCTAATTTCTCCGGCCACGTAGACCCGGCTGCGACGGTACAAAAAACCGTGGACAACATCGACCGCCTGAGCACTGCGCAATTGCATGCCAATCTCAGCAATATTTTTGTAAGTCAGCGTGATCTTCATTTGAATTACAATTTCCCCTTACCACACGCGGCGTTTATCAGCTTCTTGCCATTCAATTTTGCACGCACATCCTCGACAGCCGATGCAAATGAAGTCCGCATCAACAATGTCTACAAGGTCTTTTTTGACGTATTTTTCCCAACGCAACGCAAGCCACAAATTGGCGATTTAGTGCTTGAATATGATGGCCTGCCGATCAAGCAAGCGGTATCGAATGCGACGATTAATGGCAATGGTGCGAATTTGTATGGCGGCTTTTCACGCGCGATCCAGTACATGACGTTTAGCTCGCAAGCCTCGTCTTTACCGCCCACCAAAGATAGCATTACCTTGAAACTGAAAGCAGCGAGCAACGGCGAAATCTATAGCATCACCATTCCTTGGTTAAGCCAATATGACGACAGCAAACTAAGCCCAAGCACGTCGACTGCATCAGCACGCACCAGCACACCCGACCTCAATGCGGTAGCGATGAGTAATGAGCAAACCCAAGAACGCTACAATCAATTTCTCCAGCAAAATTTGGTAGAAGATAATAGTGCCATCGCCAAACAGGCGACTCCTGAGCCTTCCATCAAATGGGCCATCGTCAATCAGGATAGTAAAAAAGTTGGCTACATCAGCATCAGTTCTTTCGTCCCCAGCAAAGTCAACGACAATGGTGCCTTGAGCATTATCGCCACGCTTCTGCGCAACCAACTCGCTAGCACCGATGCGTTAGTCATTGATGTACGCAATAACGGTGGCGGCAGTATTGTCTATGCCGATAAATTGCCACAATTATTTATGCCTGGGCGGGCGCTCACCAATACTGCGCGACTCTTAAATTCAGGCACCAATTTCGAGGTATTGAATCAAGACATTTTCAAACAGTATTGGCCTAACTGGGTAGACCTCATTACAAAAGCCCATAGCACCCAAAATACCTACAGCAAAACCGGCATCTTTACCTCACCGGATGATGCCAATAGCTTGGGGCAAATGTACTACAAACCAATCGGTGTGTTGGCCAATGCACGTAGTTTTTCAGCGACCGATTTATTTACCTGTTCGATGCAAGACAATGCCGCAGCCACAATTTTTGGTGAAGACCGAAGCACTGGTGCGGGTGGTGCAAACGTGTTGGAACAAGATTTTTTTGCTTACTTCGCGCCGCAAATTTTCAAACCCTTACCCGATGGCGTTTCCATGCGCGTGTCTTGGCGCCAAACCGTGCGGGCTGGCTACAACGTCAATGCACTGATTGAAGATCACGGCTGCCTAGCTGATATTCAGGTTCCGCGTGATGTGAGCGATTTGAGCAATGGCGACCAAACACAATTTAATCAAATCGCCAAAAAGCTATTAGCGATGCCAACATCGACTTCGGGCTATCGATTCCTAACACCCGTAGGAAATGTACTGAGCATTCCACAAACGACGCGCAGCTTGAGTTTGGAAATTTCTGACACTGAAAACGTCAACGTCTATGTCAATAACGTGCTGTACAAACGCAGCTACGTCGGCATCTATAATTCCAAACGCACCGTTGCCTTAGAATTACCAGCGAAAGCGGTTAACGATAGCTATCAAATCGCCATCGTCGGCACCGACGGCGGGCCACGCGAACTGTGGAATACGAAACGGATTGTGAAGGTAACAAACTAGACGCTCAAGCTGCTCAAACAAGTAAGACAATCGTCCCTTTAGGTTTGGGACGATTGTCGGTCAAACTAGGCAAATGGTGCATCGACCGCAAAACTTGGTCCTGTAAACCATTTCGGGCCATGCTCTGTCATGTAGAAATGATCCTCTAGGCGTATTCCAAATTCACCATCGATACAGATCATCGGTTCATTGCTAAAGCACATACCAGTCGCCAGCGGCGTGCGATTGCCCTTAACCAGATAAGTCCACTCGTGAATATCAAGTCCAATGCCGTGACCCGTGCGGTGCGGCAAGCCGGGGGTTTTATAACCGGGGCCTAAACCGGCCGCTTCGATCACCCTTCGCGCCGCAGCATCGACCTGCTCACAAGGCACACCCAACTGGGCGGTTTCAAAAGCCGCCGCTTGTGCTGCCTTTTCCAAATCCCACATCGTTCTTTGACGCGGTGTTGGTTTTCCAAATACATAGCTACGCGTGATATCGGAGTGGTAGCGTTCGACCATGCAACCGGTATCAATCAAAACCATATCGCCATCTCGCAAATACTGCGCACCATCGGGGCCATGCGGTATGGCCGTCGGCGCGCCAAAACTAACGATGCAAAATGTCGAGCTACTGCCGCCATGTGCGCGGTGTGCTTGATTGATGAAATCCGCGACTTCAAAGGAGGAAATCCCTTCACGCAAAATGCGGGCGGCACGCTGTTGTACATCAATCGTGATATTTTTCGCGGCCTGCATTAAAGCAATTTCATTGGCTGATTTGTGCATGCGGCATGGCGCACTCACCGCCATGCCATTGATTAAACCACGGCCTTTGAAGGCAAGTCGCAAACCTTCTGCAATAAAAAACGGGGCGACCTCATCCAACGCGATCGCACCCGAAGAGAGACCTTCATCTTGCAATATCTGCGCGACTAAGTCGTAGGGATTCTCGTCTTCCTCCCACAATCGCACGGCAACTTGCTCACCTACCGTTTCACGTACTTTTGATTCTTCAAATGCAGGACTGACGAAAATCAGTTTGCCTTCACGGGTTAATACCGCGCCGACCAAGCGTTCACTTTGATACCAAGACAAACCTGCAAAATAATAGAGGCTGGTGCTAGCTGTGAGCACCAAGGCAGCAATGCCTTGCTCTTGCATCAGTCGCGCTGCTTTTTCGCGCCTTTGTTGTCGTTCACTGGCTGCGATGGGTGTCACATGTTTCAGGTCTTTAACGATGCCTGCCAATTCGATTGCTGCTGTAGAACCACCTATCGCTGAAGTCATCATTTACCCTTTTCATTTGCTGTTCATCTTTGCGGGAAGCATAAGCCAAGGCACCGGCGATGTCTTGACCTCAGTCGACAGATCAATGACGAATTGAGCACAGCATAGATACAAAAAACCCGTCAGGCAAATCACTGACGGGTTTAAGTAAGATTCCATAGTATGTGCTGATAGTGTTTTTCACATCCACTTCATCAATAAGGCAACAAACCAGGCTTACGCGCACAATTCCTACATACGAGCTTGGATAAGCTTGGCAATTTTCTCTATGCCTTCATTGATTTTCGCCGGTGGCACGGTGACGAAACTTAAGCGGAAGGTATTGGTCTCGGCTTCATTTGCATAGAAAGGACCACCCGGAACGAAGGCCACATTATTCGCAATTGCTGCATCAAGCAATTCTTTGCTATCGATATGTTTAGGCAAAGTCACCCAAATGAACATGCCGCCTTCGGGACGCGTCCAGCTCACGCCTGCTGGAAAATTCTTACTCATCGCTTCGAGCATGACATTGCATTGAGATGAGTACAAGCGACGAATATTCGGAATATGTTCTTTTAAGAAGCCGTCTTTAATCACTTCATAGACCGCCATTTGCGTCAGCGTCGCGGTATGCAAATCGGTGGCTTGTTTAGCTTGCTCCAATTTGCGAACGATAGGCATAGGCGCGACAATATAACCCAAGCGAATACCAGGCGTTAAAATCTTGGAGAAAGAACCGAGATAAATCACACCATCTGGATTCATATTCAAGAGCTTAGGCAAGGGTTCTCCGCTATAGCACAAGTCACCATAGGGATTATCTTCGATCAAAGGAATTCCCATGCGAGCACAGGTTTCGACCAATTCTTTACGACGCTCTATCGACAAAGTACGGCCTGTCGGATTTTGAAAATTCGGCAACGCATAAAATAATTTAGCGCCCTCACCCTTGGCTGCAACGGAAGCAGGCACGACACCATGATCATCCATTTCAACCGATACAAACTCCGGTTGGTAGACTGAAAATGCTTGCAATGCGCCTAGGTAGCTCGGTGTTTCCACCAAAATTTTACTGCCCTCATCGACCAATACTTTGGCCAGTAAATCAAGACCTTGCTGCGAACCTGAAGTCATCATGATTTGTTCAGGCACGATTTTGCAATCGGCAGTGGACAAAGAATCGGCGATGAATTGACGCAAAGGTGCATAACCATCGGTAGGCCCATATTGCAAAGCGGCTTTACCATTTTCCGACAAAACTTTATCGAAAGCGGCACGCATACGTTCCACTGGAAACGTCTCTGGCGATGGCAAACCACCGGCAAAAGAAATCACTTCGGGACGCATCGTGATTTTCAAAATTTCACGAATCGCGGAGCTTTGCAACTGCTCTGCGCGCTGAGAAAATTTCCAAGTAAGGGTGTTCAAATTAGGCAGACTCATTTTTATTCACTTCACAAAAAATAAAACTTTAAGATTCGATCTCAACGATCATTTCAATTTCTACGCAGGCACCGAGTGGAATCTGCGCCACACCAAAAGCTGAGCGCGCATGCTTACCTTGCTCACCAAAAATTTCGCCAATCAATTCAGACGCACCATTCGTTACCAAATGCTGCTCAGTATATTCAGGCGTGGAATTGACCAAACTCATTAATTTGACGACGCGTTTGACACGGGTCAAATCGCCACCGCAGGCATCCTGCAAAGTCGCCATCAAATCAATTGCGATCGCACGCGCAGCCAATTTTCCTTCTGCAGTTTCCATATTTTTACCTAACTGACCGACCCAAACTTTGCCCTCTTTTTTGGCAATATGACCCGAAATAAAAACCAGATTCCCAGTTTGGGCATGCATCACATAAGCGGCGGCGGGTGCAGCAACAGCGGGCAATTCAATTTGCAATTCTTTCAATTTCGCGTAAATCGACATTTCTCATTTCCTTTTAGGGCATGGTGGGTTACGGACAGGCTACATTGTACGGGGCATTTCCCCGAATAACACCCCCCGATACCGCGGCTCGCCCCTCAATTTAAGGAAAAATTTCAGAATTCATGTCAATTCTCCTCAAAAATCATATTTTCGCATTACGATTTTTGAACAAATTTAAATCACATCAAACACTTTTCACGTCTTGAATATGTGCTATCCTACCCGCAAAAACCAATACAGTACCAATACAATTTATTAAATAGATTTCACACTGTCACGGTGTTTTCACCAATACAAAACTTGGAGATCAAATGCGTTCCACACCGCAGCTGTCCAGCCCCATGGTGTCACGCGATTCGGGTGGTTCTTTAGTAGAACAAATTGTGCATTCGGTCGCCTGTCGTATCGATGACAAACTATTGCGCACCGGTTCGCGTATGCCGTCGATACGCCAGTTCGCCGATGAACAAAAAGTCTCGCGCTTCACGGTGGTCGAGGCTTACGACCGTTTGGTCGCCAATGGCTATCTCGAATCACGTCGCGGCTCGGGATTTTTCGTCCGTGAACGTGCCTCTTTGCTCGGCAATACTGGACCCATTGCCCAAGTTTTACCCAGCTCGCAGCAACCAGACGTGGTCTGGCTGATACGCAATATGTTCCGGCAATTGCCGCCGCAAAAAATGCCTGGATCGGGTCTACTCCCTCACGAATGGCTGGACGGTGAATTGGTCGCCAATGGCTTACGATCGATTAGTCGCTTAAACCAAAATCTCTTACTACACTACGGCACGCAGCAAGGCTTTCTACCACTCCGTCAGCAATTACAACTTAAACTCGCCGAATTGGAAATTGCCGCCGCACCCGAACAAATCCTTACCACTAATGGTGTGACGCAAGCACTCGACTTGGTTGCGCGCGAATTTACCCAACCCGGTGACACTATTTTTGTAGATGACCCAGCGTGGTTTTTAATGTTCGGGACCTTCGCCACATTGGGTACCAAAGTGATTGGGATTCCACGTTTGCACGATGGCCCCGATGTCGCCAAATTAGCCGAACTAGCCGCACTACACAAACCCAAGCTCTACATCATTCACTCGGTTTTACACAATCCCACTTCCACTTCGCTTTCGGCCGCAAAGGCTTTTCAAGTGCTGAGAACAGCGGAGCAACACGACTTCATGATTGTGGAAGACGATATTTATTGCGACATACATCCGGGTTCCGCAGTGCAAGCGGCGACCCGCATTGCATCTTTAGACCAGCTCAATCGCGTGATCTATCTGGGCGGATTTTCAAAAACGCTCGCGGCCAATTTAAGGGTAGGATTTATAGCAACTTCGCATCAAACTGCAATTCGTTTATCTGACCGGAAAATGCTCTCCACCCTCACCACCAACGAGATCTGTGAACGCGTAGTGCATAAAGTTTTATCGGAAGGGCATTACCGCAAGCATGTCGATAGAATTCGCAGCAAGCTCGATACCGCCCGCAACGAGGTCACGGCACGTGTCGAAAAATTGGGCATGCAGGTCGAGTATCACACGCCTGCAGGGATGTTTTTGTGGGTGGAGACTGGGACAGACACGATAGCGCTCACCGAAAAAGCGCTGGAAAAAGGAATCTTAATTGCACCGGGAAGTTTGTTTTCGCCGCATCAGCTCCCCTCCACCCGCATGCGCTTAAACGTTGCTGCGATGAGCGACGCGGGTGTTTGGGATTTTTTACAGAAAGAGATTAAGTAGCTAAGTAGCGGCGTTTCTGTTGGTCGCTTGTTTATCCACTTGTTTATCAGTAAACGCGACCAAAAATCTATCCATCGCTGAGAATACAATCTCCACACTGTAGCCCGCTAAAAATGCGAGCGCAAACGGTGACAATGATTTAAACATACCGTCAGCGGTATCGGGTTGAATAAACCACGCAATCACCATACCGCCTAAGGCACCGAGATAAAGCCGAATTCGAAAACCAATGTTGGAAGCCTCGGAATAAGTGCGAGCTGAAATCTCAGTCGATAGGCTGCGCAAAACATAAACACAGGTTCCTAGCAAGCCGTATAAAAGCGGTAGAAAATATTTTTGCAAGACTTCGATTTTTCGCAGTGAAGACTGTAATAGCACAGCATTGAATTGAATTTTTTTATCAGGATCACTGGCGTTTTTTGAGCGCGTGATTTCTAAAATTTTGGGCCAAATTTCACTCCAAGCGCGCAAAGCCTCGTAACTTGATTCTAGATGTAATTCTAAGGTATCTTCCTGCGCGATCAGCGCATTCATATTCAAGTCTGAGGAAGAATTATCAAGTAGTTTATTGGTCGCCTCATCTTTCGCAGTCACGCCATTCGATATCGCATTGACCGCCTTCATCGCACCCAACTTCGCGCTAACATCGGTACGCTTATCGGCAATTTTTTGAATATCATTGGTAATACTGGTTCCGAAAAGCCAGTAAATTTGCACCGATAAAAGTAAAAACAAAGTAGCGATTGCAAGAAAGGTATACCACTGAACGGCACGACGAGCCAATGACCTTTTCGGCAAACGCATACCAAAAATCGAGCGCGACTCGACGCTATCAGGTTCGAGTATTGACTGTAAGCTCATGACGGAAACAGGCGAAACTTTTTTCGACAAGGCATTAAAGGCGAGCCAAAATTGAGTCTCTTCCGCATCCCCCATTTTGCCATTGGCATACAGACTACTGCTCACCACCACGACCTTGATAATTTCTTCTTCGACCGACTGACCGAATTGGGATGCATAGGCCATCAAAATTTCAGCATCACGTATCGAGGTCGCAAGACTCAAATTATTGCGCCGCCCTAGCGCACTCAAATTCACCGAATCATTAGTATTGTCTTCGGGTGCATGATCGATCACAACATCACTCATCGTTTTACCTCTATGATAAATTTGCAGGGCTGATTTGCATCATCCTCACTCGCACACACCACGGGTACGCCGGAGGCGTAAGTCAAATCGACTCGCCAAACGCCAGGTGTTAATTGTTTTTTTCCGCTCCAGACCCGCCAATGGAATGCGCCCTTCGCATCGACTTCGTACTGCAATTTTCCTAAAACTTCTTTCTTACCGATTTGCAGATCGACAGCGAGATCAAGCTCATCTGGCGCATCCGCATTCACGGCATCGCTCGTATACCGATACCATGCATGCCGAATTGGAATACTGCCCGCCGGTCGTTTCCGTAAGGCCGCCAACAACGCAGGCGAGCCTTTCAACTGCATCCAGAGGTAGACCGTTTTTCCGTGCATGGGGTTGTTTAAAACCCCCCGGAACTGCAGATTTCCACGATCAACTCCGTCAGTCCAAACAAATTTTTCAACTTCAACCAAAGCTTGTGCGGAAGCGAACGCTAGCGTGCTCATACAGCTCACAAACACAATTGATTTCAAAACCCAGGACATTTCATTTCACCTATTCATTTTTCGAAGCCCATAACAATGCCGCACAAAATGTTATCCAAAAACGGTATGCAAGTATTGCTTACATTTTTTACCAACACAAGAACAGGCTGGTGAACAAGAACGATCTAGAAATACTGAGGGGACTGCATTGCTTGCAAAAAAAGGCAAAAATCGACGAAAAAACAGGGACTTAGCGACACTTCAAGGCGCAAAAGATGAAAATCAAAGAGATCGAACGAAGACTTTCACAGTGTTGTTAAAATGCGTAAAAATCAGGCATCAACTACTAACAAACACGCTCAACCATTAATGGTTTCGGAAAATTCCAGACTTTCTTCCGCCGCGTGCTTGGCGGTGTTAAGCGCGTCCTCAGCGCGTCGCAGCATACTTTCTAAGGTATCGCCTTCGACCATGGTAATGACACCCACCGTTGCGCTAACGCGTAGCTGCTTACCTGAGGCGGCGACGGGCATCGCCACTATCGTAGAACGGGTTCTCGCTGCAATTTGTTTGGCGACCTCAAACGGTGCTTCTGGTAACAACACACTAAACGCTTCCGTACCATAACGCGCCAAACAATCATAGTTACGGGTTGCCCGCGCAATCCGCTTACTCACCTCAACCAACACCATATCCCCTGAGCCCGGGCCATAACTCAAATTAATTTGCTTAAGTTGATCAAGGTCTAAAATCATTAATGAAAGTGGCTTGCCTAATCGGGTATGGCGCTGCAATTCATTATCAGCCACCCGCAAAAATTCACGGCGATTGGCCACGCCTGTCACGGCATCGGTGTTTTCTTTGCGTTGCAATTCAAGTTCGGCGCTCAGCAAGCGGCTGCGGTAACGAAACAAGAAGCTCGTGATCGATTGCCCAGCATAGACGCTCAACAAAAGTACCGCCACTAGGCTCAATTGCTCAGCACTACGGGGCTCAGTTTTAAACAGCGCCAATGCCACCGCACAAACAAAAAAACCGATCACAATTTGTCGGATATGGCTAAGGCGTAATGGCAATACCACGGGCACTACCAAGCACAGCCACGCATCTAAGAAAAAGTATCCGAGAAAACGTGGTGTACACAAGGCATTGGCCATGAGCTGAACTACCAGCGCCAATATCGCCCATCCATAAAGAAATTTCTCAAATTTTTCGGTCGAAGGGTCGCGCGCCACTGCATGCAACATCCAAAATGAAAACGCAAACAAGGCGATTCGCAAACCCGAGAGAATTTGAAACAAACGGCTGTCGCCGAACACCATAAAATCGATGTACATCAACGGGAAAGAAAGCCACATCAAAACGCGCAAAATTTTACGTCCCTGCGCATGATCTTGCTCACGATAAAAAAGCCTGCATTCGGCTTCGCTTACGTTCGGGTATTGAAGCTCCATAGAACTCCTGAATCGTGGGAAAAAAGGGAATTAAGGGAAATAAGTGAATTAAGGGAATTGATTCGTCTAGTCTTAGTTTATGCCCCCAAAAAGCGCAAATCAAACAAAATCGTTCTCACAATGCTAAATTGTCCAACAATTGATCGCCGCCAACAACGTTAGCAAAATCGACAGCGCGTCCCAGCTACGGCATAATGCTGGATTACGCGCGTTTTTTTCGTCTAACGCACTACCGAATTTAGTCACTTTCTGAACACATGGACATTCAACTTTACGACAATTGGGAGCGCTCCTTACGCACCTTTAAGCCTATCCATACTGACTGGGTGGGCCTCTATTGTTGTGGTCCAACAGTGTATGACTACGCGCACATCGGCAATCTTCGAACCTACCTGTTTGAAGATATTCTGCGCCGCGCCCTCGAATTGAATGGCTACAATGTCAGGCACGTCGTCAATATTACTGACGTCGGGCATCTAGTTTCGGATGCGGACGATGGCGAAGACAAAATGGAAAAAGGTGCGCGCCGCACGGGTCAAAGCGCATGGGAAATCGCGGAAAAATATACTGTCGCGTTCAAAGAAGATATCGCCCGATTGCACATTTTAGCGCCTAAAATTTGGTGCAAAGCCACCGACCATATCGCCGAACAAATTGACTTCATCAGCATCATCGAGGAAAAAGGCTATACCTACCTTACTTCGGATGGCGTTTATTTCGACACTTCAAAACAAGACGATTACGGCTACCTCGCACGCCTCAATCGCGAAGGCTTGGAAGCTGGAAAACGAATTGAAATAGGCGAAAAAAAGAACCCGACCGACTTCGCATTATGGAAATTAAGTCCGGCAGACAGTCAGCGTCAAATGGAATGGGATAGCCCTTGGGGACGCGGCTTTCCGGGCTGGCATATAGAATGCTCTGCTATGTCCGCCAAATACTTAGAACCATGGTTCGACATCCATTGCGGCGGGGAAGATCATATCGCCATCCATCACAGCAATGAAATCGCACAAAATCAGGCCTGCCACGGAACCCGCCTCGCCAACTTCTGGATGCATGGCTACTTCCTGCAAATCGACGCGGGCAAAATGTCAAAATCCAGCGGTGATTTCTTAAGGTTACAAACGCTAATCGACGATGGCATCGACCCACTCGCCTATCGTTGGCTATGTTTATCGGCACACTATCGCAGTCAACTCAATTTTAGTTGGGAATCCTTAAAAGCCTCGCAAACAGGATTAAACCGCCTGCGTGAAACTTATTTTGGTTTGGCGCGGGGCGGCGTTATCAATGAGGAATTTGCGCAAAGATTTAAAACCGAAATCAATCTCGATTTAAATCTCCCTAAAGCCATTGCCGTGATGTGGGAAATGCTCAAGTCCGCAATTCCAGAATCAGACAAACGCGCCACGCTCGACTACTTCGACGGCATGTTGGGATTGAATTTGCAGTCTTGGGAACCGAAAAAAGCTGAAATTCCTGAACACATCGCTGCGCTCGTCGCTCAACGCCAAGTTGCGCGACAAAATAAACTTTGGGCAGAATCAGATCGCCTACGCGATGAAATTAAATCAGCGGGATTTGAAGTGGAAGATACCCCAAGCGGGATGGTGATCAAGGCGAATTAGACTGGAATTTTTCAATTAATTTTTAAGCTGAGGATGGCTACAATTTTCGACGAAATACGGGCTTCGAGCGCGAAAAGTAACGCTTTCACGCTGTTTGAAATTACGCTTCAATCACAGTAGAAATCAAACGCTCGGGTGCCAAGACCGAAAATGCTTGTAGCTGGGCCGAACCTAAAAGTTGGCGCTCGCCCAGCGCTTGCACGTCAGCCTCTTGATAAACCCGAACGCGTCCTAGTGTCTCTGGATGCGCGACCGCTTCTTTTGCCAAAGATAGGCGCTGTCCATTTAAAAAACGACGCGACAATTCGGCATTCAATTCGATCTCGGGAAAACTCGACAGCAATGCATCTACCGGCGCAAGTAAGGCTAAACGCTGTTGCAATTCTAACGCCGCCAAATCGGCGAGCGTAATCGTATTTTGCAAAATTAAATGTCCAACTTGCGTGCGTCGTAGAGCCTTCAAATGCGCACCGCAAGCTAAGGCTTGTCCAATATCTTCGCCCAAAACACGTATATAGGTCCCCTTACTACAGCACACATTGAGCGTTAAAAAAGGTGCTTCGTAAGCGACAAATTCCAAAAGATGGATGCTCACAGGGCGCGCTTCGCGCTCAAGCGTAACACCTGCGCGCGCGTACTCATACAGCGGCTTTCCGTCGCGCTTCAAGGCCGAATACATGGGCGGAACTTGTAAAATATCGCCGACAAATTGCGTTAAAACTTGCCGAATTTCTTCTTCACTCACAGCCACTGGGCGGGTTTCTAAAACTGCCCCTTCGGTGTCACCCGTTTCGGTCGTCACCCCCAAATGCACGATTGTTTGATAGGTTTTATCTGCCTCCAAAAGGTCAGCAGAAAATTTCGTCGCTTCACCAAAACATAGGGGCAATAAGCCAGTTGCGAAAGGATCGAGGGTGCCGGTATGTCCCGCCTTGAGTGCATTTAATAAACGCTTGGCTTTAATCAAGGCATCATTGCTCGACCAACCCACAGGTTTATCGAGTAAAAGCACGCCGTTAATAGGCAGGCGTGGAATTTTGGGAGGGCATTGGATCATGAAAAATTGTAGGGTGGAATGTATTCCACCGTCCGGCACAGGTAAATTAATGGGCGGCGTTTGAACTGATCAAATTCGCGATTCGTTCGGCCAACAATCTATTCGTAGATTAAAGATCACCGGACGGCGGGATAAATCCTTCAACGATTAATCTTCGTTGGCAACATCATCTTTAGCGCGTGTCGCATTGGCTTCGTCGATCAATTTCGACATCGCCATGCCACGCATGGTGGACGTGTCATGGACGAAATGCAGTTGCGGTAGCGTGTGAATGCGCAATTGCAAACCAAGTTGATTACGCAAAAATCCAGCCGCTTTATTCAATCCTTCCAGCGTGTTTTTGATCGCCGCTGCATCATCGGCCAGCGTCGTAAAATAAACCTTGGCATGCGCGTAGTCGGGTGTCAGTTGCACCTCAGTGAGCGTAACCATACCGACCCTGGGGTCTTTTAATTCTGCCCAAATGATTTCTGATAAATCACGTTGAATTTGATCCGCCACGCGAAGACCGCGAGCTGGAATGGATTTACTATTTTTAGCCATAATATGAAAACAAAACCTAATCCAAAAAAAACTAAAAAGCACTAACCGCAGAGGCGCAGAGTACGCAAAGGATACAATTTATCTCTGCGTACTCTGCGCCTCTGCGGTTCAAAGTTTTTCGTCCTTTTTACTTCAAAACTTATTTACAAAATTAAAGAGGAAGCTTTCGCTTCCCCTTTTTGCTTTTTTACAGGGTACGCGCAATTTCTTGAATTTCGAAGACTTCGAGGAAATCACCCACCTGAATATCATTGAAGGCTTTCAGTGAAAGGCCGCACTCCATACCTGCACGCACTTCTTTTGCATCATCTTTGTAACGTTTCAGTGAGTCGAGCTCGCCCGTCCACGCCACCACGTTATTACGCAAGATGCGAACTGAGGAAGTACGTTTGACCATACCTTCGGTCACTAAGCAACCCGCAATCGAGCCCACTTTGCTGACGGTAAAGACCTGACGAATCTCGACCATACCGATCACGGTTTCGCGTTTTTCTGGCGCTAACATGCCCGACAAAGCGGCCTTAATTTCATCGACTGCATCGTAAATGATGTTGTAGTAGCGAATATCCACGCCGTTCGATTCGGCCAATTTACGCGCAGATGCATCAGCACGGGTATTAAAGCCAATAATGACCGCTTTTGAAGCGACCGCCAAATTGACATCGGATTCGGAAATGCCGCCAACCGCCGCATGCACCACTTGTACCCGCACTTCGCTGTTGGAAAGCTTGACCAAAGATTGCACCAAAGCTTCTTGCGAACCTTGTACGTCGGTTTTGACGATGATAGGCAAGTTCTTAAGTTCGCCTTCGCCCATGTTTTCAAACATGTTTTCGAGTTTGGCTGCTTGTTGTTTAGCGAGCTTAACATCGCGGAATTTACCTTGACGGAAAAGCGCAATTTCACGTGCTTTGCGTTCATCCGCCATGACCATCACTTCTTCACCGGCTGCAGGCACTTCTGTCAAACCTTGAATCTCAACTGGAATAGATGGACCGGCTTCGCTGATGTTCTTACCGTTTTCATCGAGCATCGCACGAACACGCCCGTAAGATGAACCAGCCAACACCACATCACCGCGCTTCAAAGTACCGGACTGCACCAAAATCGTAGCGACGGTACCGCGTCCTTTATCCAAACGCGATTCAACCACCAAGCCTTTAGCAGGTGCGTCGATAGGCGCTTTTAATTCCAAAACTTCCGCTTGCAACAAGACGTTTTCTAACAAGGAGTCTATGCCTTGTCCTGTTTTTGCCGACACCTGTACGAAAGGCGCATCGCCACCGTATTCTTCAGGCACGACACTCTCGGCAATCAATTCTTGGGTAACGCGATCTGCATTGGCACCGGGTTTGTCAATCTTGTTGATCGCAACAACCAAAGGCACGCCTGCCGCTTTTGCATGGGCAATTGCTTCTTTGGTTTGCGGCATCACGCCATCGTCAGCGGCAACCACCAAGATCACAATATCAGTCGCTTTCGCACCACGAGCACGCATCGCCGTAAATGCTTCGTGACCTGGTGTGTCTAAGAACGTGATCATGCCGCGTGGTGTTTCGACGTGGTATGCACCGATGTGTTGGGTAATTCCACCCGCTTCACCCGACGCGACTTTAGCGCGACGAATATAGTCGAGCAAAGAAGTCTTACCATGATCAACGTGACCCATGACGGTCACTACCGGAGCGCGCGGTAAGGATTCGTACTGCGCATGTTCAGCAGTATCAGTCAACATCGCTTCAGGATCGTCAAGCTTAGCAGCAAAAGCTTTGTGTCCCATTTCTTCGACCAAAATCATGGCCGTTTCTTGATCCAAAACTTGATTGATAGTGCACATCTGTCCGAGCTTCATCAAGTGTTTGATGACTTCCGACGCTTTCACCGACATCTTGTGGGCTAATTCCGCAACCGTCAGAGTTTCAGGAACAAAAACATCTTTAACGACCGCTTCAACAGGTACTTGGAAATTCGATTCGCGGTCGTCATGATGATTGTTACGACGGCCTTTCGGTCCGCTCTTCCAACCTTCACGTCCAACCGGGGCAGCGCCGCGCGTCTTGATACCAGTGCCACGTTTTTTCGCTGCGTCCTCTTGCCAAGTCGATGAAACATTGGCCGACTTAATCGATTTTTTATCAGCAGCGACTGCCACTGTTTTCACTTCTTTTTTCTCGCCCGTCGCTTTTTTCTCGCCCGGTTTCTTGTCCGCAGGCTTATGCAAAGTACCTTCGGCGACTTTAGAAACTACTGGCGCTGGCACGGGTGCTTCAACTGGCTTAGGACGGCGCGCAGCGCTCATCATTTCCTTGATTTGCGCAACTTCATCAGCTACTTTTTTGCGCGCACTTTCCGCGCTAGCGGCACGAACCGCAGCTTCCTTGGCCGCTTCTTTGGCCTCGGCTGCAGCTTTTTTCTTCGCTTCATCGGCCTGACGTTTTTTTTCTTCGTCAGTCACTGAAGGCGTTTGCACAGCTTGACCAGTCGTGGCTGCTTTAGCGCGTTTTTCTTCCTGGGCTTTTTGCTTGTCTGCGTCTGCTTTGGCCTTCGCCGCCAATTCACTTTCGCGAGCAGCCTGTGCTTGAGCTTCCTTTTCGGCTTCTAACTTCGCTAGATAAGCCTGCTTCTCTTGAAGCTCAGCTTCTTGGCGAGCAATCAGTTCCGCCGCAGCTTGCGCTTCGGCCTCACGTCTTGCCAATTCGGCGGCATCGACTTCCGGCTCCGGCGCTTTTACTGGCACTTCTGGGCTGGCCTCATCACGTTTGACGAAGGTGCGTTTTTTTCTTACTTCGACTTGAACAGTCCGCGTTTTACCCGTAGCATCTGCCTGCTTAATTTCGGTCGTTTCTTTCCGGGTCAGGGTGATTTTCTTTTTCTCGACATCAGGAGCCACGCCGTGCGAACGGCGTAAATGATCCAGTAGTTTGTCCTTATCTTCTTTCGACAAACTGTCGGACGCCGATGCTTTGCTTACACCAGCAGCCTGCAATTGTGTTAGCAGCAAATCCGCTGGCATTTTCAGCTCGGTGGCAAATTGAGCTACGTTATTACTCGCCATTCAGTCCTCTTTTTCTGTTTGCGCTCGAAGCTAATCGAGCAACGCTAATATAGTTTGATGATCTCGTCTTACTTCGCTTCAACGAGTTTCCATGCGGTCGCCAATAAGGCTTTCGCATGCTCATCATATTTAGCGTCAATGAGCTTCATTTCATCATCAGTCACATCTTCAAATGCGGTGTCGATCAATTGACGCGCTCGTTCCGTAGAAAGCGCTAAAATCGCACCGAATTCGTCATAGGCTAATGCAGCGAAAGCTTCGACGCTCTTCACACCCGCCAAGCCAAGCTTACCGGCCAGTACACGGCTCATACCTTCTAAACCGATCAGGGCATCTTCGACGCCTTCAACACCTTCTTCCGAAGCAATCGCTTCCGTCACCAAGGCATCGCGAGCGCGATTACGTAATTCATTGACGGTATCTTCGTCCAAGGCTTCGATTTCCAGCATTTCACTAATTGGTACGTAAGCGATTTCTTCCAAACTAGAGAAACCTTCATCCACCAAAATATCAGCTACTTCTTGATCGACGTCGAGTTTTTCCATGAACAATGTGCGAATACCTGCGGTTTCTTGTTCAGCTTTATCGGCCGATTGTTCAGCCGTCATAATATTGATTTGCCAGCCAGTCAATTCCGCCGCAAGACGCACGTTTTGACCACTGCGACCAATCGCAATCGCTAAATTCTCATCGTCAACCACCACGTCCATACCATGCTTTTCTTCATCTACCATGATGGAGGAAACATTGGCGGGCGCCAAAGCACCAATCACAAATTGAGCTGGGTCTTCTGACCACAAAACGATATCCACCCGTTCGCCACCCAGTTCACCGGTTACCGCTTGCACGCGAGAGCCGCGCATCCCGACACAAGTACCGATAGGATCGATACGCTTATCATCGGTATGCACCGCAATTTTGGCGCGCACACCTGGATCACGGGCCGCAGATTTGATGATCAAAGAACCTTGTTCGATTTCTGGCACTTCCAGTTCA
The DNA here is from genome assembly GCA_023259175.1 of Oxalobacteraceae bacterium. Classification (GTDB taxonomy): domain Bacteria; phylum Pseudomonadota; class Gammaproteobacteria; order Burkholderiales; family Burkholderiaceae_D; genus Undibacterium. The sequence goes on along the minus strand of JAHFQV010000019.1, from coordinate 22,335 downwards.
AACAATTTCATGATGAATTCAGGCGCAGTACGCGACAAAATCACTTGCGGGCCACGCGCATTACGATCAATCCGCAAGATGTAAGCACGCACACGATCACCAACACGGAGATTTTCTTTCGGAATCATTTGATCACGCGGCAAACGCGCTTCAATACGACCCGATTCAACCACCGCTTCGCCACGTTCCATACGCTTAATGGTACCCATGACTAGGGAATCACCACGTTCTAAAAACTCGGCCAAAATTTGTTCGCGCTCAGCATCACGAATACGCTGCAACACGATTTGCTTCGTATCTTGCGCGAAGCGACGACCCAGCTCCACGGATTCCACTGGCTCTTCGATGTATTCATCGACTTCGATGTCAGCGTATTGCTCGACCGCTTCAAAATGCAGGATTTCTTGATCCGGCAATTGCAAGCCTGCTTCATCGGCAACAACGTGCCAACGACGGAAGGTACGGTATTCGCCGGTATCGCGATCAATCTCTACGCGAATATCGACTTCGCCTTCGTAGCGCTTTTTGGTCGCCGTTGCCAAAGCATGTTCCAACGCTCCAAATACGATGTCTTCGTCAACGTTTTTTTCACGCGCCAGCACATCAACCAATAATAAAACTTCGCGACTCATGCTTTGCGACTCCTAAAATCCACTTGCGGCACTAAGCGTGCCTTATCTAAATCAGCGAGCGTAAACTCCAACATCGCTGCGCCATCTTTTCCTTCAAATTCGAGCTTCAAGGTTTCACCTTCAGGCTCGTGCAATACGCCTTCGAATGTCTTGCGATTGGCCATACCTGGCATCGGCAAACGCAATTTAACATTGGCTTTTTCCCCTGCAAATCGCAGAAAATCAGCGACCTTTTTTAAAGGCCGATCAAGACCCGGCGAGGAAATTTCCAAACGCTCATAATTGACTTCTTCCACCGTCAGCACATGTGACAATTGATGGCTCACTTTGGCACAGTCTTCCACTGTCACATGCGCAGCTTCGTCACTGGCAAGTTGCTCCGGTAAGACGTCAATATACACACGCAACAAACCACGCTCTGCTCGCTCAAAGTCGACCAGATCATAGCCCGTCCCTTGGACAGTTTTTTCAATAAGTTCCAACAACTGCAAGACGATTCTCCGAAAAACACCGATAAAACGCAGCACAAAAAAAAATGGGCACTAGCCCATCATTTTTAGCGCCTCATTTCGCAAAATCAAATGATTCAACGAACAAAAGGAAATATCTGCTAACTCCAAGATTATAAACGATTAATTACTCAATCGCAATCACAAACCAATGAAAATCACAGGAAATTCGAGCGAAAAACATCGCTTCCGCCACGACCTAGGCAAAATTGTCCCCGCCAAGCCACAACACGCTTGGGGCCACTCAGCGCCGCCCCCAGCTAGACAAAATCTAAGCCCCGCGTGAACGACGGCGCGCAGCGATTCCTTGCCCAATTGCCTGCCCACTACCGCGTGAGGTCGGGCCACGACGTGCTTTTTCCTGAGTTGGAAAACCCAAAGCTGTTTGCAAAGGATCCGGTTGTCGACTGCGTTTTTTAGTCGCATCGCGTCCACCCGCGCCACCAGAGCCACCCGCACTACCCGATTTTGTATTTTGCTGATTGGCAAAACCACCGCGCACGGTAGGCTCAAAACTTCTTTGCTGCGGCGCATCAAAAGGATTGACGTTGCGCGCGCCCTTGCCCGAGATGCGATTACCCGAAACCGGCGCTGCATTGCCATTGACTTTGGGGTTTTTACCATTCGACTTATACGCAGTTTTTTCGCCCGCCGCTTTTTCTAAGCCACTTACTTTCAGCAAACCACGTACCGCATCTTCACCTAACTCTTCCCAACGGCCGCGCTTCAAACCCGAAGGTAAAGTCATCACGCCATAACGGGTACGGATCAAGCGAGACACAGTCAATCCAACTGCCTCAAACATACGACGCACTTCGCGGTTACGACCTTCGCCAATAATGACACGATACCATTTGTTGACACCTTCACCGCCACCGTCAGAAATTTTGGAAAATTGCGCCAAGCCGTCTTCCAACTCCACGCCAGCTAATAATTTTTGGCGCATGCCTTCTTCCAAATCACCCAGAGTACGCACGGCATATTCGCGCTCAATACCATAACGAGGATGCATCAAGCGATTCGCCAAATCACCGGAAGTGGTAAACAGTAACAAACCTTCCGTGTTGTAATCCAATCGCCCCACCGCCAACCATTTACCGACTTTCATTTGCGGCAAACTATCAAATACCGACTGACGACCTTCTGGATCGCTGGTACTCACAATTTCACCCGCAGGTTTGTGATAAACCAAAACCCGTGGCGGCTTTTTACTCACTTTGCGCTGTATGAGTTTGCCGTTGATGCGCACTTGATCGGTCGGCAAAATGCGCTGCCCGATATGCGCAGGCTCACCATTGACCGACACTCGCCCGGCCACAATCAAGTCTTCCATATCGCGACGCGAACCCAAGCCCGCTTCTGCCAATACTTTATGCAGTTTTGGCGCATCGTCATCTGCGGTCAGGTCGCGCTTCGGCTTTTTATTCTTCTCGTTGCGCGCTCCCTTTGCTTCATCTGCGCGATCGTAGGCATCGGAAGTTACAAATGAAAATACATCATCCGCATAATTTTTTGCGGCCGTCGTTGGTGCACCATTGGGACGATTGGTTCGACCACCTTCAGTTTGCGCTTGAGGTCGATTTCCTTGCGGCGAACGTGCCCGCTCACCTTGACCCTGACGGCTTTTATTTTTATCGCCAAATTTAGAGCGGCGTTCAGCATGATTCGCATGCGGCTTACTGCGTTCAGTGCGCACTTCGCTTGGAACATTCCCATGACCAGAGGAAACCGACGCTACACTGTCCGCCGTCTCTGAAACCGCTGCATTTTGCGCGGCATTATCTTCTGTATTTTTTTCAAGCTGAGGGCGCTTACGTTCTTGCGCTACTCTAGGAGACCTAGGCGGCCTAGGCGACTTAGGTGCAATACTCGCCTCAGCGTCCGCTGGCGACGATGCTGCAATTCCCTCACTTGCCTCAGCCAGTTTTTCTTTACGCGCGCGTGGCGCACGGGCTGGCTTTTTGCTGCGCACTGGTTCGGATGAATTATGCTCAGTATCCTTAGTCACAGACGGGGATATTTCTTCAGAATTAGTTTCGTTCATTATCGGATTCTGGTGTGAAAGTAAGTACAGCTTCGGTATCGCTGTGCGCTTCTTCCTCGGTTTCTGGTTTGACTGCCACACTTTCACGTTCTGTGAAAACTGTTTCAGCCACTTCGTTGTTGGTTTGCTCTGCTAGGTTTTGCACTAACACTTCTGCGCTCGCATCTACACTTGTATTTACATTCGCATCCACACTCTCATCTACTCTATTTTCCAGCGACTCTAATTGATCGAACATCGCCAATTCAGGCGTATCCAAATCAGGTGTCACGGCAACTCCCTGGTCTTCTTGCTCTTGTCCGATTTGCTGCAATGGCGGCAGTTGCGCCAAAGAAGACAAGCCCAAATCATCTAAAAATTGCTTAGTCGTCGCAAACAGCGCGGGTCGCCCTGGCACTTCACGATGACCTATCGCCTCTATCCAACCGCGATCTTCCAAAGTTTTTATCATTTGCGAAGCCACCGCAACGCCCCGAATTTCTTCAATATCGCCGCGGGTCACGGGTTGACGATAAGCGATAATCGCCAAGGTCTCCAAGGTCGCACGCGAATATTTAGGCGGTTTTTCTGGATTTAAGCGATCAATAAAAATGCGCATTTCCGGTCGACTTTGAAAACGCCAACCCGACGATAGCGACACTAGCATAATGCCTTTATCGGACCAGTCTTGCCGCACCTCTTCCAACATCAATTTAATAGTATCCGCGCCCACCACCTCATCACCGCCCGCACCATCGACAAACAATTTCTTCATGGTGTTGATGGACAATGGTTCATGTGCGCACAGCAATGCGGTTTCTAGGACACGCTTGGCATCTGCAGTATTCATGCAAACTCTTTAACGAACAGGTTTTATTGAACTTAAGAAGTATTTTGTGAAACTTGTGGGCAATAGCACTTTCGCTTAGCGCCCTAACCAGATGCCTTGAATTGACATTACGCCGCAGGATACCGGCTTGCGTTCTGGTGAGTCCGTTTGCAGTCTCCGCTTCACATCCTTCACATCCACTGGATCAGCGTGTGAATCTGGGTTTAACTCAAACAGTTTAATTAAGCAGATTGCGAGATTGTAGTTCAGAAACGAAACACAATCAAAACTAATCGCCAACTTAAGCAAAAAGCCACGATGATACGTGGCTTTTATGTAATTCTGGTTGCGGGGGCAGGATTTGAACCTACGACCTTCGGGTTATGAGCCCGACGAGCTGCCAGACTGCTCCACCCCGCGTCTGATTTGTAGAACTATACAGGATTTTGCTGCTCTGCGCAATTTCTTTCGGCTTTTATTCTAATGCTGGACCAAGAGGCGAGTTTCTTTAACGGAGATTTGGCATTTCATACAGCGGGCACATGAACACGAATTTGCGCACAAAATCGCATCGAAAATAAAAATCGATGCTCAGGCACGAAACCCTAAAGAACCCAGTGATGATACACTTTAGATTCTCGCATTCATCTTATCTTCACTATGAAATTTTGCCCCGATTGCGCTGCACCGGTCAGCTTGCAAGTTCCCGCGGACGATACTAGGCCACGCCATGTTTGCACTGCTTGTGGCACGATACACTATCAAAATCCGAAGATGGTGGTCGGTTCTATTCCCGTGTGGATGGACGATGGCGAAGTCAAAATTTTGCTGTGCAAACGCGCGATCGAACCGCGTCATGGCTATTGGACCTTGCCTGCGGGATTTATGGAAAACAAAGAAACCACCCGACAAGCTGCCGAACGTGAAACCACGGAAGAGGCAGGCGCAACAATACAATTACACGAACTTTTTTCGGTGATCAATGTACCGCATGTTCATCAGGTGCATTTGTTTTATCGTGCTAGCTTACTCAATAAAGACTATCAGGCTGGGGTCGAAAGCTTGGCCGTCGATCTGTTTAGCGAAGCGCAAATCCCCTGGGATGAGATCGCCTTTACCACCGTCAGCCACACCTTACGCGCTTTTTTTCAGGATTTTGCCTCACTCAAAAACGGTGGCCACTTTCAATTGCACGAACATGAAGTTAAGCCCATGCTGCAAACCCCTCTATGATTCCTTGGTTAGAAATCGACACCCCTTTTCCCGACGTAGAACAAGCACTTGATGCCGCCAGCGAAGCACCAGGCCTACTTGCCGCCGGTGCAGATTTATCGCCAGCACGCTTACTCTCGGCATACCGTCAAGGCATCTTTCCTTGGTTTGGCGAAGCGCAGCCTATTCTGTGGTGGTCAACTGATCCACGCATGGTACTCATGACCCAGGACTTTTCACCGTCGAAAAGCTTATTAAAACTACTCAAAAAAACGCGTACAGATCAGCGTTGGGCATTTCGCTTTGATAGCGCATTCGAGCAAGTCATGCGGGCCTGTGCCGAACCGCGAGATGGGCAATCTGGCACTTGGATTTCCGATGAAATGATCGCCAGCTACACGCAATTGCATCACTTGGGTTATGCGCACTCATCGGAAGTCTGGTTTGATGGGCAACTGGTGGGTGGTGCTTATGGTATTGCGATTGGAAGCATGTTTTATGGTGAATCCATGTTTGCGCGGGTCAGTAATGCCTCGAAATTGGCGCTCGCCCATTTGATCTTTTTTTTACGCCAGCATCAGGTGAAAATGATAGACTGTCAGCAGGAAACGCGTCATTTAGCGTCACTCGGAGCCAAGCCTATATCACGCAAAGCCCTAATGACCCACCTTAGACAAGCCGTTACTGAACAGCCGATTGAAAATTGGCGCGTCTTACCCTTTGATTGTTCAGTTTAAATCGAGAAGCCATGCAATCGCGCCAACCCGAATCTGAGAGTAAGAATCAAGCCGCGCTAGAGAGTGATCTCGCGCAGGATGATTTTGTCAGCATACAGTTTTATGCGACAGCCACTTACGCCTGCAGCTACCTACCTAATTTGCAAGCCCGCTCGCAAGTGGCGACGCCGACCAATCTCATTAATACAGAACGCTATTCAAAGTTAGTTCAAAGTGGTTTTCGGCGCAGTGGCGTGTTCGTGTACCGCCCCTACTGCGACCAATGTCAGGCCTGCATTCCCGTGCGCACCGCCGTTGCCGATTTCGTTCCCAATCGCAGTCAAAGACGCGCGCTCAAACAGCATAGCAATTTAGTCGCTCAGCAAGTCCCACTGGAATTTTCAGCCGAGCATTTCAAACTTTATCAAGGCTATCAAAATCAACGGCACGCCGGTGGCGGCATGGATCAAGATGATCACGATCAATACGCCCAATTTTTATTACAAAGTCGGGTTGAGACCCGCATGGTCGAGTTTCGCGATCCTGATCATATACTACGCATGGTCAGCATCATCGATGTCTTGCAAGACGGCTTGTCTTCGGTCTACACCTTTTACGATTCATCCGATCCCAAGACCGCTTATGGCACCTATAACGTGCTCTGGCAAATCACCCAAACACTTGCCTTAAATCTCCCCTATCTCTATCTCGGATACTGGATAGAGGCGAGCCGTAAAATGTCTTACAAAACCCAATTCAAACCGATACAAGCGCTCATCAAAAGCGTTTGGACCGAAATTTAATCCAACACACCCATTATGTCAGATCAATTTTTATACGCACTCGCACGCCCTTTTCTGTTTTTCATGGATGCAGAAAGCGCACATGAAATCACCTTACCCGGGCTCAAGCAAGCACATCAATTAGGTCTTACCCGCCTCATCCCAAAACCCGCCCCTGATGCTCGTAAGATCATGGGCATCCATTTCCCCAATCCTGTCGGTTTGGCAGCGGGGCTAGACAAAGACGGCCGCTATATCGACGGCTTGGGTGGATTGGGATTCGGCTTTATTGAAATCGGCACGGTCACACCGCGCGCCCAACCCGGCAACCCCAAACCACGCATGTTTCGTATCCCCGAAGCCCAAGGCATTATTAATCGTATGGGCTTTAATAATGGTGGGGTCGATGCCTTTGTAGCGAATGTGCAGGCATCTCGTTTTTATCAAGAAAAACAAGGTGTGCTCGGTTTAAACATCGGGAAAAATGCCGATACGCCTATCGAAAAAGCCGCCGAAGATTACCTGCATTGTCTGGAAAAAGTATATCCCTACGCCAGCTACGTCACGGTCAATATTTCTTCGCCAAATACGAAAAATCTACGGCAATTACAAGGTGCTTCGGAATTAGACAGTCTGCTTTCACAACTTAAAAATGCGCAACAACGCCTAGCCGATCAACACCAACGCTATGTCCCACTCACGCTCAAAATCGCCCCAGACATCGATAGCGAACAAATCAAAAATATTGCCGACGCCTTGCTGCGCCACAAAATAGACGGGGTCGTCGCGACCAACACGACCTTGAGTCGCGATGCTGTCAAAGGCATGCGCTTTGGGCACGAAACCGGTGGACTCTCAGGCAAACCCGTCTTTGAGTTGTCCAACACCGTGGTGCGCGCACTCAAAGCCGAACTCGGTGACACGATTCCCATCATCGGTGTCGGCGGTATCTTTAACGGCGACGACGCACAAGCCAAAATGCAAGCCGGTGCATCCTTGATACAAGTCTATTCCGGTCTCATCTATCGCGGCCCAGCTTTAATTCGCGAATGTGCTAAGGCCATCCGTCATCGTGACTAATCGAGCGCAAGTGTAGCGAGAAGACTCAAGGTTCGCGTGCACGCACAGGGATAGGCACATTGCATAATTCAATGTAATTGGCCGCATGTTTATACCACTCACCGCCTCGGTTTCTTTGCGCTGCCACGATGTCTTTAAAAAGCAAAGATTCCGTGCGCACCACCTCCAAGCGTGGTCTTTCCGCCTCGGGCATATCGCTAGCTAGGCGCACGGATTTAATCGCACCGCGTTCCTCTGCTTTTTCGTAGAAACCCATCGCCCCAGTACCCCGCGGCAAGCTCGACAGAAGCGCTATGCCTTGCATGACACGTCCCACCACCGTCACATTACGATCCAAATGACGTGGCGCATGACCGATGATGGCATACAAAGATGTGCCATTGCCGCTATCGATTTCATTGCCACGCGCCACGCCGACTGCGCCGTAGCAATGGGTCAGCCAGGTTTGCTGGGTTTTCGGATCACGCCCCACTGCAAAGCCATTGACATGCCCCACTTGTGGCGCGTACCCGTCGGCATCTGGCAAACGCGTAAACACATCGGCTTTATCAGCATGCACAGAAAATTCAGCAGGCAGTTTGTCACGCGCATTTTTAATCGCACGCTTTTCATCGGCATCACCCCACTGCGCAACATAGTTGTCATGAGAACGTATCATCGCCAAACCGTCGAAATAATTTTCATGCACCAGCGCCTTAATATTGGCAATACTCTGCGGCGCAAAGTGGGGGGCTAGTTCAATCACCACCTGCCCCTTTTCCAGCTCCATCACCAAGGTATTTTCTGGATCGAGTGCGCGCCAGTCTTGGGCTTTTGATTGCTTAATAAGCTCCGCCATGCTGAGCGCTTGATTCGCCTTCACCTGCGGCTTTTTCGCCTCGCTTGCGGCGTAGGCATCGTATGATCCGCAGCCTAGACTAGCGATAGTCATCATGACCGCCAAGCGCACTATTTTATGGTTCAGTTGTTGCACCCTCTTCTCCTTGATTTTTCGTGTTTTCATTGCTCTCTTTATCCTCACTCATCATCGTGATTTCCGTTTTCACAGGCACGACCAGCACTGGCTTAGACCGCCATAACTCGCCCAAACTATACGCCGCCCATCCCCATTTAATCCAAGCTAAAATCGACCATGCCAACCACAATGCCCACAATAACATTAAGAGGCGATAGACCAGCATAGGCAGGCTTAATATCCAAACGCTTTGTAAGTCGGGTGCAGCGCGATCGAGATACCAATTGAGGTCGAAATAAGTAGAATGGTTCCCTGCGACCTGCATATCGGGCAATCCCAATAAACCATGCTGAACCGCAAAAAATAAAATCATCGCCGTGGCAAGCGTATGCAATGCCAACAAAACCTGTCGCAGATTAACTTCCCATCGTTTTTGCGCCAGCGCATAGCCACGCGCTCTGAAATGAACCGCGAAGAACCAAGTAAATACGACGACAGCCGCCCACCATGGAACCTGCGTTAAGCCCAATGCGAGAAGAATCCAATCCCTCGCACGCAAATGCAATGCCTGCCATTTTGCGATACCCATTGCAACAAGCAGCAACACAATCAACTGCCCCCAAAATAATATCGCAGGCCCCAAGCCCTGACCCGACACCAACAACAGCCAACGGTCTTGCGGCATCATGACTTCGACTTCGCTGTTGACACTGGTCGCACCCAAGTTCACCGACAAACTATTAAAAGAACGCTGCATACCTTGATTGACACGCCAAACCACCACAATTTCCTGCACGCCCGGCACCAAAGGAATCGTCAATTTTTCGCCCTGCGCACGTAAAGGCCGTGCCTGTCCATTAATCACCACACTGAGCAATTGCGCACCTTGCGGCAAACTCAAGACCTGATCGCTGCCACGACTGCTGCGTACTTGCAAACGCAATTCGTAATCGCTGGAATGCGCACCCGGTATCAGCTTTAAATGCGACTGATCGATGGTGACGGTTTGCCCTGCCAACACTTTAGGTCGTTCGATGTTGAGCACTAAAGTCTCACCGGGCCATGGACGAAATTCCAAAGCAGTCTCAACATTATTGGCTGACGCAATCGGTGGCAAGCCTTCGATATTGAGATGCCACTGACTACTCACATCCAAAATCCAAGTTTCAAACCATGTCGCATCAAGCCGACTACCCAATTTCATTTGCATATTTTGTTTAAGCGTGGAATTCCAAGTCACACTGTTTGACTGCGGCCCGAGATTCACTTCAACCGCACCCTCCTTCACATGAATATCGGTACTCGTCACCGATTCGCCTAGCAGAAGAGGAATATTGGACAAAGCGGGTGCGGTCGAAGCATTGACCCGCGTCACCGTAGTACTGACCGTCCATTCTTTATCGAAATGAATATGCCGCGTTACGTTCAAAAATGCGGGTAGGTTTGCAGCCTCATCCACCTTGTTACCGGCTTGTTTAATTTGACGACTTAATTGCAGACTATCCGCAACCCCATTTTCATCGGACAAACCGACCACATCCCAGCCCTCGGCATGCACCTCGACATGTCTTGGCTTACGCGGCAAAGCAAGTTGCAAAGTATCCTTTTGCATCAGGTCGCCGATGAGCTCCAAACGATGCCTTCCTACCGGTGCCAATACCCATGCCTGTCCATCCTCAGCACGTAGCACATACGCGCTTTTTCCATCCCATTGCGCGAAATAAGGCTGCCAATATTTCGCGCCGCCGGGTAAAGGTAGCGCACTCGCAATGCTGGCATCAACGTCCAATATCAAACGCGCTGTCTGTCCGCTCACCTGCACCGAAAGCGAGCTCACTTCCGCACATTGGGGCAAACAATCGGCCGGGCGCAATAATTTCTCCTGCAATTGCTGCAGTTGTTCGGAGCTCGGGGTCTGCGCTTGGGCCACCTGACTGGGTGATAGACCTTGCAAAACAAAGCCCATCAAGATCAGCAGGGCAACACCCGGCACTGAAGTCGGAGAACGCACCGCAAATTTCTTTATCAAGCGCCTAAAAAGCCCTGCTGCGCCACCCTTTTCTACGTCGCCTGAGCCACCCTGCTTCCCCAGCAAGCACAGTAGTAATGCCGCGATCAACATTAAACGCAAGACCGTCAAACTCTTCACCATCCAAGGAGACAATAACCACAAATGCACCTGCTGATCTTTCGACACCGGGCCATCAAAACTCAGATGATGTGCTTGCCAGTTCCAAGTGGGTAAGCCCGCCCCAGTTTGCACCTGTGCGTCGGTGTCGATGGTGCGATACTGGGATGGCGCGGGCGCGGCATCGATTGGAGCGCGGTAAGCCATCGTAGAAGAACTTTTATGTCGCGCACTATTTAGGCTAATTTCAGGCGGTGGAATAAAGGCGGGAACATTTGATTCGACGGCCATCACAGGCGCATTTTCTGCATTCTCCGGCGGACTCATGGGTCGAGCCTCCGTATCTTTTACATCCGCACGTAGTTCGAATTGACGCACAGGATGCTGAAACTCCACAAAACCACCGTGTTCTAAGACAGGATAAATCGCTGCCCGAATCTGCGCCGTTGCAAAACCCAAACACAATAAAACCAGTAGCAAGGCCGCTATTTTGTGATAGGCCGCAACCAAGCGTTTTAGCCTTCCATCTGGCAACACTCTAAGCAAAGCAATCGCCAGTAAAACCGCAATCCACGCCCACTGCGGTGCACCCACTTCTTGATAGGACAAACCCAGTGCCAACAAAGCCACACCACCCCAATAGCGTCCCCATAAACGCGCAGTACCTAAAGCGATCATTAAGACGATAAAAAAATCCAGCAAATTCCATCGTGAAAGCCAAGCACCTTCGGCATGATCAACACCACTCACATGCAGCAAACGCCAGCCCGCGGGCAAAATGAGTTCTATCCCCAAATGATCCACATCTTTCATCCACGCATTCGCCGCAAAACTACGGGGCGCTTTAGGCATCACACCATCGGCCGCTAATTTAATCGGACCACGACTGAGTTCTATCCCTGCCAAATGATCGCTACCCACGGTAATTTGTTGATTTTGTCCGTCAATCGCAAGCCGCCCGAGCGCCACTTCAGATGTCATCGCTAAGCGTCCTGCGCGATTTATTTGCCCTGAAATTTGGTCGCTCAAACTCATACTGCTACCGTCAAAACTCATCCATAAACGTCTTTCGACATTTAATTTGTCCGGACCAGGATCACTATCGCCACGACGAATTTCCTTCATCGTCAAGCGCTGATGCTGACTATCGGCACGCATCAAATAAGCCGGCAAACCACGCCAATCACTAGGCAAAGAAGTTTGTTGGGTATCGATCGTTTGCGCGTCTTCTATCATCGTTGTCCGTAACAAGGGCGCTGCAGCAAAAACCCAGATCTCATCTTCGGCCACCATCCCATCGGACTGCGGCAATACGATTGTTTTGATCGGCTTACTATGCCGCGCTGTCAAGCGAATATCCCAAGAACCTGCCCGCACTTGCACCCATAACTCACCATCCAAGCCCAAACGAACAGGCAAGGGAGAATCTAAACCTTGCGCGACAAATTCAGGGAGTAAAGCCCGCCCAATCTTAATCTCCCGCCCTTTACCCGAAACGTCGAGATGAAAACGTGACTCCATCAAAAGCGGCACTTCATCACTTATTTTTCGAAAAACTTGCAAGCGCGCCTCATCACTCTCCTTGCCTTGCGCCTTACGTTGTAACCAAAGTTGATTGGATTCGTCGCGGACAGGATTGGCGACCAATTGCCCATTTAATTCCAAACGTAGCAAAGCCAAATTCGCTGCAAGTTCTAAAGATTCCGGTATCGCATCCCAGAGAAAACTGCCGCTAATACGATAGTTTCCTTTATCAAGCTTGATCGAAGGCATCTCCTCATGCTCCACCACCGGCCAAGCTTTCCCATCGACTAAAACATGCTGTGGCCAATGCTTTGCGCCCCCCGGTAAACTAATCCAAGTATCAGCATAAACTTGCCATGTTTGCGCAAATTCCGCACCGTGCGGATTGACCTTTAATTCCAAGACCCCGGGCCAGGCACAATGGCGCTGATCAAAAGAATCAAAGAAATGCGGGCAATCGGGATTGATTTGCCCATCCAATACCCAAGGCACCCAAGATTTCAAAGGGTCTGGTATCGACGTGCGCGAAAACGGCGTGGTCGCCCATGCACTGCTTTGTAACACGATCAAACATAAGAAACTCAAGCAATATCGCAACATAGTTATCCCTTAGCGTAAACCGATCAATGTGGCGCGCTCAGTGTAGTAGCTAATTTATTTTTTTGCAAACTGAAAAACGAAAGAAAAATTTCGGCTTTGACCTGAATTTTCAGCGCCAGTTTTTTTGTCTTTTGTGAACAGGACACCCACAGCCAAGCAATCATGCGCTAAGAAATCAGCTCACCTCGGCAGCAATCTAGGAATGAACATATACTTGCCCAAACATGATTACGAATCAGAACTCTGTTTAACTATTTTGCTAGGACAACGCCATGCATTCCAGCCTTGATTTGAGTCCCGAAGAATTTACCCAATTCGCCGAAAGCGCAGTCGATTTAATCACCCAACACTACCAAAATCTAGACCAGCAAGCGGGCTTTCATCCCCATACACCCACCGAAGTACGCGCATGGTTTGACGAACCACTGCCACTAGCGGGCATGGATAGAGAAAATCTGCTAGAGCTAGTGCGCAGCCGCGTACTCGCACCGGCCACCGGAAACGCGGGCCCCAACATGTACGCTTATGTCATGTCGGGTGGAAATCAAGTGTCCACCATCGCCGATTTTCTAGCCTCCACCATCAACCAAAACGTCACCAAATGGCACCTAGCGCCATCCATGACAGAAATCGAAAAGCGCGTTGTAAAATGGGGTAGCGAAATGCTCTCTTACACACCGGATGCAGGCGGTGCTTTGGTGAGCGGCGGCTCGGAAGCGAATCTGGCAGGTTTAACGGTTGCGCGCAATGTATTCTTTCGCGATCTCAAGATTGGGCAGGAAGGCTTATTCGGACAAAAACCATTTACCGTTTACTGTTCGACTGAGACTCACAACTGCACCGACAAAAGTTTGTCCCTACTCGGCATCGGCAGCAATCACCTGCGCAAAATTTCCACGCATCCCGATTTCACGCTACGTCTAGACCTCCTCGAACAACAAATCCAAAACGATATCGAACAAGGCTTCCGGCCTTTTTGTATCGTCGGAAACGCCGGAACCGTCAACACAGGTGCAATCGATGACCTCAAGGGTATTGCCGCCATCGCAGAGCGCTACCAACTCTGGTTTCACGTCGATGGCGCCTATGGTGGCTTAGCCGCCTCACTACCCAGTTTGCGCCAGCACTATGCGGGTCTAGAACTGGCCGACTCCATCGCCATCGATTTTCACAAATGGCTGTACCAACCCTTCGAAGTCGCCTGCATCTTGGTACGGGACTGGAGCCACATGCGCGAAACTTATTTCAAAGCGGCCGATTATCTGGGCGGCTCACTCCCGCAAAAAACGGACCGTTTTGAATTCAACGAACACTATTTCCAACTCTCGCGCAACGCCAAAGCCTTCAAAGTTTGGATGTCACTCAAAGCCTATGGTTTCACCCGCATACAAGCCATGATGGAAAAAGACATCGCCCTCACGCGCTATCTAGAACAAGGCATCCTCAAGCGCCCAGAGCTCGAGCTCAAATCACAAAGCCACCTAGCCATCGCCTGCTTCCGCTATCGCGGTCAAAATCTGACCGAGGCACAAATCGATCAACTCAACCAAGACATGGTGCCCGCCTTGGAAAAAGACGGCAGAGTCTTCATCATGGGAACCCGTTTAAACGGTCAATTCGTACTACGCGCTTGCGTCATCAATCATCGAAAAACCGAGCAATCCATCGATTACTTACTCGATGTTGTTAGCGATGTCGGTGCGAAATTGGCGTTGGAAATGAAGGCGAAGTAAAATTACGAGAAAAGACGCAATACAAGTGAAGTCATTTAAACTGGGATTTTTTCGCCACGAGTTTAGAAATTATTTTTGTCTTAGGGAGCGACGATGCAATCGCAAGAACAAAGCGAACAAAACCTCATGCCGCAATCAGAAGTTAATCATAAAATCGGCATGAGCAGAATGTTGATCGGACTAGTGCAAGGAGCTGTTCTATATTTCCTGTATGAGACCAGCAAAAGCCATCAATGGCCCGCCAACGAGCCCTTGCTTTTTGCGCCCATGTTATTAGTATTCGTGCTGCTACCGGTCTTACTAATCACCGCCCTAGGTCACCTAAAGCCTAGCCATTTATGGCCGTGGATGGTCTTATATGTCATCGTCATCGCGGGTCTATCCATGCATGATGTGTGGCGCGGAAACGGCTTGGAAAATTCATGGAGTGGATCACCCAAGGAACTTGAAAAGACGATCTTTCCGTCTGCCCTATTAATTTTTTTCAGCATTGCGGGCTGCTTTATTGCGCACAGTTTTTTGCTTGCATCGGCGCAGGATCAACGTCGCATCGCCAGCTATCCCACCCATTTTGAACTCGCTTGGAAACTACTGATACAGATGAAGTTTTCTGCGCTGTTTGTGATTGCACTGTTCTTGGTTCTTCGGTTGGGGGCAGCCTTATTTATGCTCGTCAAACTTAATTTTCTCAACGATCTTCTTGATGAATCATGGTTCCTGATTCCTGTATCGGCATTTTCGTTTTCATGCGCCATGCATATCACCGACGTGCGCCCTGCGATTGTGCGGGGAATCCGAGGATTATTATTAGTTTTGATGTCTTGGATTTTGCCAGTAGCCGTCTTGATCGTCGGTGGATTCTTGCTTAGTTTGATCGGAACAGGTTTGCAGCCCTTGTGG
Source organism: Oxalobacteraceae bacterium (assembly GCA_023259175.1). Lineage (GTDB taxonomy): Bacteria > Pseudomonadota > Gammaproteobacteria > Burkholderiales > Burkholderiaceae_D > Undibacterium. The sequence continues at coordinate 6,712 of JAHFQV010000019.1, read as the reverse complement.
GCCACCCGACATGCGACCGCTGTTTTATTGAGTAGCGCCGGGGTATTGATCGTTCTGATTAATGCGGCTTTTCAAAATGGTGAGGTCAGCACAAGCATTGCCTGGCTCTTGCGACTCAGCGCGCGAATCGCTGCTTGTTTGTTGTTACCAATCAGCACGATTGCGGTGATCGCTTTGGTTTTACGGGTGCGAGAATATGGCTGGAGCAGCGATAGAGTGATAGCCGCAGCCTGTTTATGTGTGGCGATTTTTTATACCCTTGGTTATGGCTGGGCCGCTATTTCAAGTCGGCAGTGGATGCCGGGCATTGCTAAGGTCAACGTCTGGACCGCTTTTCTCATTTTGGGCGTACTGATCGCACTCTTTTCACCAATCGCTGACCCTGCCAGAATAGCCGTCTCCAACCAATTAAACCGCCTCAACTCGGGTCAGGTCAGTGCAGATCAGTTTGACTATACCTACCTTCGTTTCGAGGGCGGACGCTATGGCAAGGAGGCCTTACAACAACTGCAAAATCGTACAGAAGGCAAAGATGCTGCCATCATACGCAGCAAAGCAAGCGTGGCACTCCAGTCGAAAAATCGTTGGGCACAAGCGATACCCGTGTTGGCCGAAGCAGATATAAAAGCCAATATCCAAATTTGGCCCAACAGCGCGCTTATTCCGCCTGCATTTTTGCAGCAGATTAGCAAGGAGCATGATGCTTGGGAAAGCGTGCAATGCTTGGATCATAAAAACGCGATTTGCGATGCGTATTTGCTCGATCTCACCCACGATTCAAAACCCGAAATCATCCTAATAGGACGAGAACCCAAATCTGGCAGCGCGGTGTATATAGAAGACCCCCAAGGCATTTGGACCTTACTCGCCAACCTCCCCAACGATATCGCCGGATGTGAAACGCTACGCAAACAATTACAAGCGGGTCACTTTCATGCAACCAGAACTTACGTCGATGATATTCAAATCGGCGAACAACAAATCTCGGTAAATCAGTACTTAGCCTATCAGGTGAATATGCTAGGGAAAACGAATCGTAATCAAGGCAATTGTCCGCCTGCTCAACGCTAAACGCGATGTCCGAGGAGAATGAGGGCGACGAGAATCTTCATATTGATTGAAGAAAAACACCGGATACGCGAACGCTCACCAAGCACCGCAGTTTCACCCAATGAAAATGAAGATTCAACCGAGATTTTCTATATGACACTCCGCACGCTACATCGTACATCAGCCATTCTCATTACCGCGTTTGCCATCGTTCATCTCGCTAATCACCTAGCATCCTTGTCCAGTGTTGCATCGCACATTACCTTCATGGAAGTCGCGCGTGGCATCTACCGCCAGCCTGCTATCGAGGTCCTACTTCTTTTTTGTGTCGCCATCCAAGTCGTCAGCGGCTTGCGCTTAGTTGTTAGCGCTTGGACGCAGCGACGGGGACGAATAGCTTGGTTACAAGCGATTGCGGGCGCTTACCTAGGCTTCTTTTTGCTCGCCCATGTCAGTGCTATTTTATTCGGTCGGACAGTGTTCAATCTAGACACCAATTTCTATTTTGCCGCCGCCGGTTTCCATGTACATCCCTACCAGTTCTTCTTCGCGCCTTACTATTTTTTCGCAGTCCTCGCGCTCTTCACCCACCTGGGCTGCGCGCTCTATTGGCAGGCCAAGTCCAATGTCGCACGCAAGCTCGCGATCACACTTCCCATACTACTCGGCAGTGTGATCGCCTTGCTTATCGTGCTATCGCTCGCAGGTAGCCTGAAGCCAGTTGAAGTACCGGAAAAATATAAGGCGATCTACCCGGGTGGCAAATGATGGAGGCGCTATTTTCGATCAATTACAGATACGCTTCACAGGCAAAGTGCTTGCGGTAGAATTGCAGTTTAAAATTTCGGTATTAGTCGCCAAATTTCTCGCTTCTCACCCTTTACGCGCTTCCTCGCAAAGTTTTACTTGTTTGTTCGATTTGGCTCGTCGTATCGCATTTTTTTGAAAAAATTGGGTGATGTTCGTTTCATTTTTTTAGGAAAATTTTTATCAATTGCACCGCTTTTGCTGGACGGCGGATTGCAATCCGCCCTACGGCACTTCGCCTAGGAGGGAAGTTTTCGTATCGCGTGGACGCAACAGAGGGGGCTTAGGATTAAATTTTGAAGGGACATACACCAGCGTGTTTTACGGGGTGTTGATGGAGTATGTTCCGGGAATTGATCGGTGCGTCTCTATTCACTTTGCCGAGGCAGCCCACGTTATCAAAGTCGCAGAATCCTTCAAAACAGAAAATTCGAATAACCCGAAAATGCAAAGGCAAGATTGGCAGTGTATCCTTGTCCGCTTCTGTGCTTATGTGGAATCGAAGAATTGACTTGTTACTTCAGTACTGATGAGTCAAGTCAAACCAAACACTAAATACTCGACTAAGCACTCCACAATAAAATAGACTTACGCTATGGATCATCGCTATCGAAAAAGAATGCAAGCCTACTGGGCACGAGTGGAAGCACGCGAACACCGTAAAATTGATCGTCTCGACATAATGAGTTGGTTTGATTACTGGCACACACATATAGATTGGCGTGGCCGATGCAAAGCACATCCAGAGAATATTCAAGCCGTTATTTCTACTGGAATTCGTCTTCTACAACATCTAGAATTACGTGCAAAAAATCGCCCAGAACCTATCCAACTTTGGGCAACCATTTGTAGCAACACCATGGACAACGCAGTGTACGCACACTCAAAAAATCCCAATGGCAACGACTACCCGCATGATTTTCAGGGGGTGATTTGGGATTACCCTGTTCCAAATTGGATAATGGCTCTCCTGAGTACCTCACATCAAGTTGGTATGCTTAACTATGATGATGAAATTATTTATATTATTCGGCGACGAGAATAAAACGGATACTTTGTCTATTTTCTGAGAACCATCGTAGCCGAGATTATTTTGAAAGCATTAGCCGGCATCCATTGCATTTTTTAGGAAAATTTTTATCAATTGCACCGCTTTTGCTGGACGGCGGATTGCAATCCGCCCTACGTTACTTCGGGTTTGCGGAATTACATTTTGAATCGGAAAAATTTTGTCGGATATCTGGATACCTATTACCATTGCTGCGGCGTTTAGTCAGAATGTGCGTACTGCTTTACAAAAACGTTTGACCGGGACGCTTAGTACTGCAGGGGCGACGCAGGTTCGCTTTTTTTATGCATTGCCATTTGCCTTGCTCTATCTTTGGGGAGTGCAAGTTTATTTGGGGGAGCGCTTACCGAATTTGTCGCTACGGTTTTTGCTGTATTCGGGTTTGGGTGGTTTAGCGCAAATTTATGCGACAGAATTATTGGTGCGGCTTTTTTCTTATCGCAATTTTTTTATCGGCACTAGCTACTCTAAAACAGAATCGCTATTGACCGCCATCATTGGCTTTTTTGTGCTGGCAGACAGCTTAAATTTTGGCGGCTTGCTGGGCATTGCGATTGGGCTTGTCGGCGTTTTGATTATTTCCAGTACCAAAAACCGTTTTACGGCCAAAGAAATGCTGCGCTCTTTGACGACACCGGCTGCCGTTATCGGTGTTTCATCGGGCTTATTTTTTGCTATTTCGGCGGTCTGTTATCGCGGTGCGAGTTTGTCTTTGTCAGGACATTTTGCGATGCGTTCGGCATTTACTTTAGCTTGCGTTTTGATTTTTCAAACCTGCCTTGTGTTTATCTATCTTGGGCTGCGTGAGCCTGGGCAAATCAGCGCGGTCGTCAAAAACTGGCGCATTTCTTGGCTGGTAGGTTTAGCGGGCATGTGCGCTTCTACCTGTTGGTTCGCTGCGATGACGCTGGAGAATGCGGCCCATGTACGCGCACTCGGGCAAGTCGAATTGGTGTTTGCCTTCCTCGCTTCGTTTTTTATTTTCAAAGAAAAAACCACACGCACTGAATTAGTCGGCGTGAGCTGCATTTTACTCGGCGTGTTAGTTTTAATGTTTTTCAAATAGCGCACAAGTTTGGTGTAAGATGAGCGCACATTTTTCAAAGGAGAATTCAATGGACATACATCGTCAAATAGCTGCATGGATGAGTATCGGTTTTGGCGCTTTACGTTTGTTGCTGGCTTTGTTTTTTGTGCTGATATTCGGTGGTGTCAGCCATTTCATGCAAGACAATGGCGAAGCCTTACAATTTTTTGCCGCGATTGGTGGTGCGCTCTTAGGCTTTTTCTCGATTTTTTCCATCGCCGACATTTTGGCCGGCGCATTTTATCTGCGCGGCTCGCCTGTCGCCAAAGTATGGCTCGTCATCAGCAATGCTTTATCGCTGCTCGTTTTCCCGGTTGGAACCGTACTCGGTGCCTATTCGCTCTGGGCGATTTTGCGTGACTTGCCAGAATTCGAATTGAATTCAACTGGGCAAAGGCACGATCGCAGTCACCTCGATTTCCAGTCGGGCACGAGCTTCGATTAAACCAGCTACTTGTACCGCGGTCATGGTCGGGAAGTGTCGTCCGATAGTTTCGCGGTAGGCGATACCGATTTCTTTGTAGGCTGCGACATACTCGTGTTTATCGAGTACATACCAAGTCATGCGCACGATGTGCTCTGGCTTGGCATCGGCTTCGGCTAATACTGCGACGATATTTTCTAAAGCTTGCCGCGTTTGCTCCGCAAAATCATCGCTGTAAAATTGACCCTGCGCATCCCAGCCTATCATGCCACTCACACAGACTGTGCGTCCGGTTGCCGCGATTCCATTTGAATAGCCACGCGGTTTGACCCAGCCTTCGGGTTGAAGAAATTTCATATTATTCCTTATCAATGCTTATAGCCCTAATTGGCCAAATATCTTTGCATCTGCGCGCGCAGATTTTCTGGCAGCGCGATTGCTCGCCTTTCGTTCACTTGCGCCATGACGAGAACCAATTGCGCCCGCAGTCGTAAATCATCTTCTTGTCCCTTCATGATCACTTGTACGGTCAAGGAAGCACGCCCTAGTTTCAGCACGGATAATTCTGCGACTAATTCATCGCCCAGTGTGCTGGTTTTTAAGAACTCGGCTTCGATTTTGACGGTCGGCAATCCCACGCCCTGCACTAAATGCATTTCGTGAAAACTGACACCCAAAACTTGTTCGCACCAGTCTTCCACCACGCTATTGATCAGTTCAAAATAACGCGGATAAAAAACGATGCCCGCCGGATCGCAATGCGCAAAACGGATTTTGATGGCTGTGCTAAAAATCATCATCGAAACTCATTGCACAAAATCCTTCAACAACTCACGCGCGATAATCAATTGTTGCACTTCGCTTGCACCTTCATAGATGCGCAAAGCGCGAATTTCGCGATATAAACGTTCAACGGGAACCTCGCTCATCACGCCCATGCCACCAAACATTTGTAAGGCAGCATCGATGACTTGCTGCGCATTTTCGGTCGCTGTTAGCTTTGCCATCGCCGCTTCTTTGGTGACGCGTTGACCTTGATCGCGCAGCCAGGCAGCACGATAGACCAATAAGGCCGCACTATCAATTTGCGTGGCCATTTGGGCCAATTTACTTTGTGTAATTTGGAAATCAGCCAGCGTTTGTCCAAACATTTTTCGCGTTGTAGCGCGATGCAAAGCTTCGTCCATCGCTCTGCGCGCAAAACCTAGGGCTGCGGCGGCGACCGAAGTCCGAAACACATCCAGCGTTGCCATCGCCACTTTAAATCCTTGACCTGCTTCGCCTATGCGCTGACTGACAGGAACGCGACAGCGATTAAATCGGAGTCGTGCCAAGGGATGCGGCGCAATCACCTTGATACGCTCGGCGATTTCTAAACCATCGGTTTGTGCATCGACAATCAGCGCGCTAATGCCACGCGCCCCTGGCGCTTCTCCGGTGCGCACGAAAACCACATAAAAATCAGCGATGCCGCCATTGGAAATCCAAGTTTTTTCGCCAGTAATTTCATAGTAGTCACCCTCTACATCCTTGACCAAGCTGGCCGAACACTGCATCGCAGCGACATCCGAACCCGCATCCGGCTCGGACAAGGCAAAAGCTGCAATCAATTCGCCTTGTGCGACCTTGGGTAAGTAGCTTTGCTTTTGCTGTACCGTACCAAACAAACTAATCGCACCGGTACCCAAGCCTTGCATGGCAAAAGCAAAATCGGCCAATCCTGAATACTGCGCCAAAGTTTCGCGCAATAGACAAATCGCGCGGGTATCGATCACCTCAGTTTTCGCACCGTAACTCACTCCGGCAATCGCATGGCGCAGCCAGCCTGCATCGGCCAATTGTTTGACCAATTGACGGCAGCTTGCATCAACGTCTAGGTGGGGGCTTTGATCAATATGCTCGCTGGCCCAAGCATTCACTTGCGCTTGAAGCTGACGATGTTGTTCGTCAAAAAACGGCCATTGAAGATAATTTTTATCTGACATCTTTATTCCTAAATCGGTTTGCCAATCTCACTCAGTTCCCCCTCAGTCGCCCTCAAATACAGGTTTTCCTTTTGCCACAAAAGCGTGATAGGCACGATGAAAGTCATTCGTTTTCATGCACACCGCTTGAGCAAGTGCTTCTGCATCAATCGCGGCATCAACGCCCATATCCCATTCCTGATGCAACATTTTTTTGGTCATTGCATGCGCAAAAGTAGGACCTTGGGCGAGATTGTGCGCATACATTTTTGCCTCAGACAAAACCTGTTCGGGTGGACATAAGCGATTGA
>JAHFQV010000202.1 GCA_023259175.1 Oxalobacteraceae bacterium | reverse complement strand
TGTTATTTCCTGAATTCTTTGAGAACAAAATTCCTACATTGCTCCGACGTAAATTCCCACATTGTTTGAGCGCGGCGCTCGATCACGAGCGCCGTTCCGCGTTGATTTAAAATTCTGGAATTAACGGGTCATCACTTGCCTCGTCGTGTACTATTTTTGCATGATACTCGTAGAAATCCGCGGTTTCTTGGCGGATTCGCCTATCGCTTAACTTAAGCTGACGACTAGACTTGACGAGTATTTCCTGCATTGCTTCCTGCATGGTGTCAAATAAATCGTATAAGTCGTCGGCGGCTTCTTTGGAAACTAAAAAGTATGTACCTTGTGGACGCATAATGATTTTCCTTCGGTGATGTTGTTGTTAAATGAGTTCGCTTGCTGCTATGCGTATATGCTCCGCGGTGACCTGCTCTTTTTGCTCGATGGCGGCTGCAATGAGTCCGCCTCGCGCAAGTGCGTTAGATTTTCGCAGGATACCGCCCGATCCCTGGTGAATTCCCATGACAGCGGAGGAGTCAAATAAGCCCTTTTTAATACCTGCAATTGTTAAATGGTGGGTAATGTATTCGTCCAGTTGTGGTTTGGACAATGCGGCACTATGTGCCCGCGCTATAACACGGCTTGCCAAAGGCATTGACGCTCGGTAGGTAAGTTTGTCGAGTAGCGTCGCTTGGCCACACAATACAAGACTTACGAAATTTTTTGAATCATGATCGAATTGCGTAAGGGTGTGGATCTCAAAAAACACATCCGGGCGCATGAGATTAGCTTCATCGATTACAATCAGCACCTTTTGTTTTTTGGTGGCGACAATTTCCCGAATTGTTGCTTTAGCATCTTGACTCAGTCGAGCTTTACTCGTAGTGCCGGGGTTTAGATCCAGACCCCACGAAATTAACTTATAAAGATCCACCAGCGAGCCGCTATTGGCCACCACACTTACGATCTTGATCTCCGACGGGTGATAGTGAGCCAGTGCCCACCGTATCGCCGTTGATTTTCCGGATCCTACTTCGCCAGTAATGACCGTGACGCCGCCGACATCAAGGCAATAATCAATTCGTTCTTTGGCGCCGACCATTGCCGGAAGTTTCAAAAGTTCTTTGATTGGGACCTCGCTAGTAAATGGATCTTTCTTGAATCCAAAATACGCCTTGTAGCTCATTATTGGACCCCGTCTCTGGAGAATAGTTTCCCAGATGTTATTTCGGGGGCAGTCGGTATGGGTTGGGGATCACTTGGCTTATGGGTACTTGGCCCATAGTCTCTACCGATCCGCGCATTCACGTGGACATCCAAAAGGACGGCCTTGCCATGTGAGCGATTCTCGAAAAAAATTTCGACGTCGTCACCATTCTCTTCGTGAAAGCGTAGCTCAATTTTTTTATCGATCAGGCCGACAGGAACTTCGAAAAATCGCCCCCCGAGCTGCACAGTACGATCTTTTCTAACGCGCCGAAATTCGATCTGGCGGAAATAATCCATGAGATTCTGAGGTGCTGGCCGAATACAGGCTAAATTCTGCCGAAAACGCTCATACGGGCTCATTTTGATGCCACTATGCGGTGTGTCATTGTATCGGTCGACCCACGATTCCAGCCTTTCGTTGATTTCAGACAGTAAAAGCGGCTTGTCGGCATATAGCGGGATGAAGTCCTGGCGCACATACCGAAACCACCGTTCGATTTTTCCACGTCCCTCGGGTTTATAAGGGCGCGAATGTGTCAGCGCTACGCCGATACCAGCAAGAATTTGTTCGATGTGGAGGGCTCGGTAACAGGCGCCATTGTCGACGTAGAATTTGCTAGGAATCCCGCGCCGCAATATCGCCTGGCGCAGACAGTCTTTGAGTGAGACTACCGTTTCGGTAAGATAAAACTGCGCGTGGACGATAAGTCTAGAATGATCATCCATAATGGCACATAGGTAGGCTTTTCTTTGCGGACCTTCGGGCATTTTTAGCAGTGGCCCGTGCATGACGTCACACTGCCAGATTTCATTAGGGCAGGATGCCTCAAACTTACGCTTATCAGTTGGTTGCGCCGTGACCTCGTGGAGATTTTCCCGTTTGAGAAAACGGTAAAGCGACGACTTATTAATTTTCTCATCGTGCGCCAAAATCTTGTTATGTTTCAGTTTGGTGATCATAACCGGTACCGTATAATGCAGGTTTTCGGTTTTGAGCTCCTTAATGGCCATGCGCAGTGTGGTGTCGAGCTTTCGATAGGTGCCTTTGTCTTTTCGGACTTTTGGGAATAGGCCTTCCAGACGAAACCCCGCCTTTTTGTAATCACAAATCCAGCTGAGGATTGTCGATCTACCAATGCGCGTTCGCGGAGAACCAGGTATTTGATAAGTGCGCTCCGCCTTTTGGTTTAAAATCCTCTGTCGCTCACCATAGCTAAGTTTTACGCCGGTTACAAAATCAGCAATTACACCGAAACGAAACGTAGCCACTTGCATGGCCAAATCATCGGAAACCATTTAAATCCCTCCGTGCAAACATCAGTTAATGAATATCGATCACGGAGAAGTCTTTATCAGCCCTAAGAATGGACCGTAACGACACGCTTCGGTAGGGTCACTAGCACCCGAAAAAATCTCACAATCATTCAGCTCAGAAAATCGATCCGTGCAGAAAAGAGTTGGTGCAGAATTGGTCCTGCTGGGTGATTCGGAAAATCCATCCGTAGCTTAATGGAAAATTTCCTCAGCCAATGCCCCGCTCGTTGCCTTATCGTCCCCGGTGGCCAGCGCCCACGCCTCAGGCGGTTTTTAAGAGTTGTGAAGATGGTCAAGATTGAGGATTGGAAACGCTTGAAAAACCCCGCTGGCATCATGGTGGTAACGGCGAGACAGTGTCGACACCGAAACCTTTTGAGGAAAACAAAACCTACAACCTCAAAATAGCGCCGAACAAACCCATGACCCCATAATTTTCCATTGCAACGATAGCAAGTTGGACGATTCCACTTGAACGACTTGCCGTCTTTCTGTAACTGAATCAAATTGACATCGTATTGGTGAATAATACGTAATGTCAGGAAGGCTAGAGCGTTAGAGGTTCTGGCCTTCCAGCCTTTCTAAAAGTAAAGGCTAACGGTCCTACTAAAACTCTTCTCGATTTGCATGGGAAAATACGAAGCTATCTGAAAGAACGAGGGAAATTGACCTAAGCTCTATCTCGTTTACTGTAGCACCCTACAGCGGGAGACAAACTTGGTCTCTATCTTATATGCCGACGGTTTGAAGGTGGATCTTTGCGCGCAAATTTCACATTTGCCCGCGAGCCCACATGCGCCACCATCACCATGGCGGAATTGGGTTTGCTGTTTGAAGGCGCTTCATTCACCGTCCACAAGCGTGTTCGCGAATGGAAAAGTCAAACGACAATTTAAAAGATATTTGCTTTCAAATCACTTTAGAGCTTGACATGGTTTTTGCGCAAAAGTGCTAAGCGCAGTCGCTCGCCCACAACCATAGAAGGTGCGAGTCTACAAGTGCCGTGTTGGCCGATTATGACGTCGTTAT
>JAHFQV010000106.1 GCA_023259175.1 Oxalobacteraceae bacterium | reverse complement strand
GATAACAGCCCACTCTCTATCGAAGCGATTGCAGAAAAAGTCGGCTATCAAGACGGTACTGCCTTACGCAAATTGATCAAGCGGGAATTGGGTATCACGCCCACCGCATTACGCCGTCGTGACTGAAGGTCTAAAGTCGACAATTATTTTTTTCAGTGCCGGCACACATGAGCCACAATTCGTCCCGCATTTGAGTTGTGTTTTCAAATGATCTAGTGGCGCGCAGGCTTCTCTTTCATCGCCAGAATTGACCGAATTAGTCGACTCCAGCACACGATGAATTTGCACTTCACTGACGTTAAAGCAAGTGCAAACGAGTTTATCTTTCACAGGGACTGGCATCCCCATGCTTGGATTGGGCATTAATAATTGCCGTCCTAGGTCGCTCACATCGGTTTCATTCAGCCACAAAGATTTCAGCCATTCGGCAGCCGACACATCGCCTATCAGTGCCAAGGATTTTAACTTCCCGTCTTCTCGCAAAATATGCCGACCATGACCACGTCGCGCATCATCATAGCGTAAGGTATCAGGTCCCTCTAAACCGAGCAAAGCTTCCATACTTTCTATCACACCCGGCGCTGGTGCCACATTTGAAGCGGCTGAAAATACGATGCCATGCGCATCTCCCCCCAAGGGCGTACATTGGGCATAGGAAAATTCACGCATAAAGGGGCGCAATGCGGTCAATACCCGCAAGGCATCTTTGCTTGCCATGCGTGCGTACAGTACCAGTCGCCAAGGCAAATCGACTTTTTCGATTTTCACGGCAGCAAATTTCAGTTCAGGCTGTTTTGATTGTGGATCAAAGGCGGGGGAACTCAGGCTATTGATGCCCGCTGTAATCACGCCTTTTTCGCTACGACCCGAAACGAATTCTTCACCCCAATGCATGGCAACGAAGACCTGCCCTTGACGCACATCTTCACTAGATTTCACTGCAAAAATTTGCTCGCCGCGGGTATTACTCACCTTGAGCAAATCACCCTCTTTAAAAAAACGGCGTTGCATGTCCTGCGCGCACATGTCCAAGACCGCTTCCGGCGCATGAGCGAATAATTTCGCTACCGTTCCCGTGCGGCTCATGCCATGCCATTGATCGCGCAAACGACCTGTATTGAGGACAAAGGGAAAGCGCGCAGTCACTTTATCGACTGGGGCTTGATATGCCACATTGATCAAACGCGCCCGACCGCTGGCCGTGGCAAATTTTCTATCTTGATAGAGACGCTGAGCACCCGTGGTCGCACCGGCTGGAAAAGGCCATTGCTGCGGCCCGTGTTGCGCTAGATAGGGGTAGGACAAGCCGCTAATATCGAGGTCACGCCCCTGCGTTGTTAAGCGATGCTCGTTCCAGATTTCTTCGGGGTCGCCAAACGGAAATAAACGCTCGCTACGCCCCCAACGCTGCTCCAAACGGCGCGCAAATTGCACTGCGATTTCCCAATCATGCCAAGCCAGCCCCGGCTTTTCCAGTACCGCATTCACACGCGAAATACGGCGCTCAGAATTGCTCACTGTGCCGGACTTTTCCGACCAGGTCGTCGCTGGCAGCAAGACATCGGCAAACGCGACCGTCGCCGTATTGCCGTAAGCTTCTTGCACAATAACCAGTTCTGCATTTTCAAGTGCAGCGCGCACTAAATTTTGATCCGGCATGGATTGCGCCGGATTGGTACACACGATCCAGACAATTTTGATCTCGCCTTTGCGCAGCGCTTCAAACATTTCTACCGCGGTTTTACCGGGTTTTTCAGGCACTTGCGATACGCCCCACATTGCGGCCAATTCAGCACGATCTTCAGCACTAGCTAGGTCGCGATGTCCAGACATCAAATTGGCCATTGCGCCCACTTCACGACCGCCCATTGCATTGGGTTGCCCCGTTAAAGAAAACGGCCCAGCACCGACTTTAGCAATTTGCCCTGTGACCAAGTGTAAATTGATCAGTGCCGAATTTTTTGCGCTGCCCGAACTCGATTGATTCAGCCCTTGACAATACAAAGACAAAGTCGCCTTTGAACGGGCAAAATAGCGCGTGGCCTGCATCAAAGCGGCTTCGCTGATGCCGCAGAGCTTCGCCACGACACTGGGCGTATAGTCGCGCACCGTATCGCGTAGCACCTCAAATCCTTCGGTATGCGCCTCGATAAAATCTTGCGCGATCATCCCCTCCCACAAACAGAGGTAAAGCATGCCGTTCAGCAAAGCGACATCCGTTCCCGGCGTAATTTGCAAAAACAAATCCGCGTCACTCGCCGTTTCGGTACGACGTGGATCCACTACAATGAGTTTTAAGTTTGGATTTTTTTGCCGGGCTTCTTCCAGTCGGCGATACACAATAGGATGCGCGTAAACGGGATTGGCGCCGATAATAAAAACGCACTCAGCCAGTTCCAAATCTTCGTAACAAGTCGGTGGTGCATCGCTGCCTAAACTCTGTTTATAGCCGACCACCGCGCTCGACATACACAGCCGAGAATTGCTGTCGATGTTATTGGTCCCAAGCAAAGCCTTCGCCAATTTATTGAAGACATAATAGTCCTCGGTCAGCAACTGACCCGAGACATAAAACGCCATACTATCGGGGCCAAATTCTTCTACCGTGGTGGCAATTTTCTCGGTCAAAAAGGCCAGAGTCGTTTCCCAGTCGCTCGCCTTCAAGGCTTGATCGCGTCGTGTGCGCATCTGCGGTTGCAGCAAGCGCACCTGTGCTTTGATTTCTTGGGTGGCAGTTAAATGTAATTGACTACCCTTACTGCATAAACGTCCAAAATTAGCCGGATGCCTAGGGTCACCGCGCACACCGATGACTTGTTTGTGCTCGGTTTGAATAATGACACCGCAGCCGACACCGCAATAACAGCAAGTTGATTGCATCTCTTCCATGATTTTTCTAGGTCACCGAAGGAAATAATTCCGCATGATCGAGATAGATGATGTCGTTCTCAACTTTCAGTTTAAATTTTTGCGTGCACCCTTCATCCGGTGCCATCGCACATCCGTCTTGCAGACCAATCGTCCAATTATGCAAAGGACAGGCCACGCGATCAGCTAATACGATGCCCTGCGAAAGCGGCCCGCCTTTATGCGGACACTTGTCGAGCAAAGCAAATAGCTGATCCTGCGCATTTTTGAAGATGGCAATACTGGTCGCATGTGGGCGCGTCACCACCCGTGCACCTAAACGTGGCACATCGGCTACTTGGCAAATGGCTTTCCATTGGTTTGTCATGATGTATTTCCTGAGTTCTTTTTAAACGCTTAGGGCTTCAAATTGTTTCAGATCGACTTGGGCTTTTTCCGATTCATGCCAAGGATCGGCTTCGCCATCCAAAGCAAACAAGAGATTTGCATACAAGTCTTTGCGTCTCTCATGATTCTCCAAAATCGCCTGCTTCACATAGTCCAAACCGACGCGAGAAACATAGTGTACGGTGCGCTCCAAATACCAACCCTCTTCACGATAGAGTTGCAAAAATGCGCCGGTGTATTCCAAGACTTCTTCATGGGTTTTGAGCTTGACCAAAAATTGCGCCACTTCGGTTTTAATACCGCCATTACCCGCCACGTAGACTTCCCAGCCCGAATCAACTCCGATTACACCCACGTCTTTAATCCCGGCTTCAGCACAATTACGTGGACAACCAGACACCGCCAACTTCACCTTATGGGGCGCGTACATCCTCGCTAATTCACGTTCTAATTGTTGTCCCATGAGCGTGGAATTTTGCGTACCGAAGCGACACCATTCGCTACCAACACAAGTCTTCACGGTACGCAAACCTTTGGCATATGCTAGGCCCGACGGCATGCCCAAATCCTGCCAGACTGCACGCAAGTCTTCTTTTTTGACACCCAGCAAATCTATCCTTTGACCGCCAGTCACCTTCACAGTTGGGATATTAAATTTGTCGACAACGTCGGCAATCCGGCGCAATTCCGAAGCATTGGTCTCACCGCCCCACATGCGCGGGATCACCGAAAAAGTACCGTTTTTCTGAATATTGGCATGCGCCCGTTCATTAATAAAACGCGATTGCGGATCATCAATGGCTTCATGCGGCCAAGTCGAAATCAAATAGTAATTTATCGCTGGGCGGCATGATGCACAACCATTCGGCGTGCGCCACGCCATCGCTTGATAAACCGCATCCATCGTCAATAATTTTTCATTCTTAATGGCGGCACGTACTTGCGCGTGTGTGTGATCCGTACAAGCACACATGGCTTTGACTTTGGGCGCAGAGGAATAATCGCCTCCCGCTGTGAACATTAAAATCTGCTCCACCAATCCAGTACACGAACCGCAAGAAGCCGATGCCTTCGTGTGTTTTTTTACGTCGTCAACGGTGAATAGTCCCTTCTCCTTAATCGCCTTCACGATCGTGCCCTTGCATACACCATTGCAACCACAGACTTCGGCACTGTCGGGCATCGCGGCAGCCTTGGTATAGCCTTCGTGTCCAACGTCACCGGTATTCGATTCACCAAACATCAAACTATCTCGAATTTCTGAGATATTTTTTTCTTCGCGTAGCAATTTAAAATACCAACTTCCATCCACCGTATCGCCATACAGGCAAGCGCCAATCAGTTTGTCGTCGCGTATCACCAATTTTTTATAGATGCCGCCCATAGGGTCGGATAAAACGATTTCTTCGGTACCCGGCTTGCCCATAAATTCGCCCGCCGAAAATAAATCGATCCCCGTCACTTTGAGTTTGGTTGAAGTCACCGAACCTAAATACATGCCGATGCCGTAATTCGCTAAATGGTTTGCGCACACCTTCGCCATTTCAAACAAAGGCGCAACCAAACCATAGGCGACCCCGCGATGACTGACGCATTCACCCACCGCATAAATACGTGGATCGTAGGTTTGCAAAGTATCGTTGACCACGATGCCGCGCTGGCAGTAAATACCTGCAGATTCGGCCAAACTGGTGTTGGGGCGAATGCCCACGGCCATCACCACCAACTGTGAAGGCAACTCCAAACCATCCGAAAAACGGATGGCTTTGACATGACCATTTTCGTCTCCTATTAAGGCCTGGGTATTTTTTTCAAGTAGAAAATTAATACCGCGATCTTCTAAAGATTTTTGCAGTAATTTACCGGCCGTGGTATCAAGCTGCCTATCCATTAACCAACTGGTCAGATGCACGACGGAGACTTCCATGCCACGCATTTTTAAACCATTGGCCGCTTCTAATCCCAAGAGTCCACCACCGATCACGACTGCGTGCGTATGTTCGCTTGCGGCATCGATCATTTTTTGGGTATCTTCGATATCGCGATAAGCGATCACGCCACGCAAATCCTTGCCCGGTATCGGCAACACGATAGGGCTAGAACCAGTCGCTAATAGGAGCCTATCGTAATGGGCAATCGTGCCATCATCGGCTTGCACAAATCGATTTTTCCTATCGATTTTCTGTATCCTTTTTCCGAGATGAAGGGTAATGCCATGTTGGGCATACCAAGCTTCATCATTAAGCACGATGTCCTCAAATTTTTGTTCACCGGACAAAACCGGTGAGAGCAAAATTCGGTTGTAATTCACGTAGGCTTCCGCACCAAATACTGTGATCTCGTAAAGATCAGGGGCAATCTTGAGTAGCTCCTCTATCGTGCGGATACCGGCCATACCATTGCCCACGACGACCAATTTCATTTTTTGCGTTTTTAACATAGCGACTCCAATTTTGGTTTCTTTATGCTGCAAAGCAAAACCGATGCCAGCTAATGTTAGTCACTTAAAAATCAGCCTAAAAATCATTCTAACCGTAGGTCGCACATCCACGCCCACCAAGGATTTCAAGGACATAGCGACCTCAACAATAAAATGCAAAATCAATACCTAACGCTATTTTGATGCTCTGCACCATTGAAGTGCTTTATCCCAAAATCGGTGCACAAGACGCACCAGTCGCGTACCCGTCACGCACCAAAATTTAGCGAAATTTAGCAAAAGCAAGCAGACCTGTGCGCAAAATCGTGAAATTTGAATGGCACAAAATTTGCGTTGGCTTGGTAGGAGTTCAGTTCAATTTCTTAAGCATTCATTTCATCTCACATCCCACCTTACTAAAGGAAGCATTATGCACAAAACCTCATTTTGGAAAGCGGGTCATCTACCTACTTTACTGGCTTCATTTTTTTATTTTGATATCAGCTTTATGGTGTGGGTACTATTAGGACCACTTGCGATTCAGCTTTCAAAAGATTTCAATTTAAGCCCTGCACAAAAAGGCTTAGTGGTCGCTACCCCTTTGTTGGCAGGTGCCTTACTGCGCATTGTCATGGGTGTGCTGGTCGATCATCTGCAACCCAAGAAAGCGGGAATAATAGGACAAGTCATCGTCATCGCAAGTATGTGTTGGGCGTGGCAGGGTGACTTGCATCGCTACGAACAACTTTTATTTTTAGGTGCGCTACTCGGTGTCGCAGGTGCGGCCTTTGCGGTTGCACTACCACTGGCTTCACGCTGGTATCCGCCGGAACATCAAGGCACCGCTTTGGGCATCGCTGGTGCGGGCAATTCAGGTACGGCGTTTGCCGCACTCTTCGCACCCGGCTTGGCAATTGCCTTTGGCTGGCATAATGTGTTTGGCTTTGCACTGATTCCTTTAATCATTGCTTTAATCGTTTATATCGTTTTTGCAAAAGATGCGCCCGGGGTCGCACCGAGTAAATCCTTAAGCGAATATCTCAGCGTCTTGCGTGACCCAGATGCTTGGTGGTTTATGTTTTTTTATAGCGTCAGTTTTGGTGGTTTTTCTGGCCTAGCTTCTTCGCTGACCATTTACTTTAATTCGCAATATGCGCTTTCACCCGTCACGGCCGGCTACTTTACTGCCGCCTGCGTCTTTGCTGGCTCACTGGTTCGCCCCTTAGGTGGACGTATCGCTGATCGTATCGGTGGCATTAAAACCTTGTCGGTCATGTATCTGGTCGCAGCGGCCTTTTTAGTCTTAGCCAGTGTGGGACTCAATTCCGCATTAGCAGCGCTTGCCGTTTTCTTTGTCGCGATGTTGGCGCTCGGTACAGGGAATGGCGCGGTATTTCAATTAGTGCCGCAACGTTTTCGTAAAGAGATGGGAGTGATGACAGGATTGGTCGGGATGGCAGGAGGCATAGGTGGATTTTATCTCGCATCGAGTTTGGGATATTCCAAACAAATCACCGGAAGCTACCAGCTCGGCTTGACCCTCTTCGCCACACTTGCCATCATCGCCTTGATCGGTTTATCGGCGGTCAAACAGCGCTGGCGCACAACTTGGGGTTCGGCTACGATGACGACAGCGAAAATCTAAGCCCACATTCAATATGAAATCCTCTGCGCTTGCAGTAGCCACCGCCTACACCTCGCAAGCAGGTGTAAGGCCGCACAACGAAGACTTCGTTGGGATGGTCACGCCGCTACAACCCGAGCTATCGAGCAAAGGCATTATTGCCGCCATCGCCGACGGTGTGTCCGGGCATGAAGGCGGCGCTCAAGCGTCCGAATACACCGTGCGTGGCCTACTCACCGATTACTACGCCACACCTGATACTTGGGAAGTCACGACCGCCTTAGAAAAAGTCCTCGTGGCCTTAAATAGTTGGGTGCAAAGACAAGGTTCAGTGCGCAAAGAATTAGCGGGTATGGCCAGCACCTTGACCGCCTTGGTGTTACGCGGTCGCATGTATTACATTGCCCATGTCGGCGATACCCGTTGTTATCTTTTCCGCGATGGACAACTGCGACTATTGACCCAAGACCATGTCTGGGACAGACCTGAAATGCAGCATGTCTTGACCCGCGCCATCGGGCTTGATTCACGTATCGCCATCGATCACGGCATGGGCGAAATACGGCTCAACGATGTCTTCCTATTAGTTTGCGATGGCATCTGGTCTGTCGTATCTGAAACCGATCTCAAACAAGAATTGGCCTGCCTTGTGAGTGGTGCGTGCATGCCCCAGGAATTCACCGACAAACTGGCTAGCGATGCGCTCAAACTCGGTTCGCAAGACAACGTCAGCGCATTGCTATTACAGGTTCAAGCTTTACCAGAAGGCCAATTACGCGATGCATTAAATGAGTTGCAGCACCTGCCCTTACCGCCCAAGCTTAAAGTGGGACAAGTGATTGACGGCTATCAAGTTGAAGCGATCTTGCACAGTTCGGCGGCGACGATTTTGTATCTGGTACAAGATCACGAACATCATCGAAAGTGCGTGCTCAAAACTTTACAGGCCGATCGCGCTCAAGACCATTTTGAACGCGCCAATTTCGCACACGAAGCCTGGTTGGCGAAGCGGGTGGTTGCACGCTTTTTTCCGCAAGTCATCACACCAGAAAAACGTAATTTTCTGTATTATTTATCGACCTGGCATGCTGGTTCATCTTTACAACAAATGCTAGACGAAGGTCAGCATTTCACCGTCCCCGATACCCTACGTTACGGTAGCAAATTGGTGCGCGCGATCGGTGCCCTACATAGACGCAGCATCGTGCATCGCGATATTAAACCAGACAATGTGCATTTAGGCGAAGATCACGAAATCCGCATTCTCGATTTAGGCGTAGCACAATCGGGCCTAGACAGCACCGAAATGAGCGGCGCACGAAGCTTAGCCGGAACCCCCTCTTACCTCGCACCCGAACAATTTGAAGGCGCAGCCGCCAACCGCCAAACCGATATTTACGCGGTCGGTGTCACACTCTATCACCTACTCACACGGCGCTATCCCTACGGCGAAATCGAACCCTTCCAGCGCCCGCATTTCAATCTTCCCATCACACCCACCCGCTACCGTCCCGATATTCCCGAATGGTTAGACAAGGTCTTAATGAAGGCCGTCGCCCGCGCCCCCGAAGACCGCTTTGAAACCGCCGAGGAATTTTTACTCGCGCTAGAACGCGGCGCGACAAAACCACTACCCCCACCCATCAAGCCACCGCTACTAGAACGCGACCCTCTCACCCGCTGGCGCACCATCGCCATCTGCGCAATCGTGTTAAATATCTTGCTGGGATATTTGTTGATGGTGGCTTGATTTTTATCCTCTGCAGTATTTGCAAAGCAGTAGATCAATTGCTTGAAAATTCAGCCGGGCAAATGCCCGTTTCTTAGCAGGATGAGCGTGTCAATCTCCGCATAGGGTGCGTGTCTTGCCGCCGGATGCAAGCGCAGCCAAGTGCCTGCTGGGTAGCGACCATTTTGGTCGCATAGCTCACCTTTGAGGACAAATATTTCCTCACCCAAGGGATGTCCATGTAAGCCAACTCGTGTACCCGGCTGCCACGACACCAAAGATACCGTGTGCAAGCCATTGCTCAAGGTCGCCGTTTGCATACCCATTGGGCCTGGCTGATACCAAACCAAATCACTGGGCTTAACCGTGCGCTCATGATCGACGCTGACACTGTGCTTAGTGCTACTGTCACGATACACAAACAAGACCGCACCACCATCACCAGCCGATAAATCAGTTGCCCCATGTCGTATCAAAAAAGTCCCAGCTCGGTGTTCCCTAGCATGCTCCAGAAGCGAACCTTCAATGACATAAACATCCTTGCGTGTGAGTGCATTTAGCGCCAAGGGTGCATGAGGTGCTAGCACAATCATGCCTGCCCAGAGCTTGTCATTTGGCGCAGAAAAATCCATCGTCATAGCTTCCCGCCATACGGACAGGTCGTAGCATTTAACTTCTACCATGAGGAACTTCTCCCAAAAAATTTACAAGGTCTAGATCGCCCACGCCCTACATGGCTTTAACTGGCTGAGCGATGGGAATGACATAGGGACGTGCGGAAATGTACTCCCCATTTTTTCAGCCTAATAAATCATTCAGCGTTCAAGCCTATCGGCGATACCACCATCGGCACAAAGCCTGGAAGCGCTTCTATACGCTCCAACCACGCACGCAATTTCGGATAAGGATCTAAGCTAATATTGCCTTCTGGTGCGCGGGCGATATAGCTGTAGTTGGCGATGTCGGCAAGGCTGGGATTGTCGCCGATTAAAAACGGGGTGACAGTTAAAACGGCTTCCATCACACCAAACAAATGATTAGCCCGGGCAATCATCTCTACCGTGCTCACGGGGGATTTAAATAACACCGCCATCCGAGCGGCAGACGGACCAAAGGCTAGCAAACCCGCCGCCACACTGAGCCAACGTTGAACTTCAGCCGCTTTTGCTGGATCATGCGGCAACCAAGTGTCAGGTGCATACCGGTGGGCCAGATAAACCAAAATCGCATTCGCGTCAGCCATCGTTATCGCACCATCCTGAATGACCGGCACCTGTCCAAATAAATTCATCGCTAAAAATTCTGGCGACTTCTGTACCCTTTGCGTCAAATCGACATCGACTAATTCGACCGGTCGTCCGAGCAAAGAAAGAAATAATTGAACGCGATGACAATGGCCGGACAATGGGAAGCGATACAATTTAATGGTATTTAGCGAACAGGTTTTGGCGGTGGGCATGGACGAGTTTGCGGTCGACGTGAGGTTCATGACTTTGATCCTAAGTTTGGTTAATGAGATCGCAGTATGATTGTTGTCAATAATTTGATAAATACCCAATATGTGACTAAACTACTCCAATAATCGGTTTAATAAAAATCTCTATGGACAAACTCAAAGCCATGCAAATCTTCACCCAGATTGCCGACAGTGGCAGCCTGACCGCAGCGGCGCAGGCGATGGATGCCTCATTGCCTGCGGTGGTAAGATCACTCAGTGCATTAGAAGCCATGCTCGGTGTCCGCTTATTTAACCGCAGTACCCGTCGTATCGCCCTGACCGAAGAAGGTCGACAATATCTACAAGAATGCAGGCAAATTTTGAGCGCTGTCAACGAGGCAGAAGCGCGCTTATCAAACGACATCGAAGAGCCGAGCGGCTTACTCAGCATCACCGCTTCGATTGCGATAGGAGAGCTCTTGGTCACGCCTATCGTGACTGAGTTTGTACAACGCTACCCCAAAGTGCGGTGCAAAGTCATCCTCCTTGATAGAGTCGTCAACCTCTTAGAAGAAGGCATCGATATCGGAGTGCGTGTGGGCGATTTGCAAGACAGTTCGCTGGTCGCTCAATCGATAGGCACAGTTAGGCGGGTACTGGTTGCCAGCCCACAATTTCTAGCACAACACAAGAAAAAATTCGGCGCATTAAAACATCCAAAAGATTTATTGAAATCGAGCTGCGTCGACTTTTCGGGTGCAACTGGAAGCTGGTGGAATTTTGTCGAGGACGGCAAAAATTTTACACTCCCCGTCAATGGTAAACTTGAATTTAACCACATCCGCCCCGCGCTCGACGCATGCCTAGCGGGACTCGGTTTCGGAATTTTTATTCATCAACAGGTGGCGCCGTATATCGCCTCAAAAAAATTAACGATACTACTGGAAAAATTCGAACCACCACCTCGCCCGATCAACCTCATCTACCCCCATTCACGCCTACTACCATCCCGCACCAAAAACTTCATTGCGATGATGAAGCAAGCCAACTCTAGCAGCCACTAAGAATATTAATTTGTTTAGCCTATCCCTAATTTTCTGATAAATTATCGAATCGGCACTCACCCAACATTCACTCAAAAAAACAGGAAGCCCCCAAAATGCTCGACAAAAAACAAGCGCAAGCGGCAGGTGATGTTATTTTGCAGGGAGCGCGATGGTACAAGCCTAAGCCCAAAACCGACAATGAACATC
>JAHFQV010000201.1:1171-3569 GCA_023259175.1 Oxalobacteraceae bacterium | reverse complement strand
TCATCTACGAAAGACCTGTATTAGACGAGAAGCCCATTGTTATCAGCTCGTAAAAGATTTTCCGAGTTGGGCTGCAATGATGCCTCGTCTGATTGATTTCGATCTCGAGCGTTACTGTCTTATGATTTCATTGCTTGAGAATTGTGAAAATTTACGTGATTTTCATGCGCAAGCGACCCATTTTACTGCCCCGATAGGTCAACTCTTGGGGCAGGCTTTGGCAGATTTACATTTGAGCGTAGGCGCTCAAGAACGATCAAATCTCAATTCTGAATTTTTCCAACGACAAACACCTTGGATTTTGACTTACCACCAGAAATCGCGATTTCCTGTGGGCCGATTAAAAGGTGCATGTATTGCTTTGGGTGAAGAAGTTCGGCAGCGTCCAGAATTTCAATATCATTTGAGCCGAATTCGATCTGCGTGGTTGTTTGACAGCGTGATTCATTATGACTTGAAATGGGATAATTTTTTGGTGAGGCAATCCGAAGGAGCGCCTATTGGCGTACAACTGATTGATTGGGAATTCGTTGACGTGGGCGATGCTGCGTGGGACGTGGGAAGCGTTTTTCAGTCTTATCTTGCGCAATGGATCGTTGATCATCCAATGTCATCGGATTTATCAACACAAAATTATATCGATCTGGTTGTCACGCAGATGCCACAAACATTCATTTTGCTTCACGCATTTTGGGCGAGGTATGCAGAAGTGATGGAAAGCCTTCAGTATTCCTTGCAACCTGATTTAGTGAAAGTCATTGAATACGCTGGTGGGCGTTTATTGCAAACTTTGTTTGAATCTGTTGTCGGTGCAGAGCATTTAAATAGTCAAGCACTGGCCTTGTTGGAAATCAGTCAAATGCTTGTGGTAAATCCTGTAGATTCGGCCAAAGTGTTTTTTGGTTTAGAAGTGGATGCGAGATGAACGATTCAGAAAATTTTCTCGCGCAATTTCGGGAAATGTTGGCCTGTATCGAGATTGTATCGGAGCGGGATTTTCAGTTCATGAATGAAACAGTGCAGCGCATTGAAACTCATGAGCCTGAAATTTTCTCATTACACTCGACCTCCAGCAACGCTTCAACGCAATTGCACCCTGCTTTAACTAAGCGTATTTGTGACACACTATACGAACGATGCTATTTAAAAAAAGTTATTTCAGATGTTCGATTGGAACAGGAAGCACCTAAGCAAGAAAACTTGAGCGCTCTTTTGCATAAGGCGAACACAGGTTTGGATGGATGGGATGCGAATTGGCGCGTGTACCAAGTCGCAGAGGATGGACGGCTATTTGTGCAAAAAGCAGATCGAAGTCGTGTCGCTTTGGCCGGTGAATATACGACCTATCAATGGCCGGGTGTGAAACCGAAACCGGGTGATTTTGTCAGTCTGCGCAAATTCACGGGAACGACGGAAGTTCAGGAGGCGTTTTTCTTTGCATTCGGACATACCTTGTCGGATCAATTTGATGACTATAGCTTGGTTCGGTTCTATTTTAATGTGCGAGCCCGCGGTGCAGTTAATTTGCTTAATGTTGTCACCCAAAATCTAAATCGGTATACGCTTCCTTTTCAATTCAAAACACTTTTTAACGCCTCCGCTTATACTCGGCCTGATGCGGCGGTTCTCTATGTTGCACGTCGTTATTATCCGATTGTTGCTGCGCTTATTTGGGATATGTATGACAAAATTGAAGGAGACTTACGTGACGCAGTTCCAAGTTTGTCTTACCCTTTTGCGCGAGGTATTGGCGCTGCCGATAACCCAAAAGATGGCGTGAGTTTTGGAATCCATCGCTGTCAGTTGGTTGCCCAAACTTTGGTGAAAGCTTGGTCGCAGGGTGAAAACGACATTCAGCAACGATTGGCTTTGTTGGGCAGGATCTTTGGCGATGAAAAAATCGCCTTGACCGCACCCTATTTAAATCCGTATGCAACGAATATTTTTGAAAAACCTGTTTTTATGGAAGAAACGCGATGGTAGTGTCACGCAACTCTGATTTCCTAGAAGTGGCTGATCGAATTGGTGTGCAGTTGGCGAGGGATGCAATTTGGGATCAAGCGCGTTGCAATTGGCTAGGATGGGATACTCGTATACAAAATCAGAAACAGCTTGCTGTTTTTCGGTCGTGCGGTATTGATCTTTACTCGGGTACAAGTGGGATCGCTCTTTTTTTGGCGGAGCTTGTTCAATTTACGCAGGATAAAGCACAACTACGTGTGCTCGAAGGCGCTGTAAATCAGATACTTTCTTTGACTGCGAGCATACACCCTCATTTGCAGCCTAGTTTTTATTCGGGCTTGAGTGGTGTTGCGCATAGTTTGATTCGGATCGGGAATATTTTAGGACGCGAGGGATTGATACAACGAGGCTTGGCACTGTTTGACGGTTTTCACAC
>JAHFQV010000201.1:0-1161 GCA_023259175.1 Oxalobacteraceae bacterium | reverse complement strand
GCTCAGAGATGATTGATGTGGTGTCCGGGAGTGCGGGTGCAATTCCGGTGTTGCTCAATGTCGGTAAGACCTATGGTCGGGACGACTTGATTGATTTGGCGCATCGTCATGGCGAGCATCTTATCCGCCATGCACAACGCCAACACGAGGGTGTTTCTTGGGACACTGTGCAAGTTCCAGTAACAAGGCATTTGTTGGGACATGCACACGGCGTTGCGGGTATTGTCACAGCTCTTTTGGAATTGCATGTGGTAAGTGGGGCACAGAAATACTTAGACTGTGCCTTAGATGGACTGCGATATGAGGATCAATTTTTAATTCAAAAATATCAAAATTGGCCTGATTTTCGTTTGAACGAAAAAATGCAGAGCGAACCCGATGCCAGCACGCTTCAGTATCCTTTGGTCTGGTGTCATGGTGCACCAGGGATTGGCCTTTCACGTATTCGAAGCCATGAGCTGTTATCTTCGCAATATGAAAATTATGCAGGTCTAAAAAGCCAAATTGAAAGCGATATAAGCGCCGCGCTCATTTCTACTGCGCAATCGCTACAGCTTCAGGATGGCATCGAAAACCGTAATTTCTCACTTTGCCACGGCATTTGCGGTAACGCTGAATTGATGATCGTAGCTGGTCAAAAATTGCAGCGTCATGATTGCATGGAATCTGCTGAGGAAATAGGCAGACAGGGTGTCATCTGGGGGGGGCGACAATCGAAGCCTTGGCCATGTGGTATACCGGGTGCCGGTCAAACGCCAAACTTGATGTTAGGAACTGCTGGTATAGGTTATTTCTACTTGCGTCTCTACGATCCCGATACCGTACCTTCGATCTTGATCGTAATGCCATCTGCCAGTTTCAACTAAGCTCGGCTTATTTCTAAATTTCCGGCAAACTGTTGCTTGTGGTGATTTGCTAAAACAGACTTGTGTCTGTCAGGCAAAAATCGAGTTAGAATACCCTCGCTTCGCGATCCCTCGATTTTTACCTATAGACTCCTCATGCCCGTATCTCAAGATAATGCCCATCCAATTGAGCACCTACTTCACTATCGCTTGGGGCGAAGTTTGGGAGAAGGTGGCTTTGGTCAGGTCTTCGAAGCTTGGGATGCTAAGTTGGATCGTCAGGTCGCGATTAAATACTTAAAACACGTCGTTGCTG
>JAHFQV010000105.1 GCA_023259175.1 Oxalobacteraceae bacterium | reverse complement strand
GCTGTTAAATACCGAATGAACAATGCACCATTTTGCGTTGAGCAACTTGATGCGACACCTATGCGTGCCGATTTCTCTAGCCACCGCCCAACGAGTTGATAACGAAAATAATAAAGCATGAAAAAATTGATGTCCCCGAAAAGCGCTTTGTATTGTACAAAGCGGTGGCCCTACTTGTGGTTCGGTTCGCAAAGTATTATTAAATTCCGCCACAGGTTTTTACGGTGCGCGCTGACGCTTGGACTGTCTATTTCTCCTTCCTTGTCCGCATACGCAACCACCCCCCATATTGCCGTTTTTGGCGACTCCACTATCCAAGGTTGGACTGGGAAAGAAGTTGCTCGCACACCTGCACCAGCCGCGCTTGCGAGGGAACTAGGGGATGTTCAGGTCGAAAATTGGGGTGTTAGCGGTGAAAAACTAAGCGAAGTCGTTCCGAAATGGGCCGCGCTCTTAGCTAAAACCGATGCATCTATCGTGGTGGTTAATTGGGGTTTAAATGATGCGCTCGAATGTGATGCTGCCCTTTATGAGAAAAATTTGCGCTGGCTGGTGGCGAATACGCCTCGCAAATTGATACTTGAAACTCCCAATTTTGTGAGTGGTAATGCAGTGATGGTGCTTGAGCGGCGCGCATGTCTGACCCATTTGGTTCAAATAATGCGCAGCGTAGCGAAGGAAAAGCATTTGATGCTGATCGATGTTTATCAATACTCGAAAAAATTGATTCAGAATGACGCCACGCTTTTACCCGATGGAGTGCATCCAAGTCAGGCGCTGTATAACAAAATTGGGCAATACATGGCGCAGTCGCTACGCCCTTTATTGAAAAAATCTTCGGCAAAAGTTAGGTGAGTTGAGGATGCCAGCCCGGTGGCATGAATGGATAAAGCAATTTATTTTTAAGGCCTTTGGTATTTTTTATGTCCAAGAACAGGTAATAGAACTCAGAAAAATACATCTGTATGAAGCTATTCGCATTGATCTTACGTGCGATTCCATAGTCCGGTGCGACCTCGGGTAAAGGCTTTTGGTAGGTTCGAAAAACATGATCCCAAATACTCAAGAAGTTACAGAAATTTTTGTCGATGTATTCAGGATTTCGTGAATGATGGATGCGGTGGTGTTGTGGTGTCATGATCCATTTCTTCAAAAATCCTAAGCGTCCGTCCGGTAGAATTTCTTCGCTGACGTGCAGTAAGCCACCCCACGCACCGTCCAATAAAATAATCAACATCAGCATTTGAAAGCTTACGCCGAGTACGATACAGATGCCGCAACGGATCGCGTAGGCGACGATGGCTTGCAAGAAAAATCCCGAATATGCGACCGTCAAGTTGATGTGTTCAGGCGTATGGTGGGGCGCGTGTGTACACCACAAAAGTCTAATTTTGTGGCTTGAATAGTGAAATACGAATTGGGAGAATTCCCACACCACATAACTGTAAATGAACCAATAACAGGTCATTGATGTTTTGAATGGCGAAACGTGATCGAGATGTTTGAGCACGAACGCCAAAGCATCAATAACCAAAAATTTCCCAATAATCACATTGAGCACATGAGTAAGTACGGTTGTCTTGTACTGGTGTAGTCTTAGCTTTCGCATTAAGCCTAAGGCGAGTACTTCCAAACACAGCAAAACCGGAACGATGGGGGCGACAAAAAGAAGCATGCCTTCCGGTGTCAATAAGCTTGCGATTCCGCCCATTTTATAGCTCGCTAAGAGCTGGCTGATGTTGAAGAAATTAATAAGTTCTGTGAGCAAAAGCATAGTGGTGATAATCGATACGGTGTGAATTGTCGCTGCGCTGTTAGTAAAGCTTGAGACGAATCCAAATGCCTGCCCTATCTCAATGACCGACATCTTAAACCCTAATCGCGGTTCTAGGGATAAAGACCTCAGCCTGACCAAACACAAATTCAAATCAGCGATAAGTCAAGCCGTGATTCGCGCAAAAAACGTTGGAAAGACTCCACAGACCAATCCCTCTTTTGTGTGCTCAAAGATGTTCAAAATCTCTTTTAAAACAAATGCTTAAGCATTCCATTCCCATCTGGAAACAATACCAATCACCAAGCCATCACAATCCTGATTAATTCTTGATAATACCACCTAGATACCGCTTGACAATTATTGCACAGAAAACTACAGTCTAGACTCTTCGGAAATTGAGATGATGAGCGTGCCTTAACATGCGAATAATCTTACAGAATTTGAAGGCGTTGAGAAAACGCTCCTATGGGGGGAGGGATTTTCGAAGCTGCGGTGAAGCGTTTATGTCCTACTTTCGCTTGTGTTCTATCGACAAAATCTAGATCGTGACCCACTAAAAAGTGGCATTAATCTGGAATTGTAATGAACTTGTAAGCTAAGCAGTACGACGTAACTTTTTTTGTCGTTTGTTATTTGGGAAGTGCACTTTGCCAAATGTGGCTTTTGCGGCATTTCCTGTATTGACAGATATTTTATGGAAGTTTTGGGGGCATTAATGAAACGTAGTTTAAAAGCAGGTTTGACGCCGATAGCCTCGGCTGTTGTGGTTTTGATGATGGGCACTGCGATGTCAGTGCAAGCGCAGGAAGCGAAGAAAGACGAAGTGCAAAAAGTGGAGGTGACGGGTATTCGCGCCGCTTTGCAAAATGCGGTGAATATCAAACGCAATGCGAATTCGGTCGTCGATGCGATTTCCGCTGAAGACATTGGTAAATTGCCAGACACGGATGTCGGCGAGACCTTGGGTCGTTTGCCTGGCGTATCTGTTGGTCGTGCGTTTGGTCAGGGAGCCTCGGTTTCTGTGCGTGGTTCTGACCCTCAAATGACTTACACCACTTTGAATGGTCAAACCGTCGCCTCTACCGGTTGGTATGACCAGCAAACGATCGATCGCTCCTTCAATTATTCTTTGTTGCCGGCCGAATTGATCGGCGGTATGGAAGTCTATAAATCCTCCCAAGCTGATATTACTGAGGGTGGGATTGGTGGCACGGTGATTGTGAAAACGCGCAAGCCTTTGGATATGCCATCGGGCTCTGCGTTTGTCGGCGTGAAATTGGGTAAGGGCAGCGTCAGTACCAAGTTGGATAAAGACCTCTCCGGCCTTTTCAGCTTCAAAAATGATGCGAATACTTTTGGTATTTTGGTGGCCGGTTCTAACTACGATGGCGAATATATCCGTCGCGGCATTGAGTCCGATTCACGTTGGTCAGCCGACGTTGCACCAACGACTTTCGTGCAAGACCGTAAGCGTCAGGCTTTGAATATCAGTCTGCAAGCGAAGCCAGCGAAAGGCGTTGATCTCGGTTTGAATTACATGAAGTTGGAACTCGATGGCGACAACTCCAATACCAGTCATTATATTTTCCATGATCCAAACTGCACCAGCCGTAACGCGGCAGTCACCTCAGGTTTTAATGAAAAGGGTGTTTGCTTAGCCAGTGCGACCAGTGCCGCAAAAGCGACTGATGCGTTTATCCAAACTTGGGCGCGTACTGCAAAAATGACTTCGGATAGCCTGACCTTGAACGGTAGCTACAAAGGTGATGGATTTAAACTCGATGCTATCGCTGGTAGTACCAAGGCGGACGGCGGGACATCGATGACGACCAACTATTCTTATGGTTGGTGGACAGCCGGTGCCACACTGCCAAAATGGACGGGCAATATCGATGCTACAGGTAAGCAAATTGCAATCAGTCCAGCTTCGAGTCAAAACGTCACCGTCGCTAATTTCCCAGCGAAAACCGGCCCCGCAGGATCATGGGCAACATCACGTGGACCGAATGCAGATAAGGAAGATTACGCACAAGCGGATTTGACTTTCTCTAACTTGGATTGGGCTGGCATCAATTCTTTCAAGACCGGCTTCCGTGCGTCGAAACACACTTTTAGTAAGAGCACAGACCGTGCAGTGTTTGCCGATAAAGCGCTTGAAGCAGCGACACCGAGTCTCTACAGCGGCACGATTGCAATGGGAACTTTAGGCTGGGATTCACCTAAGCCAAACGTCGATGCAATGATGTCCAATACCCGTCAAAATATCACGGGATGGGTAGAGGAGCGCGGCGGTTACGGTGTTTTGAAAGAAGACAATACCGCCTTGTATGCGATGTTCAATTTTGAAAAAGATCAGTGGCATGGTAATTTCGGTGCACGCTACGTCAGTTCCGATGTGACTGCAGAAGGTTACAAGATTGATGGCACGCCTGTCGCCGCCAACGATATCGCACAAAATGCTGGTTGGGGTAAAGGTAAGATCACCCAAAATGCTAAATACAGCGACGTATTGCCGAGCTTGAACGTGGCTTTTGACATGAACAAAAACACGATTATGCGTTTTACCGCTGCGCAAGCGATTACCCGTCCGAATTTCGATAATATGTTCATCGCTACGCAATCGGGTTTCCAAGATACCGTAGCGGGAAATGAAACGGTTAATTACGGTAGTGTCGCGCTCAAACCGATGAAATCAACGCAATTAGATTTTGGTTTTGAGTATTACTACGGTAAGGGTAATGTGATGTCTGTGATGGTCTTCCATAAAGACATCAACAACTTCATCACCACTGTGACCAACATTGATCAAAAAATTGGCGTAGTGAGCCCAGACAGCAAGAAAGACAGCTGGACGGTGAATCAATATGTTAATGCAGGTGGCGGCAAAATCGATGGACTTGAAGCGCAAATTAGCCATGCTTTCGACAACGGTTTTGGTGTCGTTGCCAACTACACTTTGGCCAATGCCACAGCACCATCGACGAGCTATCAAGACAAGCTCAATGTGTTTACCCAATCATCCAAACACAATGCGAATTTGGTCGGCTACTGGGAGACATCCACTTACTCCGCACGTCTGGCTTACAACTGGCGTTCGAAGTACATGATTCGTGAAACAGGTTGGTATGGCAATCGCATGCACGATGCTTATGGCACTTTGGATGCGGGTTTCGGATGGAATATCACGGACAAGATTAAGCTTAATTTTGAAGCGACCAACTTGCTCAAAGCCGATGATGTTCAATACGGTGCCGCCGCTGCCAATACGACCGTAAAAGACCCTTTGAAAGCAGGCTACCCAGCTTGGTCCTTCTTAGGCGAAAGAGCGTTTAAAGTGAGTTTGAGCGCGAAGTTCTAAACTGTTTTTGCGTAAAGAAAGCCCGGTTCAGTGTAGATTGAACCGGGTTTTTATTCTTAAAAATCGTAAAAGGTATTGACTGTCAGACGACCGGTGTGTGGATCGGCGTTGATACTGCGTGAAGGATTGATGCAAGCCGAATGCAAAAGGCTGCCAGGATAAATGACCAGGCGATTTAATTTTGCCGGTATCATCGCAAGTAAGGAAAACTGTTCATCGCTATTATCAAAATAACGCTGTGTGGGTCGGCGTGCATTGATTTCTGCGTAGTAGATATCGAGATAGCGTTCGCGATTATTCTCCGTGATTTGCTGTATGCCCGTGGCCTTGTGACGATAAAATCCGGTGCCACCATGATGATGATCGCAAAGATAAAGTAAGACCGCCATATGATGCGGCGTGCTGGCATCGAAATGCGGCGTACACTGCAAAGTACCAAGTGCATGGGCTGGCATGGTGGTGAGCGAAAAGGCGCAGATACTCTTGCGCAGTTCCAAAGTTTCCGGCACGGCAAAATTGAGTTTAATTAAAGGTTCCAGCAATTCGGTAATCGTTTGCGAATACAAGCGAGGTGCCTGCGCACGGATACCGGGATAGCCCTTTTTGTCTTCCACACCTGGATAAGGCTCAAATTGACTTTGCGCAGCAAGCGCAATCAAGGCTTGTGGATCAAGCAAAAAATCATCAATGATAATCGCTTGATGTTCACCGATTTCAACTGACTGTATCAGTGGCGGCATACGTATTGCAAAATCGTCTTTCATAGCATCCTGAAGTGTGGCGCATCGTAATATAGATTGTAAACTAGTGCTCTCAGAAGGATGTGAATGGGGTGAAAAAATTTCGGATCAAGTCAAGTCCTAAAAGCTTCTGAAAAATCGCTCAATGACCCGCGCAGCGTCCCTAGCTTTGACCTGTAACAGAAAATGGGGTGCGTGAAAGTCAACGACGACAATATGAGGACTTTGTGCAAGTAAGTGTAGCGTCGCCGATTTTGGCACTACCCAGTCGTCCAAAGCGCGTAAATATAAAATCGGTAGTGTCAGCGAACTGACCATGTCCGTGTAATCGACGCTGAGTGCTGCGATGCCTCGCGTTTGCAATGCGCGCGAGGATACTTTGGCGGTGGCCTCTAGTAAAATGCGTTTTAGTTCGGGTGTGACGTAGCCAGCGAGCATCGGCTTCCATATACACCAATCGGGTAGAAATTGTTTTGGCAAAAGCCGTAAGCAAGCACGAAATGGAGCCAAGAGTGCTTGCGGATTGCGGGCGAAGGTGCAACAAAGAATGAGCCCTATTAATTGCGGCGGTCGCGAGGCGGCGATGGCGATTGCAATGGGTCCAGAAAAAGATTCGCCCAATAAAACGTAAGGGCGATTGATCGGTAAATAGCCGCGTACATGATGTTCCAACTGCAGGTAATTCCAAGCTTCATCGCAAGGGTAAGCAACAACCAGAACTTCGATGTCCGAGTCTAATTCACGAAGGAGCGGCGCAAACAGTTCTCCCGTTCCATCCATACCCGGCAATAAAATCAATAGCGGTTTCGTCTTTGTATCCACACTCAAGCCAAAGCAAACTCCGCAGCTTTTTGCGCGTGTAGTTGTGTTGTGTCGAAAAGCGCTACGCTGGCATCTTGTGCGCCGACCAATAGAGAAATCTCGGTGCAGCCAAGGATGATTGCTTGCGCGCCTTGTGCGACTAAGTCCTGCATCACTTGACGGTAAATGTCGCGTGAACTATCTTGGATTTTTCCGAGGCAAAGTTCTTCGTAAATGATGCCATGTATTTGATCTCGCCCGGCTGCATTGGGGGTGAGTACCTGTAAGCCATGCTTGCTCTCTAGGCGTGATTTGTAAAACTCTTCTTCCATGGTAAATCGCGTCCCTAGCAGTCCGATTTTTTGTATGCCTCTACTTTTGATGGCGAGTGCCGTCGGGTCGGCGATGTGTAGGAATGGAATCGCGATGGCCGCTTCAATGGTGGGGGCAACTTTGTGCATGGTATTGGTGCACAAAACGATGAATTCCGCACCGGCATTTTCTAGTGAGTGTGCTGCTTGGGCTAAAATTTGCCCAGCTTCTTGCCACCGTCCCTCGCGTTGCAAGACTTCGATTTCGTGAAAATCGACACTCCACAAAATTATTTTTGCGGAGTGCAATCCGCCTAATTTTTGCTGAATGATTTCATTGATCTGGCGATAGTAAGGCAGGGTCGATTCCCAGCTCATGCCGCCGATGAGGCCGATGGTTTTCATGGTTTTCATGGTTTTTGCTTCGTTCTTGAAAGTCTCAAAACAAACGTAGCATACCGCAAAAAAACTTATCGTACCCAGTCGCAAATATTCTCAGGCAAGCTACGTGCTAGTTCTGGGGCTTGTTCGCCCAAGGCTTTTCTCGCTAGCGCGACATCTTTGGAAAATTCGCTGAGGTAGCGCTGTCGCTCTTCGCTATCCCATTCTTGATCCGAAAATTGTTTCAGTGAGTAGCTTTTGCTGAGATGGGCTAAACCAACTAGGCGTGGAATGAGGGCGCGGTCGGGATCGACATCTTCTTTGAGTAAGTAGCCATCGATGTCGCGCAGGCTTAAAGGAAATGAAGGAGTCTGATCGCGCAGGAGTTTTCCGGCGACGCTTAGGATCACGTCTTGATTGCCTTGGCTCAATAAGCCATTGAAATTTAAAAAGGCAAAGGGCTTGCCTTGGGCATCATCGACGCGGCCATTGACGATGTAACGGCCTGCTTGTTGCACCGTCATGGGTAGGTGAAAAACTAATGCCCCTTGCTCTATGTTTTCGCGAATTTTTCCATTCCAAATCGCTGGAACCGTGGGCGAGTAAATCACGTCGAAAAAAACTTGTCCCGCTTGTCCCTGAACACGGTATTGCACTTCGATGCGTATGGTTCCAGCAAACTGGGCAAAACTTGTTTGCGCGGGCGAAAACACGCTGGTATAGAGTCCGTCGGCGGCAACTTGGTCGCCAAGCTGGCCATCGTCTTGCATACGCAAAGCGATTTCTGGCGCGGGTTTTGCGGTGCCAAAATTTAAGCCGTGCGCCAACACCCGCTCGATATTGATCGTTTGGATTTGTTGAGTTTGATCACTTGCACGTAAGCTGAAAACTAGACTTTCTTGCGCCGCCAAATAAACCCGTGATTGTGTGGTCGTGATTTGATAATCGCGATTGCTGCCGCCGTTGCGGTTGCGCATAGCGTGATGTTCTTCGATGGCTTGATTCGGATAGATTTGATCGGGATGTTCAGCGATAGGGCGCGAGTTGTTGGGATATTGTGTCGCGCTTTTGTACTGACAATATTGTTTGCTCACTTGCTCTAAGTTCTTTTTAGGATTGGCTTCGTCACCCGTCTGCGGTTCGGACTTTTTTTGCCCGCCCGCCGCTGGTGGCAGTGTGTCAAAAATGGAGAATGCCGCCGTGGATGTTTTGTGTTCAGCATGCTTAGATTGCGTCGGGCGCTCTTGGATATCTGCGCGCCAAAACCAGAAACCAAGCGCGCTCAACACGAGGACCAACACCCATTTCGATTTGTGTTTTACAAATCGGTTTGCTGTGCTCGAAGTCGTCTTGGGGGCGCGCTTGGTCGGCATGATGTTGGCCTAAATCGCAGTGCTCACCATTGCCGTTCGCACGACTGAAATGATGCCCTGCCAATTACCGTTGGCGTAGTGATTGTAGGCTTCAGCATCGTCCCTGAAGGTCACAGAATGATATGACCATTTCACACTTCCACCCTCATTGGCTGCGGTGCCCATGGTGAGATCGTTGCAAAACCAATCGGAAGGATTACATAATGATTGGCCGGACGAACCCGCAATTCCGCCTGTGCTATGGTAGGCGACTGCCTCGTCGTCTTGCCCAGGTAGAATGCCAGAATAGAAGGTACCTTTGGCACCGGCATACATGTAGAACCAAACATTGTGGGTGTCATTGTGGTTGAACATAGCACGTGCGGTCGTGGTTTTCAAATCCTTCACCAAGGGTTCTGATACCGCCCATGAACCTGCATCGGAAAGCTCTGATCCACCCGCTGCGCCGGACGCGGTGCGTACCCATTTGATATTCCAACCGCTCTGAGAAGTGCCATCGCTGTTCCCACACTGACCGCTGCTATTGGACACTGCATTTTTCTTCATGCGAGCAGATCCACCATAGTTCGCCAAGGTGTAGCCGAGCATTAAATCGCCCGCACTGTGGGTGGCGATATAGCACCAATTCGATCCTGTACAGAAGCAATCCAATGCATCGCGTATCTTGCTGTTTTGCGAGGCGATGCTATTGTATCCGTCCCAGTTAACTGCTTTCTTGTTGATACCTGCGGCGGTCGACGATGGCCCCCAGTAAGTGAAACTATTGTAGTCCCCTATGGTGCCGCCACCGGTACGACCATTAATCCACAAGCTGTAGTTGGTGGCGTGTGCCATCGTGGAAAATAATCCACTGGCGATGAGAATGGTGCAGAGAAAAAGAGCGCGAATATTAAAACTGAAATCAAAACTGAAGTTGAAATTGCGTTTCATTGCTGAACTCCCCAAATTGAACATTTCATCAAAAAATATGCTTTCTGAACGGGCGTAACAGACGTAACTAAGCCGCGCTCGTGACCAGCAGAGTGCAATTATTTTTGATGATAGGAATGCTGTTTGAGCAAAAAAAATGTGGCGCGGAAACAGCGACTAAAATACCGACAGAAAGATCAGAGACTTTGGTTTCTTTGCGTGAAATCTTGTAATGAAGAATGCGACTGATGCCACTGATCTGTTGCCGATTATCGAAATAGCGCGCGCAAAGTTCAATTTGCGATGCAGCAAAAAACCTAGTGAATACGGGACTATTTTGCGGATTTTAGATTTTTGATTGACGATGTTTTGAGAGATAAAACACGGTGAAAAAACAGCTTGTTTAGAAAACGGGTTCTAATCGTCACGCTTGTTGTATTTGCGGTCTCAATGTCGCACCTCAGTAAAACCCCTCAACACTGAGGCACAGAGACACAGAGGAAAAACAAGAGGAAGTTCTTTTGGAATTGGAAAATCTATGTGAAAGCAGATATAGTGCCAAATAAATTTCATTTTCATTTTCATTTTTTGGCATTTGCGCGCCAGTGGATTCAGCGCGTTTTACGCGAGCCGTTATCGAATTAGGAGTACCTATGAGTTCTAATATGAGCAAACTAAAACCTGTCATTTTGAGCGTGATGACGGCCAGTGTCCTATTGTCCGCGTGTGGTGGCGGCTCTTCAGGTGCAACGTCACCAGTTCAAGATACGGTGCCTGCTGGTGTTGTCGTCGATAAAACGATTTATTCGGCGCAAGCGAATGGCAGCCTCACAGGTGCACAAGAAAATGCAGCCACGACGGCGCATACCCTAAACATCAATGGCGATAGTTTGCAATACCATGCGACCGCAGGTCATCTCCATGCGCGTGCGCTGAGCTCTGGCGCACCGCAAGCCGCTTTTTTTTATGTCGCCTATACACTGGACAATCAAAATCTTGGCACGCGTCCCGTCACCTTTTTCTATAACGGTGGCCCCGGCTCCGATACGGTGTGGTTGCACCTGGGTTCTTTTGGCCCGCAAAGGTTGGCAACGGGCATTCCATCCATGCAGCTCAATGGCAATTTTAAACTGGTCGATAATAGTGAGAGCTTATTGAAAGTCAGTGATCTGGTTTTTGTTAATGCGATAGGCACAGGTTATTCGCAAGCGCTGGCACCGAATACTAATCAAAATTTTTGGGGCGTAGATGTCGATGCTGCTGCCTTTCGTGATTTTGTGCTGCGCTATATTGAGGTCAATGCGCGTAAGGATTCACCGAAATATTTGTTTGGCGAATCCTATGGTGGTACCCGCACACCGGTCTTGGCATCCTTATTGGAAATGGCTGGCACGCGCTTGGAGGGCTTGGTGTTGCAGTCACCTGCCATGAACTACAATGACGATTGCGCATTGGCTCCGAGTGCGAACGCATATTGTGGTGGCTTATTTCCGACCTTGGCGGCCACTGCTCACTTTCATCAAAAGATAATTTCCAAACCCACTTCGCTCGACAGCTATATGCAAGAGATGCGAGATTTTAATGTCCAGACTTATTCACCAGCGCTTGCGCAATGGATTTTTTCCAATCAACTTCCGAGCGCACCGCTATTACAAAATCTCAGCGATTACGCAGGATTAACGACTGAAGTATGGCGCAGCCATTTTGATATGGCTCCAGTTTATTATCGCAAAAACCTGATACCGAATTTCACCTTGGGACGGCTCGATAGCCGTATGTTGGCGGACAATAATTCGAGCTTGGCCAGTAACGGTGCCGACCCTTCGTTTAATTACATCAAACCGGGATTTGCACAGGCGATCTCTAGTTATTTGCATGACCAACTCAAATATTGGGGTGATGCGCCCTATGTTTTGGAGAGCGATGCGCTCAGTAGCTGGAACTTCAAACATGCCGGGCAGGATTATCCCGATGTGGTGCCTGATTTGGGTGCAGCCATGACTTTAAATCCGAAACTGCGTGTCGTAAACATGAACGGCTATCACGATACCGCCACCCCATTTCTTAGCAGTGAATTGGAGCTAAGCCGTTTAAAAATGAGCAGTCGCATCGCGATACGCAATTATGCGGGCGGGCATATGACCTATCTCGATGACGCAACCCGGGCACAGCAAGTAGCCGATCTGCGCGCTTTTTATCAGGGACAATTGAGCACAACTTCAGCTTACGCAGCACGACCCATCTTAGCCTCG